>NZ_AP018786.1:1830000-2130000 GCF_003609995.1 Sutterella megalosphaeroides
CCGCTCCCGACGATGACGAGATCGAACGTTTCCTTGGGCTCAAGCCCGCTGCGTTCGGAATTTGCGGCATTCGCAACACCGGCTTCGACCAGCGTCGCGGCCGCGAGGACGGACGCGGCGGATCCTCTGAGGAAACCGCGGCGCGAAAGAGCGGATGAATTCATGACTTCTCCTGTTTGACACATGCAAAAAATTCTCTCTTAGCGAGAATTCTCAGTAAGCGAGAATTTACTACTTTTTGCGCGGTACCGTACAATAGGGAAAACCCGAGACTCCCGAGCTCGGGACCGCATCGTTTTTCGCAAGACCCCCGAAGTCATGACACAGAGACGCCAAACCAGCCAGGAAGGAAGGCAGATTCGCCTCGATCGGATCGTGGAAATTCTTGAATTGGCCGCTTCGACGCGCGAAGGGATTCGCCTCTCGGACGTTGCGGCCGGGCTCGGCATCCCGGTCTCAACGGCCTACCGGCTGCTGGCGGAAATGCGCCGTGTGGGCATGCTCGAGGCCGCGAACGGTCGCGGGCGGCACACCCTGAGCGCCGCCTTTGCGGGTCTCGGCCGGGCGGCCGAACTCAACGAAGCGCGTTTTGCGAGCGCGGAACCCTACGCTTCGGCTGCGGCCGACCGATTGGGCGAGACGATTTATTTGACGGAAATGAAGGGACGCGTCGTGTCGCTCGTAGGATTCCGCCGCCCGAGCACGGGAGAAGGTCTCCACCCGGGGAACGCCTTCCCCGTGCACGCTTCCGCCGCCGGCAAAATCCTGTGGAGTTTTCGCAACGACGACGAACTCAAGCTCGAGCTCGAACGTCCGCACACGAAGTTCCGAACGACGACGCACGTCGATCCCGAGGAGATTCGGGCCGAACTCGAACGCGTGCGGCGCCGGGGCTTCGGCGTACACGACGAGGAATGGGACGAAGGCGTCTACACGATGGCCGTCCCGATTTTCGCAGGACGCAGAATCCCCGCCTTCGCGGTCGGCGTCATCGCTGAAAAAGAACGCCTTCTCGCCTCGTTTTCCGAGCAGGCGGTGTTCGAGACGCTTTGCGACTTGCGCGATGAGCTCGAAAAACATTGGACGCCGTAATTCGCGCTTCTTCGCGCTCGAACGTCTCGCAGTTTATGTTTTTGTCGAAGGACGAAAGTTTTTATTGCAGGCCTCCCGAACCGACCGCGACGCGCGCATTCTCGAAGCGAGCGGGAACGTCAACGCCGCCTCGATCGCCGTCCGCAGCCGTCCATCGGTTGCCGACCGTCCGAAAAGGATCGGCTCCAATTTTTTGTCGGACCTCTTGCAAAACGAAATCTTTCCTGCTAATATTCATGGCTCGGACGGATGTCATCAACACCTCTTGGCCATGAGTTCGATCGTGCCTTAGTGTTTTTGGCGAGAACATCCTTCCGAGCATGAAAATCCTCAGACCCGAGCGCTTGGCCCGATCGCGCTCGGGTTTGTTGTATCTGCGGTCCGCCACCGAAAGCTCGAAGAGTTTCGGCGTATCCATTCCCGCCTTCCGCACCCTCGCAAGCGATTCGTAGACGTTTTCGAGACCGCCCGATACCGTTCAATACCGACATTTCACCGGGCAACCCAGACGCCCGGAGCGCCCGCCGACCCTTACCGCATCGTGCGACTGGAATTTGAATCACCTCCGGCATTTCGGATCTTCGAAAGCACCGACGGGACAACTTTGTCCCGACTTTGAGCCGAACGTCGCCGAGCATCGAGAAAAAGCGTTCGGCTCAGCGGCATCATAGCCGGCCGCTCACGGCGCAGCCGCTTTCCCGACCGTCCCGTCGCTTTCTACTTTCTTCACCGTCTCCGCCTTCTCGACCCTCACGAACGCGTGCTTCGCGGGTCCGACGACCTCGAACACCATCCCGTTCCAAAGTTCCTTCGTCACGGCAAAGAGCACGTCGTCCGCTGCGATGGGTTTCGCGTCCCCGACCGCAACGAAGTCCTTCGTCAAGGTTTCCTTCCCGTCTTCGTCGTGCTCGCACCGGCGCTCCAGCAGCCGAGCGCGATCGCCCAGCCGCAACGGATCCCGCCCGGCCGTCTCGACGACCCGCCAAAAGAAACCCTTCGCATCCTGCGTCCATCCGTTGGAATCGACGAGAAGCGGCGCATAGATTCCGTTGTAGTTGCGTTCGAGCTTTGCCTCCGCCCCGTGGTACACGGCCTTCTTTCCGTAGTAGACACAGGCGAGGGCGTATTTCGTACGCACAATGCGGTCTTCGAAATCGCAGTACCGCGCAACGAAGTCGACGTACGCATCGTCCGAAATGACCGCTTTCGAGCGGTAGAGCATGTCGTCATGGCGCGCGCAACCGCTCGGGTCGGGCGTTTCGATGACGCACAAGCCCGCCCGAGCCGATCCCGGCCCGAGGAGAGTCGCGAGTCCCGTCACACCCGCCATCCCCAAAAATCCCGCTCGGGCGAGAAGCCCGAAGGCCTCCGCGCGAAAGCGCCCGGAGCGCCCGGAAAAGGACCGATGCCCGAGAGCTTCCGAATCCGAAGTCGAACCCGAAATCGAAGCCGAAGACAACCCCGAAGCGTCCGAACCGCGCGACGCGACGAAACCGAAACCCGAAGAAATCACGAAGCACACCTCCGAAAAACGACACGGCGAAGGAAAGAAAGCATACTCGGCCAGCGAGCCCGCAAGCGCCTGCAACCCGCCCCGACCGCCGTGCGTCCCCGGCGATCCGGAAACCCGATGGCCCGGGAGCTCAAGAACTCGGATCGCAGCCGAAGCCCCGCCGAGGCTCTTGAAAGGATACCGAGACGCGAGCAAGCACGGTGCGGGCAGAGTACGAGCACGGTGCGCCCCCGATGCCAAACATCCGGCCAAACCGCCCGCCGCACGATCCGCGAGCGGTCACACATTACGAGCGCATCAGCACCCGCTCGATCTCGTCCGCCCACCGATGCGCGATCGCGATCCCCTCCTCCACCGAGCGCCGCCAGGCGCTCGCAAACTTCACTTCGTCGTCCCGAAGCCCCAAGGCCTCGACGTTCCTCCCTACGGCGTTGAGCGCTCCCGCAACGTGTGCCGTCGTGCGACGCATGCACTCGAGAATCCGCTCCAACGGGAAGTCGCAGTCTATGCTCAGAAGGATCCAGTCTTCGACGCCCACACGATCCCGCTCAAAGGCGTCCCCGACCGCCATGGCGAGCCTCGTGTCGAGCTGCGGCGCGAGCGTATCGCGAAGTACGGCGACGTTCACCAAGTCATAGAGCGGCGTCGGGCTCAAACCTTTCGCGGTGACGAAAAAGGACCAGTTCTTCCCGTGCGCGTCGGAATTCCCAACGATGAGGTTGAAGACGAACGCCGACCACAGGAAGACGAGAAACCTTTGCGGATCCTCGGCCGAAGCGACGAGATCGGTCACAAGGGGCCAACTCACGCCGTCGCGGATGTGCGCGACGTCGCGACCGGACCCGTAGGGCTGCTCGTATTTGCGAGCGACCGAGAGGCCCGTCGCCTGACAGGCGTCGATCACGTGCGTGCGCAAAACCGTGCCTTCCCGTCCGCGATCGGGTCGCCAAAGTCGGTCGAACCGCTCGACCTCCAGAGCGCGAACGCCCTCCGGACCGCCTATGCCAACCATGCGAACCTTCGCCGTCGGAAAACCGCTCAGGGCGGCCAAGCGCATCGTGAGGTACTCGTTCAAAACGAGCATCGGCATCTCTTCGGAAGCGAACTTGAGAATATGCGTCGAGGCCCAATCCGGTCCGTCAACTAACCCCCAGCCACCCTCACGACACATCACGTTGAGCTTGCGCTGTACACCGGCAACCGACAATCGGTAACGGTTATCCCAAATGGATATCGCCGCAGCGCCCCGAAGGCGTTCGAGCATCTCCTCGTCGGTAATCCGACGAAAGACATTCGCACCTTCGACCGCGCGTACGGGCTCCTCGCGGTCAGGCAACTGTAACCGGACCGCTCCCGGGAGATCGTTCCGAAGCGCATACGCAAGACCAATAACATTCGTACGGTCTACCCGAGCAATCCGTCGAAGCTCCTGCAACTCCTCGCCTTCTGGCAAATAGTTTTCGAAGAAATTCGAGACGACCGCTCCGCTGTGCCTCCGACCGAGCGGCAAAGCGGGCGACAGCGCAAAGGCACTCGGCGAAGCCTCCCACTTGGACGCGTACGCCAGTTCCCAACCCGACTTCGAGCCGCCTCCCGTATCCATGAGATCAGCGACGTGCGACGTGCCGATCCAAACCTCGAAGGTCACGCTTTCATCCGAACCAATCGATGTTGTCTTCGCTATTTGTCGAGTACGTTCCATTTCGAATTTTCCTCAGATCTTCGGCGCTCGGCGCGTTGAAAGCAAGCACCAGTCCCACAGCGCTCAATACCTTCAGTAGCGTCGAGTAGCGGACATCCCCGCCCGCTTCGAGCTTGATGAGGGTGCGCTTCGATACGCCCGTGAGCCGCTCCAGGTCGTCGAGCGTGTAGTCGAGCGCCTTGCGCTTCAGTCGCACCGACTCGCCGATCTCCTCGAGACGCACCGCGTTCCAAAGCACGATGCCGGGCTTGGCGACGATGACGGGCTCGCGCTTTTTGCCGCGGCGACGCGTGCCGGTCCGAGCGCCGTCCGGAGCATCGTTCGCGGGGTCCTTTCGGGAGGGACTGCAAGATGCCGGGATCGGTTCAGAGGCCCGCAAGGCGCTTAATGAGGTGCCCTCGGCAGGAAAGGGGGCTCTCTCCAGTGAAGTTGTCTGCACTTTTTGGCTCCATTCCACAATTCAAGAACTTTTCTTCACTTTACACGCCTTCGAGTCGAAAAGTGAAGTTTCATTCGTTTTTTCTCTGCAAACTCAAAGAAGTGAAGTTCGGTTCGCTTTTTGGCTTCGCCCGACGAATGGTGAAGGACGCTTCACCGCATTAAGAGCCGATCGCCGCCCGAGCACGTCACGTCACGCCGCTCCGGTTCGGTTCCGAAGCCTGCGACGCGCTTGACGAGGCACTCTCCGCAGGGAGGAGCTCTTTTCCTTGGTGAAGTTTTCCGCACTTTTCGGTTCCGTTCCGAAATTCATGAAGCTTTCTTCACTTTACACGTCTTCGAGTCGAAAAGTGAAGTTTCAATCAATTTTTCTCCTCAACCACACGGAAGTGAAGTTAAGTTCGCTTTTTGGTTGCAACTCAGGAATGGTGAAGGCTTCATCGCATTGAGAGCCGATCGCCGCCCGAGCGCGTCACGCCGCTCCGGTTCGGTTCCGATGCCTGCGACGCGCTTGACCAGGTGCTCTCGGCAGGGAAGGACTCTTTTGTTGTTGCAGTTTTCTTCACTTTTCGGCTCCGTTTGGAAAATTATGAAGCTTTCTTCACTTTACCCGTCTTCGCACTGAAAAGTGAAGTTTCGTTCGTTTTTTTCTCTGCAAACTCAAGGAGGTGAAGTTTCATTCGCTTTTTGGCTTCACCCGACGAATGGTGAAGGACGCTTCACCGCATGGAGAGCCGATCGCCGCCCGAACGCACCCGAGCACTGCCGAACGATGCCGATCCTTCGCGAGCGAAAGCTCAAGGCGGTACCCGAGCGCGCGCAGCGCTTTGGCAATGCCGTCGATTTTCGTCGCATGCCGCAGGTCCGTGAGGCGATGCACTTCCTGGCGGGTGACGCCCAACCGGCGGGCCAGCTCCGCGGGGCGAACGCCCGACTCGACCATGGCATTCAAAAGCAACACTTTGGCCGCCGCCGAAGTCGGCACTTCGACGAGCACCTCGCCCGCCTTCGGGACGGAAGGCGACGGAACGGCCCGCTCGCTTTCGACGTAGAACTCGAGCGCCGTCAAAAGCGCGTCGGCCGCCAGGTCGAGCACCTCGTTCGGGCCCTGTCCTTCGGTGAGCGCTTCGGGAATGTCGCGAAAAGACGCGATGAAGCCGCCTTCGCCGTTCGGCTCGATCGTTGCGGGATAAGCAAAAGAAGACGTCGCAAGCGCCATGGTAAACCTCATCGGTGAGATGTGAGACCGCACGCGGCCGGTCTCCGGGTATCGGTCGGCCGCACGGCAGCACGCCCGCCGGCCTCGAAAGGTCGAACGCTCAAACACTCAAGCGCTCGAACAGGCGAACGCCCGTCGGTGGGCGTACGGATTCGACGAGAAGTGTAATCAAAGTTGATGACGGCGTTGCGCCTCCCATCGGAACCCTACGGTCCTCTTCGACCTCTTCGACTTCGCCCGGAAGCACGGAAGGAACGGCAGGATCGGCCGGAAGCGCCCGACCTTGACAGGCGGGAACGTGTACGCTACAAGTTCGCGAAGCACATCGGACGCGCATCGAAAGCCTATGCCCCCTTTTTGACGGCAACGACAGGCCTCCGAGCGATGAGGCGTGCGGCCCCGACGAAAGAAGGCCGCGCTCGGGGAGCGGGCCGAGAGCCCGACGGCCCGGCAACCCTACCGACAGGCCGATCGGTCGATCGGCCGATTCGATTCGGCCCGGGCGCAAAGAACGAACACAACGAGAGGAAAAGCGGATGACCGAACACGATCTCCAAAAGCAAGCGGAACTCTTCAAGGCGCTCGGTCACCCGAGCCGGCTTCGGATGGTGATCGCGCTCGGCGAAGGCGAAAAGTGCGTGTGCGAGTTGCGCGAACTCGTGGGGTCCGACGTCTCCACCGTTTCGAAGCACCTCGCGGTCATGCGAGCGGCGGGACTCGTCGAATCCTTCAAGCGCGGCAACTTCGTCTACTACCGGCTTCTGCGCGGGTGCGTAACGACCTTCATCCGTTGCCTTGAAGAAGCCGAGAAGCCCGAAGCGCAAAAGAACGACATGCAAACGCCCGCCAAGCAGACCGATGCGTGCGGCTGCTCCTGCGGGCGCGGCAAAGAGAAGTAAGGACGATCCTCAGGTCAGGGCATTCAAGGTCCAGCCGACGAGCGTGAAGATCGCGACGAGCACGCCGAGAAAGAGCGCAATGAGTCTCGGGCGCATCACTTGCTTGAGCATCATCGCTTCGGGAAGGCTCGCCGCCACCGTGCTCATCGTAAAGGCGAGCGTGGTACCGAGCGGGAGGCCCTTCGCAAGGAGACTTTCCATGACGGGGACAACCCCCGTCACGTTCGTATAAAGCGGAATCCCGAGCAGCACCGCGGCGGGCACCGCGGCGAGGTTGTCGCTGCCGAGATTCGCCGCGATCCAATCTTCGGGCACGAACCCGTGCAAAAGCGCCCCGATCCCGACGCCCGCAATGCCCCATACCCACACACGGCGGAAGATGTCGCGAGTTTCGCCGACGGCGAAGCGGTGCCGCGCGACGAAGGTGAGCGATTCGCCGTCGTATCGGGTGTCGGTCTTCTCACCGCGCTTGAGCGCCTCAAGAAGAAAAGGCTGCAACCAGCGTTCGGCCCGGAAGGCGTCCATCAGCATCCCGCCCGCAATACCCGCGGCGAGCCCCACCGCCACGTAGAGCATCGTCGTTTCGGGCCCCAAGAGCCCCCAGAGCAACACGACCGCCACTTCGTTGATGACGGGCGAGGTGATGAGAAAAGCCATCGTGATCCCGAGAGGGATGCCGCCCATCGTAAAGCCGATGAAAAGCGGCACGCTCGAACACGAACAAAAGGGCGTCACGGCCCCGAAGAGCGCCCCCGCACCGTACCCGACCAGGCGGTTTTTGCCCGAAAGAAAGGCCCGCACGCGCTCGACGTTGAGACTCGCCCGACAGAAGGCGAGCACGTACACCATGAGAACGAGCAGAAGCAGGATTTTCACCGTGTCGTAGAGAAAGAAGTTGAGCGCTTCGCCCGTGCTCGACTCGGACGAGAGACCGAGGACGTCGAACGTCACCCAAGCAGCGAGGGGTTCGTTCGCCCAATAGAGCGCGCTCCAGACCGAAAGAGCAACGGGGGCGGCGAGAAGGAGACGGCGCGTCTCGGGCGTGGCAATGGGTTCGGACATGATGCTTTCCGTAACTTCGCAGTAGGGGAAACAGGCGGGGCGACAACGCGTCGCACGCCTTCGGTGTCCGAAGTGTATCGCTCTTTTCCTATTTGGTCAAATTACCAAATATGGAAATCGAACCCGCCGACCGCCCTTTCAAACCCGCGTGCGAACACGCTTGTGACGCGGCGCACGGCGTGCTAAAGTGGTCGTTATATGGCCATATGGCCAAATAGCAAAATATTTGAAACGCCGACGCGTCGCGAAACGCGAGGCGTCGCATGAAAGGAGAAGCAGATGAAGATTCAGGTTTTCGGTACGGGGTGCTCGAAGTGCGCCATGGCGTTCGAGCGCGTGCGCTCCTGCGTTGAAGGGCTGGTTGCGTCCGGCGAACTTCCGCCGGGGGTCGAGGTTGAAAAGGTCGAGGACGTCATGGCCATGATTCGGCTCGGCATCATGTCGACCCCCGCCGTCGTGATCGACGGGCGCGTGGTTGCGACGGGTCGCATTCCCGATGCGGACGAGATTCGCGCCTGGGTGTCGGGAGGTACGGACAGCGAAACGGCGAACGCCGCCCCCTCGTGCGGTTGCGGCGGGTGCGGCTGCGGTCGCTGATCGAACGCACATGACGGACTCGGAAACGGTATGCGGGTTTCGAGTGCCGGCGGTGCGGGACAACGGTCGGGCCGCACGGTTCGTCATTCGTCCGCGACGCGCGGTATGTTCGGCGCTCGCCCCGGCGGCCCTCTTCGTCGTGTTTGCGGGAGGGACATTTTCGGCGGCCTACGCTTCCGGACCTCGGGTCGCCGAACCCGTGCAAGAAACGCGTGAGGCGCAGCCCCTCGTGGTGAACGTAGGCGCGGCCGCTTGCGTTCCCTGTCGTCTGATGGCGCCCGTACTCGAACGTGCGGCGCGACGTTACGAGGGGCGCGCACGAATACTTGTCGTTGACATTCGCACGCACCGCGAAGCACTCAAGACCTACGGCGTGCGGATTTTGCCGACGCAGATTTTCTTCAACGCCGCGGGCGAACGGGTCGCAACCCACGAAGGATTCCTGAGCGAGGCCGAGTTGACGCGCGCGATCGACGAGCTCGTTGCCGTCGACAAGTAACCCATGGATGCTCTCTTTCTCGCCGCTTACGAACTTCTTGCGCAGGCAACGCCCGTCGGGGCGTTTGTTTGGGGCGTTGCAAGCCTCCTTCTGAGTCCGTGTCACCTCGCATCTGTACCGCTTCTCACGGCCTATGTCTCGGGCGGTATCGGCCGCACGGGCTCTCGGGAGGCGGTCGTCTGTTCCTTTCTTTTCGGCTTCGGGCTTTGGCTTGCCGTCGGGACGGCGGGGCTTGCGTGCGCCGCGGCCGGGCGTTTGCTCGGCGATTTGCCGCCCGCGGCGAGCCTCGCCGCGGGTTTGGTCATGACCGCATTCGGTCTCGAGACGGCGGGCGTCCTTTCGCTGCGCCTCCCGACGGCAAGCCTCCCCGAGGTGCGTCGGGGACGCGCGGGCGCCTTCGTGCTCGGCGCGATGTTCGGCGTTGTTTCCGGCCCGTGCACTTTCGGCTTCCTCGCCCCGATCCTTGCGGCGGCGACGGCGAAACCGACGCTTCTCGAAGGCACCGTTCTCGCGGCCGCCTTCGGTCTGGGGCATGTTTTGCCGCTTGTCGCGGCGGGTTGTCTCGCCGAGCGGACCGCTCGGCTTCTCGCCTCAAGCCGCTTTCGGCAAGGAAGCCTTTTCGGGCGTCGCCTTGCGGGCATTGCCGTGGCGCTCATCGGGCTCGGGCTTGCATGCTCGAGCGTGCTTTCGTTCTGAAGCAATTCGGTACGCTTGATTTTGGATTTTCAAATGAAACGCATTCTTTTTTGTTGCACGCACAACCGCTGTCGCAGCCGCATGGCCGAAGCATTGATGCGGGCAAGGCGCCCCGACTGGGAGGTCGTTTCGGCGGGCTCGAATCCCGAAGGCGGAGTCGACCCCGGTGCGCAGGACGCCTTGCGCGAAATCGGTCTTGAAGCGGTCGGGCCGGCACGCAACGTTTTCGAGTTGCCGCTTGAGCGGTTCGACCTCATCGTGACGCTCTGTGCGACGGAAGATCTGTGTCCCCTGCTGCCCGCAACGCTGCGTGCCCGCATCCTTCATGCACCGTTCGACGATCCGTCGCGCGGGGACTCACAAGACGAGACCGAGCAACGGGCGCATTACCGTCGCGTGCGCGATGCGATCGACGGGTTTTGCGCGACGCTCGTGGACGGGCTTGAGCGCGGCGAGCACATCGACGGGAGGCTCAATCCGAAGGGATGATGTCGTTGCACCTCGTCATGGAAGCGCCGAGAAGTGAAAAACCTCGGACGAGACGAACATGTCCGGGGCGACGGATACCGACCTACGGTCGCTAACGGTACCGGAGCAATTCATAGCCATCTGCGGTACGCCCTTTGGGATTCGTTCTGGACAGGATCCCGCAAGAATCCGCAGCCGGACGCGCAGAAAATCGTGCTCCTCCGGATCTCGCCGATCCTCGTTCGTGGTCGCAACGAGCGAGTGGAGAAAACACGCCGTACCGACACTTCCGTTCAGCAAGCTTCGAACCGAAGGACGAACTCAGGTCGTCAATACTTCCATCAGCCTGCCACTCAATCGGCTGCCCTCATGAAAAGGATTGTGAAATCCTGTATACCTTCAAGATATTTAGACTCCGGGAACCTTTGCTACCATTTTTTTTGAGATTCCTGGTACTGGAGATAACAAAGTAAGCGCAACAGCACGCCATAGAGGTTGTCGAAAAAGAGATTTTTTCTCAATACCGAATTAAAGAAGACAATGGAGACATAAATTTCTGCGCACCAGAACATAGTTTCGTTTGAACCTATTGGAATACCGCAACTCATGGAGTAGTTACATTTTTTAGTAACCTCTCAACGCATCAATTTTACTTCCGAAAGTTTATTAGATCACTTAGTCCCCAACAGACACAAAATACCCAAAAAACTGATGCATATCGCAAGAAGCGAATTATCGACGAAAAACAAGAAAAGCCGTCACCAAACTATCAACTATCTTTTTAAGATCTGTATATTTTATTTACACCAATCTTCCTCTACAATACTTTTTGATAAGCAAAAGGCGCCTCACGGCGCCTTTTTACTTATTTATCTTCTCCAGTCATAACATGGTTAATTGGAGTCACTTCCTCACGGTCGCGCTTGGAACATGAACGCCTGCTTGCGGATCAACTCGTTGAGATAGCGGTAGTCCCTGATGATCGAGCTGTACGAGACGGGGCGGACCTGATGGAGCGCTTTGAGGTCTCGACTGAGCTGGTTGCGCGTATCGCGCAGCGAGTCGATCATCTCCTGGGCTTCGACCATATCGGACGTACTCAAGCTGTCCTCGACGGACCGGAGCATTTCGTCGCAGAGCGTGTACGTCACGTCGATTGCGGACGCGTAGGCAATGTCCTCGGCCAACTTCTTGGCCGCAGCCTCGCTCTGAAGGGACATCGTGCGAAGCAACGTACCCAACGTGTTCGGCAGGATCGAGAGGAACGCCTTCTGCTGTTCGGTCATTGTGCCCGAGTTCGTTGCATACTTGTGGACGATCGAGTTGTTTCCCTGGACCATCAGGTCAAGGAACTTCTGAGCAATGTTGTCAATTTCCTCGCTTTTCGTCGTCGGCTTCATGCAACTGTCGTTGTCGCACCGATACATCTTCGCCGAGGTCGTCTCGACGAGATCGAGCATGGACATCGTCGGCGGAAGACGATCGATCTTGGAAACACTGCCGCTCTTTTGCCCGTCGTAGTTCTTCGTATCCTCGGGCTTCTGAACGATGATGGTTCCGATGAGGGACATGAGCATTTCATGGACCTGCGTGGCCGAGCCGAGGGCAATCTGATACCACTGGGCGGTGTTGTTGCGCTTGAGTTCCAGCCAGACGAGGTTGCCGTAGGGCTTCTTTTCTTCTGGGATCTTGCTGCTGTCGGCAACCTCCCGCTGCGCGTCGATCATCGCCTTGTTGTTCTTGGCGTACCCCATCGCGTTCCAACTGTCGTTGACGATACCCTGCTCGAGCTGACAGGAGTTTGCGTACCGGTCGAGCTGCTGAATAGTGTCCGAAAGCTTGCCGGCGGTCGCCATGCACTCACCGCAGGTCGAACTCAGAGCAAGCTGAAACGCATAACCGAACGAGTTCGAGGTGACCGATCGAAGCAACCGGACATATTGGTCGGTATTGATGTAGTCGAAGCTCCCGTCTAAAAAGTCGATGTCGCCGCATCTATCCTTCCACGGGAGTGGAGTCAACAAAGCAATTGGCGTATCACTGACTTTGTTTCGACCATGTACCGAACCGCTTGCAGGAATACCTTGAAATTGGGATGAGTTTGTACCAGGCATCGTCGTATTGACCACGGAGTTGAATACACTGTCGTGCTGATTTTTGAGCGACTCGACATCGACCGACGACGGCGTGAGAACCGTTGCGACGAGAATGGATGCGGTAGTGAGTTTGAAAAATTTCTTCATGATTGAATGGGGTTAGTTGTTGAATTGCTCTTCGAGCAGTGAGGGTTCGAGCCGCCCGGATGTTTTGGCTCCACAGAAGAGCAACACAAGCCGTTTCGGTTCGATAAATCCGTTTTCGTCAATGAAGCGCTGAATTTCCGACGCGGGCAAACTCGTAACGATCTCATTGCTTTCGATATCGCCGAAGGCATAGATCGGATTCGACTGTGCCAGAAGAAGCTTCGGCAGATCTTCGGAGAGGTCACCCTGCTTTTCCGGGTTGAGCATCGGTTTTGCTTCCTGAAAGTCCTCTTCGGAAATCCAGCCCTGACCCAAGTTTTCAAAAACGCCGTCGGCGGACACGAGGAAAAGCGCGGGCGTGGCCGTGACGCCGAGTTGTTCGGCCTGGCCTTGATCGAGCTTTACGTTCCTGAACTGATAGCTTTCGAGCGATCCGCCGTCGACGCTGATGGCAAACACGTCGAAGCCGTCCTTCTCAAAGTTCCCGATGAGCGGCGCTTCAGACTCGCAGTAGCCGCAACCCGACTTGAAGAAAAAGAAAAGTCCCGCCTTGTTGCGAATTTTCTGCACGACTGCCATAAAGTGGTCGTAGGCCTCACGGTCCACCTTGTGAACGCCATATGTGACCGTCGGCCGTTGACATGTTTCGTCGAGCAGGAGGTTCTCGATCGTGATTTGCTGGGCGATCTCCGCAAACTTTTGGCTGCGATTAACAGCGAAATGCAGAAGGAGGACGTAAGCCATAACGTTCTCCGGCGTCGGATTTTCCCAAACGATGTCCCGATATACAGGCAACATCCCACGTACCCAGGCCGCTGAAAAAGGAGCCGGCTGCGAAGGTTGTTGCGGCTTCTCCTCTTTGACCTCGACTGGTTCGGACTTTGGAAGCAGGGGAGCGACCGGCTGAACGGGTTGCTCCGGTTCCCGTTCCTCCTCGGGGTCTTTGTACCAGTACCAACCTTCGGAGTGCCGACGGTAGAAAGAGGATTGAGCGGCTTTTTGGGCATTTTCGCTTGCTTCGGCAACAGAGCCGGCGCAGGCGACGTGTCCTTCACCTGTTAAGCAAAGGACCGAGAGTGCAAGAAATAGTGGACGCATGGCGATACCTCATAAATCTGAATCTGCACACTCTAAAAAGCAAGGGAGGAAGAGACGGCACGTTTTCGGCTCGTTTTGAGCCGACCATGAAAAGCGTGGCCGACGTAGTTGGCGAGTATGACTGCTCCCCATCCAAGCTGGGCGAAGGTTCCTCACGGGTTTTGCTGATCGGTCCGATCGTTTTTCGTGTAAAAAATAGGATCTTTTCGAGACGGTTTCAAAATGTCCCCAAAAACCTATTCACTTGATTTACAAGCATAAAACTGCAATGTGCTTGTTTGCCTTGCTGCCCAAAAACGCTAGCATGCTAGCGCTTCTTGTATCACCGGGCGTGATAAGATCTACGTGAATCTACATGTTTACTGAATGGAAAACATGTTGTGAAGATTCAAAGAGATCGCCAAAGGTCGCACCCGTAGCCGAAACAGCTTCGGCGCAAGTGAACCGGTCTCCTCGCAAGAGACTCGCAGGTCAGCAACAGGAACCCATCGAGGAGATCCCAGATTTTGCTTGCGCCACAATTTTTGCTGGGATTAGCGAGCTTTTTCTAGGTGTCATCGCCCTTCCCGTCGCAACCGGTTAGGGCCTATTCCTTTTGTGCCAACCGGCGGTTCGTGCTCGATGTTGGGCTCCGTAACCCTGAGCCACCGTCCGTTGCGGACGGTGTACCAACCTAGGTTCAGAAACAGCAGAAGAGGGATCGTCGTTCGGCTTGCCGAAGCACTAGGTCGGCAACTCGCGGCGTGTTCACCGGACTAGGCCTTTTGCTTTGGAGCCGTCGTCGACAGGGCATCGAATAGCGCAAGACGGTTCGGAGAGTTCTTTGGTGTTTTCGAGTTATCCTCGAGCATTGTAAATACTATGATTGCCAGTATTTACGTTAATATATACGTTACTATACGAACGGTAAGAACGCTAGCATGCTAGCGTTCTTGGGACCAAATTTGGTCGGGTAGAACTTGTTTATCGCAAGGATGAGACGCGAAATTACACGAGAATCAATTGCGACAAGATGTGCGTGCAAGACCATCTGGTTACGACCGGGTTGGTCGTGCTTGCCCCCGACGGGGAGCTTCCTTCCGTCCACCCGTTCCCCACCCCTACGAGCCCCCTCGGCGGACGGCACGGTGTGCATCGGGGATACCGTTCTCAGCATCGAGGACGACGAGCTCGTCACGACAAAGCTGATCGTCCTTCATATCGGCCGAAACGGCGAACCCGTTCGGTTCGACCTTTGCGACGAGTCCGAAGGTACCGTGCGGCTCCTCGATCTGCTCCCGCACCTCCTTGAAGCCGAAGAAACAGACGGCTTGGCGGCCGTCGCGGACACGTCGGACCGAAGCCTCCAAACGCAGGTCTTCGAAGGGATCCGATGCGACTTTCTGAAGACGGGCACGCCGGAAAGCCGACGACAGTTCGTTTTCACGACGTCCGACGTCAACCTCCTCACACAGGAAACGTTCCGACGCGACGAGCTTTGGGTGGTCAACAAGCGTCCGAGCGGCGAATCGTCGCTTTGCGCGCTCGCCGAGGTCAAGGGCATGCGTCGCCCAAGCCGCCCGAACGACTTCCGAAAGCTCTGCGTCGAAGGCGCACTCGGCAATGTGCCGCCGTCACGCTGACTGCTGTTTCTTGAGCGCAGCGCAAGCCCGATCAGCTGGTCCGTCCGGTCCGGAAGAGCGGGATGTTGAGCACGTCGCTCTTGAGCTTCAGGTTCTCGGCCGAGAACCGCACGCACAGCTTGATGCGGTCGGGGAACGCGGCCTTGAACCTATCGAGCCCGCCGGTGCCTCATGACCTACATCGCCTACATCGCCTTCATCGACCTCTTCGACGCCGGTCCGCACCGCGACCGGGAAAAATGCGGCGACCTGCGAGGTATCGAAGTCCGTATTGATCGCGACCATGAGACCATTTGGCTCACGCAGAACTAATAGCAGACCTCTTCGATACCACCGCGTAGAACACACAACCGCACTTGGATTCAACCTATCGATCTTATGAGCCAAGTGAAGAGTCAACTATCAAGAATTTCTTGATAGTTCGCCTGGAGGGGGCTCGAACAGTCAATCACAAGGTCAAGCACTACAACCTACGCCGAGGAGGAACCCGTATGCAGGCTGGGAAGGTCCGATCGTTGAGGGCGCGCCCGGAGCGTGCCCGCGATCGCCCGATGGCCGTCGGAGGCCGTATGTGCAACCTTGGCACTTACCCGATCGTGCGTCGCCCGCCCGACATTTGTCGTGCATCGTGTCGGCGCAGAACGCTTCCGTCCGAATCGACCGAATCGAACCATTCGGCCTTCCGGGCGGAAGGGCTTCCGCACGAAGAACCTCATCGGAAGCCCCGAAGACTGCGGATGCATCGGACGCCCTGACACGTGACCTTCGACCGCCGAAGCGGCTCCCTTGCGTCTCAATTTTGCGCGCGGAGACGGGCGGGTTCGCCGGGAGCCTCGCCCGAACCTTTGCCGAAGACCGATCACCGGCCGCGCTTGTTCGCATCGAGCAACTTCCCTACCTCTTCCGACGAAAACACCCGCTCCTTCCCTTCGCGCACGCGCACCAGGGTCTCTTCGGCTTCGTGCGTATCTTCGACCTCGTCGAGATACCGCAAAAGGGCCTCGCGCACGAAGAAGCTCTTCGTACGGCCCGTCGCCCGTGCGAGGCGGTCGAGGCGGCGTTCGATGTTTTCGGGAAGACGAACGGTCAACATGAAGTTTCCTCCGTATGACGCAATGGAATTCCCGCCATCATACGGCTTCCCGCCGCGAGGCATCGCGCCTCTCTTCGACGCTCTTCGACGCTCTTCGCCCCTCTTCGTCCGTCCTTCAGAAGGCTTCCCGCGCCGTCTCCTCCCACACCGCCGGCACCGCCCGCACCGCCCGCACAAAAGTGCTAACGTAGGGGCTCCATGATTGTGTGGGTACCCCAAACCTACCAGGGACGCGTGCCCGTCCGTGCGTCGGGGAGCTTCAACATTCTGACGCCCCGGGGCGTCATTCAGTCATTCAAGGCATCGGTTGGCGCCACTGCCAACTGCTTTCCAACAACGACGGATACGGGTATGCGCGGCTTCGACCCGCATCTCATTCCTCCCCCGGCTGAAGACGAAGGTTTCCTGAGGTATCGCTATGAAAGCGACCAAGACTTGGCGCGACATGTTGAACGAATCGCTGGAAGATCCGAACTTTCGCAAGGAATGGGACGAGGCCAACGCCGAACTGGCCGAGCTCGACAAGATCATTGCGGCTCGTGCATCGGCAGGTCTTGCGCAGCCCGATGTTGCCGCCCGCCCGGGAACGACGCAGTCTGCAGTAGCGCGACTCGAAAGCCAATTCCACGAGAACGGCACAGGCCTCCCCTGAAAACTCGATTCATTACGGGAACTTCCACAAATTCGAGAACCCCGGCGCGTTATCAATCAGAATCAGATACGGTCTCCCGCGCCATCTCCTCGCACGCCGCAATCACCGCCCGCACGAAGTCGGACTCCCCTTCCCCGAGCCCCGCACACTCGTAGTGCACGTCGCCCGCCCGGGGAAGCCCTGCGGGCAGGTACGTCCGGAGGGAATTCCCCGCAAAAGCGCCTCGCGCTTCTTCCCAGGCATAAAAGAGCCAGACGCCTTCGAGCGTATCCCCGGGCCGCGTCGGGCTCATTGCGAGAAGGTACTTGTAGGCGGTATCCATCGTGCGTTCGAGCACCGTTTTCGTGCGGGTCGAGTACTTCGCGTCCGCCACGAACCAGCGCGAAGGGGATGAAGGGGACGACCTCAAAAGCTGCCGCGAGCGCACCGCCAGAGCGCCTTCGTCCTCTTTTTCTTCCTTTGCTGCCTTTGCGACCGCTTTGACCTCTTTGACCTCTTTCACCGCTTTGAGCTCTTCAGTCGCCCCGGCGCTTTCCGCCATTGTGCTTGGCTTCTCCGTCGCGCCCCGCCGCACCGACACCCGCACGACGAAGTCGGGCGTGAAGAAGGCCTCTTCGGGCGTGACGACCTTGAGCCCTCCGCCCTCGGCGGGCGACAAGACGCTCGTGCGCGCGAGACGAACGGCAAACCGCTCGTCAAGGTCGACCGCTTCGCCTTTTTCGCCTTTGTCGGCTCCTTCGGGTCGTTGCGTTCCCGAAGCCTCTTCGATTGCTTCGGTTGCTTCGGCTGCTTCGCCCCCTTCGGCTGCGCCCTCGCTCAACTCATTCAACCCGCTCAAGCCTTCGCTCGCGCTCTCGCTCAAATCACTCAAGCGCACCACGGGTTCGTAACAAACGAGCACTTCGGCAACACAGTCGCCCGCGGCTTTCTCGAAGAGGAACCGATTCGGTCGATCGGAGGAATCTCTTCTTCCCGCGCGTTCGAGTTCGGGTTCCGCCGCACTGCGCGTATCCGTCAACTTGAAGCCCGCCGCGGAGAGCCCTTCGAGCACGCGAAAGAGCGCGTGGAGTTCGAACACGCGGCTTCGCCCACACGCCGTAAGGAGTGCGGCCTCGTTTTCAAGCACGGGCTTTTCCGAGCGCTGCACGCCCGAGATCGCTTCGAAGAGCGCCCGGTAGGCGGGAATCGACCGGAAGACTTCCGTAGGTCTCAGGGTGTCCCTGCCGTTCGTGAGCGTCAAGAGGAGCGGCTCCGCGGGAAGCATCGTGCGGTAGTCGCGAAAGAGCACCGACGTACGGCGTTCAAGCCCGAAGAGCGCCTCCGCATAGGCGAGGATCCGCTTGGCGGCGTCTTTCGCAAGGGGTGAAGCGGTCGAGACGTAGCCCGGCCGATCGGGCTCGCGCACGCGGAGTTTCTCCGCGCGCTCCGCCGCCTCGCGCGCGTCCGCACGGAGTTCCTCGCCGAGCGCCGCGAGCACGCCGAGAATCGCGCGGTTTTCGTAGGTGTCGAAGCGTTTCGCGCTCGACTCCACCAAAACGTGCCGCGGCAGGTACGTGCGTCCTCCGATCCGAAGGCCCGCTCCGTTGGGCGAGGGGACGAGTTCGTCGGGATGTTCCGCGACGTAGCGAACGGTGTCTGAGGTCACCGCCCGCAATTTCTCCACCGCGTCGACCCTCGACTGCGGCACGAGCCGAAAGCGCGCGTTCGCTCTCAGGTAGTGCGCGCACTCCTCGTACGTGCGAAGCAGCCTTTCGAGAATCGCAATGCGACGCTTGAGGGTCGAGCTCGAAGAGCTCGAGGAATTCGCATCGCGCTCGGCGTCGGGGGTCTTGCCGTCAGCCCCGTCCGGCCCGTCTTTGCCCTCTTTCCCGTTCACTTCCGCACGAACGAACCACTTTCCCGCCCGCTCGAAAACGAGGTTGGAGAGCTTCACGACGTAGCCCGAATCGCGCTCGGGAACGCAAAGGAAAACGGGCTCCGCGCGAAAGACCGCTTCGGGGGCCGAGGAGGGGTCGAAGGGAGCGAAGGCGGCGGGCTTTTTGAAGCTTTGGAAGCCTTGGAAGCTTTCGACCCCTTCGAGCTCCTGAAGCTCCTGAAAGTCCTCAAGCCGCTCCAACGCTTCTTGCGCCTCCTCCCACGGGCCGCTCCCCAAGCGGTAACCGAGTTCCACGTCCGCCGTCCCCAGCTCGTAGGCCATCGCCGCAACGGGTGCGCCGAGACGGTCGACGGGGGTCAAGACCCAGACGAAACGCTTCGCGGGGAGAGGGGTCTCGGGGGAGGAAGCAGAAGACGAAGCAGAAGACGAAGCGGAAGCAGCGCCCGGAGAGGACGCCTGCGTCGCATCGCGGGCAGCCGCAACCCCGCTCACCGCGCTCACCTCATTCGATGCGTTCCGTTCGGTCGCCGCGTTTGCTCCATTCGCATCGTTCTCTTCGCGCTCTTCGCGGGCAATCGCCGTGCGCACGACCTGACCGTTGATCCGAAGTTCCGCTTGCGGGTACGTGCGAACGGACCGGAAAGCACGGGGAAAATGCGAGGAACGGAAGGACTGCCGGGACTCTCCGGACTCTCCGGACGTCATGGAGCGCGACGCCCCGCGAAGGTGCAGGGCGACGCCGGCGTCCGGGGCGTAACGAGCTTCAGGAGCATCAGGAGCTTCAATAGCTTCACGAAGCGCATCGCGAAGCGCTTTTGAGGCCTCCCGGTCCGCGCGCCTCAGCGCCTCCTCGTCGACTTCGAACTGCCAGACGCGCTCGGCGGGCACGAACGTTTCGATGTCGGCGACCGTTTCCGCACCGATCCCCGAGGGTGTGCCGCCCGAGCCCCTCCGAAGCCCGAGTCCGAGTTCGAGCCGAAGCCCGAGCCCGAGTCGTATGACGGTTCCCGCTTCGAAATCCCGAAGGACGAGTTCATCCATCGTCATCCATCCCCGTCAGAAGAATCGGTACCAACCGAGCGCACTTTCCCCGCGCGCGAGGATCCCGTCGAGAATCGAGCGGCTGCGCGTGAGGCCGAGCACCGCGAGCGTTTCCCCGAACGTTTCGAGCTTCTCGCGGTACGCGTCGCCGCTCCCTTCGATGCGGGGAAGCAAACGCGCCGCGACCGCAAAGTCGACCGCCGCGCGAACGGCGTCGGTCACGGAAAGGCGGGCGGACGCTCCCTGAGACGCACTTTGAGAGGCGCTCGCGGCTGTCACGGCGTTCACGGCTTTCACTTCAGCTGCTTTGAGGGTGCTCTTTCCCCGAGCCTTTTGGATCGTCTTTTGGGTTGCCGTCGGGAATTTCGAGAGCTTTGAGAGTTTCGAGGATGCTCCCCCCGTCGTCGCGCCGTTTCCACCCGCATCCGCTTCGCAAAAGACAGGGACGGCGCTCGAGACATAGTCCCGCATCGCCCGACGGGTTCGCACCGACGTCACCCCTCCCGTCGCACGGAAGGCGGCAACCACATCTTCGAGAAGCGCCAGCGCTTCCGCTTCCCCTTCGAAATGCGCGCGCGGCCCGAAGGCGGCACGCATCGCCCGCCAGGAGACGGGCGGACGCGGGGCATCGTCGGAGCCATGGGTGCCCTCGTCGGTTGCGCCGTCGTCGTACGAAGCACCCCGGTCGCCGAGGTTCGCGAAGTCGGGCTCCGTTTCGGGGAGCGTCACCACGGGCGCGCGGTCGAGGAGTCGGGGCGAGAGGTTTTCCGTCGTGAAGTCCGAATTGATGGTCGCGAGGAACCGCAACGTGTCGGGAACGTCGTAGAGCGCGTCGCCCCCGAGGGCGATGCGGTTCATGCGGCTTCGGTCGTCGCAAATGCGCATGAAGTCGCCCCAGTAGTATTCCATGGGGGAGAGATTCGCTTCGTCCAAAAGCATCACGAACGGAAGATCGTCGAAACCCGCGCGCGCTTCGGCGTCAAGGAGCGCCAACGCGTCGCTGCGTCGGGGGTCGGGGCTCTCGAACGTTTTCGAGAGCGGATTCCAGTACCCGAGGAAGTCGCGCTTCGAGGTCCAACCGCGCTCGACCGAGACGGGGAGGAACCGTTCCGTGCTTTCCGTGCTTTCCGCTTTTTCCATGCTTTCGGCGTGATCGCTCCCGCCGGTGCGATCCGACCTGTCCGAATTGTACGAACCGTCCGACCGTTCCGACTTTTCCGTCAACCCCAACACGTCCCCGAGGATCACCGAGATCGAGGTTTTCCCCGCCCCCGGAGGGCCCGAGAGAACGGTGAGGAAGTTTTGGGTGAGCAGGATGAACAGGTTCAGGATCGTCAAGCGGTCGTAGTCGCGCAGGCGTTGCACGTCCGCAACGAGCGTGCGCGCGAGCGTCACGGGGTCCGCTTCAAAGCGCGGCCGTGCGGCCGTTTCCCGAACGCGCGTTTCGATCCGGAGCGTTTCTTGCGCTCTCTTGCGGCTCCCCGCCGCTTCCAAGAGTTTTTCGGCGAAGACCCCGTCGAACGCGAAATTCCGAGCGCGCTCCAGGGCGTTCTCAAGGTACGCTTCCGCGGCCTTCGCTTCCGTGCGAAGGCGCTTTTCTTCGTCGGCGAGCGTTGCAAGCGACGCTTCCAAGTCGTTCCTCATCGCAACGAGGTCGGCGGAGGCTTCGATGTTGCCCAAAACCCGGGTCTTTTCCGCGAGCTTTGCTTCGAGGCGTTCGGTTTCGTCAAGAAGCGTGCGGTTGCGCTCTTCGGCCTCTCGCCGCACGCGCTCGGCTTCGCGCTCCGCGACCGATTCCGTCGCCTTGAGGCTCGTTTCCAAGCGCCCGATTTCGGTTTTAAGGTCCTCGATCCGACGGGCGAGCTCACCGTAGCCTTCGATTTTCTTCGCGAGTTCCGGGGTCGTTGCAATGCGGTTGGCGATCCGCCCCACGATGCGCCCGCCCGGGCTCTTTGCGTCAAGCGAATTATCGAGCAACTCCGCAATCGCCCGTCCCACGACCTCGACCGCCTCCGCGCCCATGCGGCGCACGGTCAAAAGACGCGCGATTCGCATGAGGCGGGTCTTCGCGATGGCGGGGTCGGTCGTGACGTAGGTTTGCGCTTCGGGCGGAAGCGCTGCGATCGGGCTCTCGTGAGGGTCGCCTCCCGAGAGCTCGGCCGCCCGATTCATCCACACCTCGGGTCCCGCTGCGAGCACCGACGGAAGCACCTTTTCCGCCAAGGTCGCGTCCGACAACACGTCGAAAAGCTTCGGCGTTGCGCCCGCCGCAAAGGCGATTTCGACGGGACAGCTTGCGGTCACGCACTCTTCCACGACGCGCAGGGTGCGAATCGCGGGGTCGTCCCTCAGGAACCCCGCCACGAGTCCCCGTCGGGCGTTCGCGTCGCGCGTGACGAGATTGACGTAGGGCCGCTGCTGACCGTCCTCCTTCAATTTCACGGGGCCGTAGTAGCGGTTCCCGACCGCGAGCAAAACGGGGACGTTTCGGACGTGGAGGTGCGTGAGCCCCTCGTCCGCGACGTCGTCTCCGTCCGAGTCGGACATTTCCGCGCCTTCGGGTCGGAAGCGAACGAGGATGTCTTTTTCAAGGTTGATATCTTCTACCCGCGGGCGCACGACGAGAAAGCCCGCGTCGTCTTCGAGCGGGTGCAGACGCCCTTCGGCCGCGAGCCGGTCGTAGTCGATCGCGCGCTCGAAGTCCTTGCGCGGAGCGCCCGACCCCGCGTCGCGGTTCACGAACGAGTCGTCCGACTCGAGGTCACAGACGTAAAACGCCCCCTCCTGGAGCCGGGCCTTCCTGTGCGTGCGCAGGTTCGCGGCACCGAGCCGCGGGAATTCGCTCGTGAAGTCGTGCTTGACGTAATTCCCGAGCGCGTCGAACCGGTGCGTAAAGAAGAGGTTCATAAACGTCCCCGCCCGACGCACGTACGCGAGAACGCGCGCGCGGCCGTAGGCGGGCTTCGGAAGACGCTCGCAGAGGGCGGGCTCGGCGGTCGACCCCGCTCCGTCTGTCGCCGAGGATGCACCGTGTCCGCTTTCGGGCGCGCACGGAAGGTCGAACACCGTCCGGTTCGCGGCGCTCGGGTCAAGCGCGAAGAGGTCCGCCGGGCGTTCGGAGGGCGACGAGGAAGAAGAAGAGGGAGCAGAAGAAGAGGCGGCGACCGGAGCGGCTGCGGGCGTCTCGGGGCGATCGGTCCGATCGGTCGTTTCAGGGACGTCGGGCTCGTCGATCGCCCCCGCGTGCGGGGTAACGGCGGAAGCGGATTCCGGTTCGGGTTCGACTTCGACAGTCGTCGCCGCGGGAGCACGGGCTTCGGAAGCCTCGGCCTTTTCGCGCTCGAAAACCTCGGGAGCCTTTGCGGTTTTTTCAGCCTTGGCGGCAAGTTCCCGACCGAGCTTCTTCGCCGCTTCCCGTGCGGCGGCGAGAACGTACTCGCGCTCTTTGCGCTTCGTGCGGATCTTCCGGGGGTCGACCCTGCGGGCGACGGCGGACAAGGTCACGGGGCGAGAGAGGCGAGAGGGGCGGGAATCGCTGGGGTCGGAGACGGGCTCGACGGTTGCGGGCGAGCGGGCGGGCTCCTTCTCGTCGGACGGTTCGGCCTCTTCGTCCTTCGCTTCGTCCTTCGCTTCGGATTGCGCGCCGGAGTCGGTGCCGTCACCGGCTTCGTCGGGAATTGCTGCGTCAAGGCCGCACAGGGTCCGGAACGCGTCCTCGAGTCGTTCGTCGTCCGTTTCGCCGAGGCGCTCCAAGAGTTTCTCCGCGGCCTCCTTTGAAAAGGGGGCGTTCTTCGCGAACCACAAGAACCCGAGCATAACGTCTTCGAAGAAGTCCGCTCGAACGGACAACGGCGTCGTCGGGAGCAGATCGCGTCGATAGACTTCGAGCGACGTGATCATCGCGTACCTCAGGTACGCCTCGGGCGAGAATTTGCTCTCTTTCGCCATTTCGGTCAATGCCCGACACCAGGGCTCGAAGAGCGGGGGTTTGCCGTTCCCGGGAAAGGCCCGGTCGATGTCCGGGCAGGCGCGCCTCATGGCCGCCGCGTCGGGCGTCACCGGGTACGGGGAAAGTTTTCCCAAGAGCCCGCGCTCCAAAGGCCGGCCTTCAAGAATACAGCGCTCGAACTGCCTGTAAAACGCCTCGCCCTTGAAGAAGTTCGATGCCTTGACGAGCTTCTGCAAGGTCATACCCGACTTGAGGGCCTGCTTTGTCAGGCGGCGCAGTTCGGCCTTGTCGACTTGGTCGGCAAAAACTTTAAGGAGCGAAGAAAGTGAATACATGACGAAGCCCTCGGACGCGAAAAGGAGAGTGCAATTTTTAGAGTGTACCCCGCCGGTGTCCGACCCGAAATGGGGATTTGTCTGCGCCGTTGGGGCGGCTGATGCGTGAAAAATCGCGGGATTCGCCGGTGCCTCGGGTTTCGCAAGGCTCGAAACGAGGACGGGGAACGGAGCGCTCGGGCGGCGGGCCGCCCGACGGCGAGGATGAACTTTACGAGCCGCGAACGCCGTGCGCGTCAAGCCCGCTCTTCGGAAAACCTCGGAGCTTCGAAGGCTCCGGGACTGCGGGCTGTTAGGCTCTTGGACACGGAAGCTGCCGCACGCCGCTTCGGCTCGGTGGGACGCACGAAACTCACATGAAGCCCGACGAACTCCGACGACGCCGGACATGTCCGAGTTGCCCGAGACGTCTGAAAAGCGGACGGTGCGGAAGACGCGAAGAGGACCGCACGGGAAACGCACAAAGGGATGCGAGAAAAAGGCGGAAAGAGAGGAGAAAAGAAAGGGAGGAACACGGGCGGCCCGTCCCCGACCTTTCCCCCCGGGCCCGACCTTCGACCCCCGATGCCCCTTCGGGTTCAACCGTAGAATCGACTGAAGAACCGACACGCCGTCGGCAATCGATTCCTACACCAAGCCATGCCCATGTCACCCGAGAACCTCACCGCTTCGGCTTCTTCAGCTTCCCCGACCTCATCACCCTCCACCGCCCCCGCGTCGTTCCCGACCGACTACCCCGAGCACGCGCTCTTTGCGAGCGAAGCCGAGGCGCTTCGCAGCGAGGTGCTCCGCGCGGGGCACGACCCCGTAGCGGCCTTCTTTACGCTCTCTCTCAACGCCCTTCGTCGCGACGGCCTCGCGACCGCCCGCGTGCGGCAGTTCGAGGCCGTCATGAAGCCCGTCGACGAACTCTTTTTCGCGAACTTCCCCGAAGACCCCCGCTTCTTGCGCGAGCTCGCGCATGCGTTTTCCGCCGGGGAAGGTTTCCCTGAGCGGCGCTTCCCCACGGACGTGGATGAAAAGCTCCTTGACGTACTGCTTGACGGCCTCCCGCTCACGTCGAAAACGCGCTTTTTCGACCCCTTCATGGAAGGGGGCCGGCTCGTACGGCACCTCTACGCCCGAACGCCCGTGCGGAGGATCATCGGTTGGGATACCGACCCTTATCGGGTTTTGCTCCTTCAGGCCGAGCGCCTTCGCACGACGCGCGGGCGCGCGACGACGCCCCCTCCGCGCTTTGCCGAGCGCAATCTCCTCGCGAAGCGCCCCTCGACCGTGCTCCTACTTCTGGCGCTTGCGGGCGGGATCGACGCGGGTGCGGCCGTTTCTCCCGAAGGAAGCGAGACGGCAGCTGCGGCCGACGTACCGGCCGCCTACCGCGAATACGACCTCGGTCTCATCACGCTCTACCTCGCGGGGCGAGCGCTGGAGCCGGGCGGTCGCTTTGCGCTTCTCACGTCGAAAGAAGCCGCCCGCAACGAAGCGAACGCCAAACTGCGCCGCGAACTCTTCAAGTTCGGGTCCGTTGTCGGCATCACCGGTCTCGGGGACGAGGACGAGCGGCTCGTGCTGCTTTTCGAGCGGGGCGCCGCGGCCGATCAGACGTACTGCGTTCTGAAGGAAGGCGACGCGAGCGAAATCGCGGAAGGCTCGCGCTTTTTGGCGGATCCGCTGACGCGGTTTGCAATTCGGTAACGATGCGCGGAAGGTGTCAAGCGCGGGCCGTTGAGCGAGGCGGTCGGGAATCGACGACGCCCCGCTTTCCGCACTTCGCCCGCTGCCCGTCGCCCTTCGCTCTTCGTTCACCGAAAAAGTGCTCCTCTCGGACGGAGTACAATTCTTCGGTTCGTCCTCGACACCCTTCGTCACTCTTCGACGGTGCTCGCTCGGTTCCCGCCTCAAGCCTCCCATGTCCGGCCTGCTTCTCGTTCTTCCCGATTTTTGGTGATCCTCCTCGGCGTCTTGTTGCGCGCCCGGTTTTTCACGGATTCGGCCTTTTGGATGCGCACCGAGAAGCTCGTTTTCTACGTGCTCCTTCCCGCGATGCTTTTCCTCTCGGTAGCGGGCAGCACCGTCGCGCTCGGCGACGCGGCGGTTTTTCTTGCGGCGGGCGTTCTCGCGATGAGCCTTGCGGCGGCGTTCGCCTGGGGGATTCGCTACCTCGTTCGAGCCGACGACGTAACGCACGCGTCCGTCTTTCAGTGCGGGTTTCGATTCAATTCCTACATCGGCTTTGCGTTGGCGGCCCGCATCGGCGGCGACGAAGCGCTCGCGCTCCTTGCGCTCCTCATTGCGGTATGGGTGCCGATCAGCAACGCCTTGGCGACCGCCGAAATTGCACGGGCGGTGGCGAAGGCGAATGGAGCTGAAGGAGTTGAAGGCGCTGACGGAGCTGCCGAGAGCGGAAACGCAGGCGGCGAGAACGGGAAGGCAAGCGCACAATCCCGCACGACCCTCACCGGTCGGACGCTTCTTCGAAAGACCCTGAAGGGCGTCGTCACGAACCCGTTGATTCTTGCAACGGTGGGCGGCCTCCTCTGGAAGGGTTTCGGGCTTCCGCTTCCCGTAACGCTCGTACAAACGCTCAAGCACCTCGGGGACGCGTCGCTTGCACTCGGGCTGCTGTGCATCGGAGCGGGGCTCACGGCGGGAGCCCTTCGGAAGTACGCGCGGTTGATTGCCGCCGCCACGTTCGAGCGACTCGTTGCCGCCCCCGTCGCGGCGCTCCTCGTCACGAGCGCGATGGCTTTCTTCTTTCCGCTATCCCCCATGGGGGCGGCGGTCGTGTTGCTCTTTGCGGCGCTTCCGACCGCGCAGTCCTGTTATGTAATGGCAAGCGCCATGGGCGGGAACGCCCCCGCGGTCGCGGGTGTGACGACCGCGCATATTCTGGCGTCCGCGGTGACGTTGCCTTTGTGGACGATCGTCATTCAGCGGGTGTTGGCGGGGGCGGCGCTCTTTTGAGCATCTTTTGAGTGTCTTCCGAACGGTCGAGGTCGCGCCGGTTGCTTCGGGCGTTTGAAGGACTTGGAACGAACGCGCTCGGATGATGGATAAAATTAAAGGAGAGGTACCATTTTCTACGACAACCTCTCCGAGCCCCATTTAAACCAGTAGAATTTCTGTTTACGTCAGAAAATCAACGTTCCTTTTAGCCGAATTTTCCCGATTTTTTCAATATCGCCGACAAAATTCCTTTTTCGTCTACCTCGTAAGTTTTGAACTCTGCTATATTGGTTTCCTTCAGCCAAATTTGGCCTTCGCCTTCGTTCCCTCGATGTTGCTTGGCGGAATAATATCTGTTTTTCAACACCTCTTTACTGGAAAGAACCCAATAACGAATAATGTCCCTCCAAACGGCAATCCAGACGAAAACATCGCAGCATTGCGGTTTGATTTGCTGGAAATTCATGCTGAATCCATATCTGGAATCGCTCGAAAGCGCCTTCGAAATCAGCGACCCTCCGCTCTTTCGCCTAACGGCTCTCGATGCTTTCACCTCAATTCGTATACCATGGTACCAGAAATCGTACTGTCCGCTGTAATTCGGATCGTATTCCTTCGACGGACTTTTCAATTCCGGAACGATCGTACTCAAGTGCTTCTGAGCCCACGCCTCACCAAACGTTCGCGGAGCCGTGATCTCAAAAACATGCAGATATTTGTTCCGTTCCAGATATTTGTTACGAATTTCGAGATACTGTTCGATGCTGATTGTTTGAGTTCCGAGCAAATGACTTATCATAAACTCGAACTTATTGAACGGATAAACCGAATGCAGATCTTCCAGAATTTCTTTGTCAAGGTTGTATGAATTATTCGGGCTAGAATTCATACGATGAATCAAAGAATCAAGCTCCTCAATTAACTTTTCCATAAACAACATCCTTTATATATCGAATCTGCTCATCATTCAAGTCGTAGATTGAAAAAACAATATCTTCAATCTCCACCTTTTTAGAGTCGTCGCCTCGCAAAACTTCGTCCACCAACAGTTGCAGGCGCTCGTCGTCTTCTCTCGAAATTTTCGGGAAAGGCAGTTCAAGCAAATTTCCCTTCAAAACCTTGACTTCACCGAACAACTTCATGTACATAAATTGGAATAGCGGCGAATTCAAGAAAGCCATCACCGTTTTTATGCTCATCGAAGGTATTTCCGGTATGAGTATGTTCGCACTGTTCAAAAAAAGGCTTGAACTGTCATCGTAAGAAAAGACAAGCTTCTTCGAGATGAACTTATAAACTAGCTTCTCAGGAGCACGGTAAATTTCCTCCCTTGCCACTTGTTGCAGGTTGCCTCGATCATAAGAAATATATTTTTGAGCCGGATTTAAACGATACGGTCGAATTTCTTTCCCGGTATAAATTTTCTCCATACCATCGGAAGGTTCGGAGAAAAGCTTTTTCTTATTGTCTCCCGTGACAATCCCCAGTCCCCAAACGCTGTCCTTGAGGAAGTAGCAGCCGACCGCCTTCACCGTCTTGATGATGGCAAGATCTTTTTCACTCAAAAAGTTGAAGTTATAATTTTCCGTCTCGTAGACGGTATGTAAGTGGACCACTTGTTCGTCGCCGCCCTTACAGACTACGAAATTATCTGTTTTATGACTCGGACAGCACTCAATATCCACATATTTGGTGGTTACCCCGGAAAAGAATTCATCGTACAAAGATACTTTCGCAAGACCGTTTTCGAGGATGAACTGTCGAACGGAACGGTGGCTCTTTACATTCAAGATCGATTCGGGAAATAAAAATTTGATGGTCCCGCTCTTTTTGAGAAGAGAAAACGCCTTGATAAAAATTCGAGAAAAAGAGTCCTGATCTGAGGTGTGGTTCTTCGCTCCCCAGGGAGGGTTCGTCGCAATATAGTCGAACTTTCCGCCGAGAAGAGGAAGATCCTGCTCGACGGAAAAATCCAAGTTATAGACCTGTGGGGTAAAATCAAACGACCAATACTTGATCAACAGATTGATCTTTGCAATCATTACGGCGATTGGATCGATATCAAACCCGAAAAGCTGCGTGGGGTGTACCGCCGAGGCAGACAGAAGAAAGATTCCGCTACCGCAACACGGGTCCAGGAAGCATTCACCCTTAGAAAAGGACAAATCGTTTATCATGTTCTCAACGACAGCTTTGGGCGTGTAATAGGATCCCATCAAATTTTTATGACCTTCGGGCAATAAAAATTGGTATACAAGCCCCAAAAGATCAAACTCATCCGTCGGCAAGCGGATGTTCGACAAATAATCGTCAAAACCGATTTCCTTATAGGCCTCGATCGTTTCAGCCACGTGTTTTTTGTGACAGAGCCGGTTTGCCTTTAAGAGATTGATCCCCAAGGACAAAAGAGCGCTCTGAATCGAAATATTGTTATCTTCAATATAATCGACTATTGCTCGAATAGAGATGACATTGCCCTGATTGAACATATATTCAACTGGTTCGACACGCCTGGTCGACCTCAGCTTGTTGGCCCTGGAAGTGAGACGTCCTTCGATATTCGTACTCAGCTTTGCCCAGTTTTTTACAGTGGCGTCGGATACCCGTGAAATGTCTGCCCAGTCAAATACGTTTATTTTCATAGGAATTATCAGGAACTCTTAGTCTTCAAACAATAAAAGAGCAAGGCGTAGTGGATAGCGGCCTGGAAGCTCCCAGGAAAGAGAACCAATTTCCACGCGTGAAATCTATCAGGATGCATAACTCCTCGTGAAGCACCTTCAAGAACCTTGAAACCAACTGAAGTTGTGGCGATTCAAAGATGAGTCCAAGAGTTGAAGAGCTTTTGCTCGACTAAACAAAGAAGACGCTAACTCTTGTTAACCCCAGACCCGGGCAATGTCCAAGCATCGACCAAAGACAAACCGTCAAGGACATAGAATAACAGTCCCATTCAATTCGCAACAACTCCAGGCAAACCTCTCCAAAAACTCCAACAATAGGCAATAGAGCCTAATAAAATGCCCTAGAATTAGGGGCTCTTAACCATTTGGAACCTATTTTTTTAAGGCAAACAGTCCAGATCTCTTTTTTCGGCTAGTTCATTAAAGGCCTTCTTAAATTTAGTGCAAAATTCACTTATCTTTTCAGGATTCTTTCGACACCAGAATTCAAACAAAATTGACTCATCGCGAACAATAGATAACGCATACTTATACCATGCTTTAAAATCTGGGGTTTTATAACTTCCTGGCTCATGTGGCCACTCATTGAATAGAATCTCAAACTTAAGATCTGGTTTTCTTGAGATGTTTAACCGGAACTCGTTAAAGGTTTTGGTGTCCTTGAGAAATACAAACATGTCCTTTTCTACAGTTAGAGGGAGTATCAAAAAATTTTTTGATTCCTCAAATGTTTTATAATTCGAAGAACTTTTAAAGTCCTTATTCTCCAAAACATCAGCATCTAGAACTATTATGTTTTTCGTAAACTCTGGGATATTTTTTCGAACAAGATCTAAATAGTTGGGCCATCCCAAATTTACATTTATGAACTCCATATAATGATCAGGAATTATCTTTAGCTCCTGTTCCAGGACATATCTTAAAAAGCAAATTGCCACATGGTCTTCGCAATATACATGGATATGTCCATCTTGAGAGTACGTTAAGTCAATCATTGATAACAAATTCAGCATTCCCGAACGAGTGGTGACGTTCTTTGCTTGAATAATACGGGTACCATCAAAATCATACTCAGGCTCAAGATGTACAATTGCCCAATCATGCCATGCTCGCGGACATTGATTTAGCCTTGAACTTTTCTGTTTTCTAGAAATATAATCAAGAATAATCGGGGAATGAGTTGTAAAAACAACCTGTATCCTATAATTCTCAGCGGATGTATAAAGGAAATCTACAAGTTTTTTCTGTGAAAATGAGTGCAATGTTGCATCAAGCTCATCAATAAGAAGTATTCCTCCTTTATAGGCTTTTTGATATTTGTTTTCCAGGCGCCTAAATGACAGAACCGCCAGAATGATCTTCATGACATTTCCTTCTCCGGCTGAATTAGTCAAAATATCATGAAACTGATCGCTGACACCAGCAAAAGTACGGACAGTTGTACCCTTTTGGATATCTACTTTTGCAGTAGTATCTTTTTTGGTTTCTTGAATAGATAAAATTTCTCTATAATTATCTAGACAGAATGTCCTTTCCTCTTCAGTAAAGTTTGTCTCTTCTCTTTTTGTCTTCCTTGCTTCGCCTATGGGAAAGAGTCGACTAAGACTTAAAAAATAAACGGGCAACTGTATGTAACCAGAACCAGTGGAACGCCCTCCTTCTGCATTCCAAAACCTCAAGGATTCTTTTCCATTTTCTTTCCGGGCTATACTTGTGACTTTAAAATAATCCTGTTTATATACGCCTCGGTTCAATCTTAGTTCCCAATTGTGCTGCCCGACTACATCATGCTTTGGCGATAACTTGAATTTTTCCTTAAATTGAGACTTAAAGTTGTACCCATCAACAGTCTTACTCCCATACATAGGACTGCCTTTAGAGATAGTAAATGGTTGACTGATGAGCCCTAAAATTGTTGTTTTTTGGGTAGCATTTCGTCCAGCTATAGCCGTAATTTTTTTACCTAGCTGAACTTTGACATTCGAAAAAGCGCGAAACTTTTCGATTTTAATAGATTTAATAATCATTTCATTCCTCCGTTCTTAAATTCATTTTAATCCCGTTATCCTGTAGCTGTTTATCGCTGGGACAACTACTCGGATCAGAAAAGATCATTATCTCCGAAGCAATTCCTTTGTTCGCAGCACTATATGTTAGATCAAACCGGTAAATTTTGTGATCTTCATACAATTGAAGAATTTCGGGAACATCATCATATGTAATAAGCCATGGCGAATAAACTTCTCTGGTTATGACATCATGAATTTTCTGATGATCTCTTGGCGTGAAAAAGTTCTTGTATAACTTCTGTCCCTTATTGAAATAAGGCGGATCAAAATAACAAAAGGAGTTTGTAGAAAATCGAGGATAGAAATTCCGTAAGAAATTGATAATATCCCGATTGTAAATGTGTATTCTGTCTTTTTGTTGTGCTATTATCCTTATCTTTTCAATTAAAGCCTCCTTGTTGAATCTAGCATCAAGCTTCCAATTGCCTTCCTGCGAATACCCGCCAATTGGACCAGCCGTCAGAATCCCCGAGCGATTAGTTCTATTAAGAAATAACGTTGCAAAAGCAAGCTCCAACGAATAACAGTGTCCCGAAGAAAAGATTTCCTTCTGTCTATGCCATTCTTGGATGGTTACTGGAGTCTTTTGTATCAGATCTATCAGCGAATTTGGCTCTTTTTTTATTGCACGCCAAAATGAATAAATCGCCTTATCGTAATCATTGATAACTATATTTTCTACAGTATTATCTAAAAGTAAAGACAACGCTACTCCTGCCCCACCAGCAAAAGGCTCGACATAAGTACAATTCGTAAGATTTAAGTTCTTAATATTCAGGCGAATGAAATCTGCTAAGCGAGACTTTCCACCTGGATAACGCAAAGGTGATGGATTACGCACGCAATCGTCCCCAAAATTAAAGTTCTGCAGTGTATCCCTCTATGGCACCCTTAATCAACTCGTACATCTTGCAGAGAAAAAATGCCACACAGCATTTGATGTAGATCAAGCACAGATGCAACCCAACTATTCCATAACCTACGAATTGCACGAAGGATTTGTGTTTTATAATCGCGCAACTTTTGGCCCCTGAAAACAGTCGTAGATTCGAGCTCTACAGAAGCGTTTGAAGCCCTCACGAAGTGTCACAGTCAGGACAGCGTGAAGAACCAGACCACAGACCAAGGATACACTTTCTTTGCATGTCAAGCCGGGGGTTCAGTCGTTCCTGGGCGATGCCCTCTCCTCGAGCCAGCATGACTACACCCCATATCGACAAGCACCTTCTTCGGTCGACGCCTCGCACCGGCATCATACCCGCTGGCCTTCAGCATCGCTCATAGGGATCCGCGCACGCCACTCGCAAACACGCAACTGCTGCCCGTTCGCCCGTCCCGCGCCCGACGCCCAGCCCCTTCCCCTCGCGAACGCCCCGCCGCCCCTGCGCGGACAAGCGAAAGCGTTTGAAACCGCTCGAGGCGCTCCGCACGCCCCGAACCACTCCGATCCGAGGCCCGAAGACCGCCGCAGCGCCTTGCAAACCTCTTGCCATGTTCTCTGCGGTGTGCGCCCCGCTGCCCGTTGCTGTGTCCGGCCCGCACCCTTCTTCCGCCTCACTCGGCTTTCAGAGCTCAGGATCCCCATTCCCGCGCCCGCAGCGCCCTTCGCATTGCGTCGTCGCTTCCCGCCGATCCCTCTCCTGTCCCTCGTACGTCCCTCTCGCGCGCGATTCCCCTCTTCCGGCAGCCTGCGCCTCCTCCCGCTTCCCGCTCGCCCACCTGCCTCCGCCCGCCTCTTCCTACGAGCGACCTCTCACGATCTCCGCCCGTGCCGCACTGCACGAGCATTGGGAGAAGCGTCCAAACAACGAACAAGTGAACCCTCACTTCGTGTGCGTCTCCGACGCACACGCTCGAAATAGAAAGGGAGCGTTTCCGCTCCCCCTCCTCGTATGACTCGCGTATCGGTCCGACCTCAACGCGTCACTCCCGCGTCTCCGTGTCGTCCCTCTTCCCCGTCACCGTTTCACCCAACTGCTTCACGGCAAAGACCGCCATGAAGAAGGCGCTCACGGGAATCGCTAGGTACACGTAGCGCACCTCCATCCACGGGATCGACTGCATGTGGGCGTTCGAGCGCATCACCCAGACGACGCCGTACCAACAGATGACGACGTAGGTCACGAGCTCGATCAGAAGCACCGCGACGCGCATCACCCGTTTCACGGCGGGAGAAGCGATCTGCGAGGTCGCGAGGTCGACGACGAAGTGGTTCTTCGTACGCACGAGCTCCGCGGCCGCGAGGAAGATCATCCAGATGAGGCAGAACTGGATCCAGTCGTCCGTCTGCGTGAAGTTGTAGATCGGCACGAACCGCACGAAGACGTTCAAGAGGAACATGACGAAGATCGCCGCCAGAAAGAACGTGCACGCCGCCTGCGTCACGCGGCTGAAGATCGTTTCGAATTTCGAGTACATCGTCTTACTCTCCGATCAGTTGAGCGAACCCGACCGAGAGCTCGGGCACGAACGCGACCGCGATTGCCATGAGGATCATGATGAGGACGTAGCCGACGGCGTCCTTCGCGATGTTCATGACGTGCTCGCCCGTAATGGACGAGAGCACGTAGAGGTTCAACCCCACGGGCGGCGTCAGAACGCCGATCGCGAGCGCAATGCACATCACGATCCCGAGCTGCGTCACGTCGTAGCCGAAGCTCTTCGCAAGAGGCACGAAAATCGGCACCGTGATGAGGAGAATGGCCGTACCCTCCATGAAGCACCCCATGATGACGAGAATCGCGATGATGAGAAGGATGACGGGCGTCATGGTTGAGAAGTTCGCGGTGATGAAGCCGATCGTCTCTTGCGGGATGCGCGTATAGAGAAGCACGAACTGGAAGAACCCGGCCGTAGCAATCACGAACATCACCTTCGCCGTCTGCTCGACCGTCTCCCAGAAGATGCGCGGAAGGTCCTTCACGTGCAGCGTCTTCGTGATGCAAAACCCGAGGAACATGACGTAGAGCGACGCCACGGCTGCGGCCTCCGTCGCCGTGAAAAGCCCCGCGAAGATCCCGCCGATCACGATAACGGGGGTTAAGAGCGCCCAGAAGGCCTCCTTGAAGGCCGCCCACCGCACCGCGTAGGGTTCCGGGGCCGCTTTCGCGTAGTTATTTTTGTAGCTGATGTAGGACGACCACACCATGAAGCTCAAGCCGAGCAAGAGCCCCGGAAGCGCACCCGCCTCGAAGAGCGAATTGACGCTCGTCGACGTCAACCCCGCGTAGAGAATGAGCGTGATGCTCGGCGGGATGATGGGGCCCAACGCACCGCCCGCCGCGATCGTGGCGCACGAGAAGGACCGACTGTAGCCCGCACGCGTCATTTCGGAAATGGCGATCAGCCCGATCCCCGCAGCACACGCCGCGGCCGACCCCGACATGGCGGCCATCACGATGCTTGCCGCAATGGCGGCGTTCGAGAGCCCGCCCCAGCGGTGCCCGAGACACACGCGCCCGAACCCGAAGAGGCTCTTTGAGATCCCGCCCACCGACATGAGGTTCCCCATCAGGAGGAAGAACGGGATCGACATCAGCGTGATGCCCGAAACCTGCGAGAACATGCGCTGCGGCACGAGGAAGAGCCTCGCCGGGTCACCGCCCGCAAAGAGGTACGTGGCAATGGACGCAAAGCCCATCGTAACGGCTGTGGACACCCCCAGGAAGAGGAGGACCACCACGGCCGCGAAAATGAAAAACATGGTCATGGGAAGCATGCGGCCGCGACGGACATATGTCCGACGCGGCCTTTCGGGGTCCGAGTGAACGAATTACTTGATTTTATCAATAGCGGCGAGGAGTTCGTCCATGGCTTCCTTGCCGGAAAGCTTGCTCACTTCCTCGTATGCGGGCTTCATCTTAGCAACAAACGAGTCGCGGTTCGGGACCGTGACGTTCATGCCCTTCTTTTTGAGCTCTTCGATGGCGGCGGCTTCGCCGTGCGAGACCTTGTCACGCGTCAGATTCTGAGCCTTCACGGCTTCTTCCTTCAGGATCTGCTGCACCTCGACAGGCAAACCATCGAAGAAGGTCTTGTTGGCGAGGAACACCTGGCAGTCGAAGTAGTGGTTCGTGAGCGCCAACTGATCCTGCGTTTCGTAGAGCGAATCGGCGAGGATCGTGAAGACGGGGTTTTCTTCACCGGTCACAACGCCCTGCTTGAGCGACGTGTAGAGCTCCGAGTAGGCGATGCGCTGCGTGTTGGCGCCGATAGCGTCAAACGCGGCGAGCAACCCCGTCGAAGGCGGAACACGGATCTTGACGCCCTTGAGGTCCTCGGCTGAGTTGACGACCACGCCCTTCGTCGTCGTCTGACGGAAGCCGTAGTCGAACATCGAAAGGCCCACGGCGTCATGGTTTTCGAGCTTCTGATTCATCCAACCCATGACAAACCCGTCGATCACCTTGTGGGCCTGGTCGTAGTCGGAGAAGAGGAACGGCGCCGTCATGGCGTTGAGCTCCTTCGCATACATGGCCATGTTGCCGAGCGACACGACCGAAAGATCGAGCGCCCCCAACGTCACCTGCTCCGCAAGTGCCGGTTGGTCGCCGAGCTCGCCCGCTGGGTAGACCTCCACCACGTATTCGCCCTTCGTGCGGTCCTTCACGTTCTGAGCGAACTGCAGCGCCGCTTCATGGTGAATGTGCGAGACGTTCGCCGTGTGGGCGAGGCGGATGGTGGTCGCCGCCCAGGTGCCACCCGAGAGGGAGAGCGCGAGGATAGTAATTGCAGAAGATTGGAGGACCGCCTTGTTTTTTGACATTTTATTTCTCCAGATTTAAAAAATTAAAAATGGTTTTTATATAAAAATGAAAAACTAGAATGCATCAACGATGACAAGTCCAGAAAGTCATTAAATTAAACTTATCAAAGCCACTCAGGGTTTCTGACATCCCAACGAATATTTGTTTTAATAACTTTTGCAGGGACACCTCCAAGAAGCGCGTGAGGCGAAGAAAACTTGGAAGCCACAACAGCACCAGTAGCAACAGCGCAACCCTTGGGAATAAAAGTATTCTTAAGTACTTTTACATCAAAGGCAAGCCACACATTTTCTTGAATCTCAACTCCATCTGCTATGTTAGATATAAATCCGTTTTCATCAAATATCGTGTGAGCATCACCTGCCATTATTTTTACTGAATCCGCAAGCATGCAACCGTCGCCAATTTTGACTTGGTTATTGCCATACAAATGAACTTTCACTCTTTCAGGAGCAAAAACATTATCTCCGATAATTAGCGACCCTCCAGAGTGAACCCTATTTGTGAAAAACAATCCATTAAAAACTGATTTCCCAATATAGACAAATGTATTTGTGCCACACAATAAATTGCTGTTTTGAAATTTTGCTGCCTTATGCAAAACTACAAGATTACCTTTGCCTGTGAAAGTTATCTTTACGCCAGGAATAAAAGTTACCTCTTTCTCAGATTCAAACTTATGAATTTGAACATCAGGTTGTGAAGATTTATCAAAAACTATAACTACATTAGCCTGCGGGTCATAATAATTAGCAAAATCCGCCATCTTATTGGCACAGAGTTGAAATTTTGCATAATCACAATCTAGATATAGCTTATTGTCAATCAAGAATTTGACTCTGGCTATATCAAGTGGATCTTTGGCAGGCACACCACCAAAACAGAAAAAATCAATATATCTTGAAACCCAAGTTTTTATCGAGATAAGTTCATTCCAGAAAATGAGCTTATCCGTTAGCTCATTATGCCCCCAAATTGGATACTGGACAAGATTGCGGCAAAGATCATAAGGAATGACGACTTCTTTGTAAATTTTATTGAAGAATTCCTCAATAATGAATTTCCCAACTAAGTGATACCAATTTAAGTTGGGCTCAACCGGTGAAAATGCCAAGACTTCTTGCTTGGATTTCAGAATTATTTGCTGGCACAGGCCCTGATTCAAAGAAGAAAGTCCTGAACAAAAATGAGTAATAGCTTGTTCGTTAGCAACACTCAACTCTTGCTTCTTAGCAGAAGGAACCTGAATAGACCCAAGATCCGAGAGTATTTCTTCTTTTGAGTATCCAAGTAGTAACTTATGTTTTATGGCCAAGTCTACCCAAGGAAACACACCAATTGAATATTTCTTGTTTATCCGGTACTTAACCCCCCCCAGTCGATCATTGTTCAACATGAAGTAGAAATCAAATCGCAACAAGGGAACGTTGATTACCTTATCTGATTTAATAGGGTACTTGCCGATGTTGATAAAAGTGTTCTCTTTATCATCATATACTTGTTTAAGCAAATCATCGTCAAGAGCCGAGTACACCTGAACAGTATTAGGTAAATTATTGGCTTTCAGAATATGGCTAAGAATTTCACCTGATCGTTTATTTGCAGATATAATTTTAATAGACTTCATTTAAATTCGTCTTTATCAAGGTTAGACAGCCACTGTCGTAGTTTTATTCTAAAATCTTGATCCACAACCTCCTCCAGCAGAGGAGGGCATTGAGGATTATATTTCAGAGAATATTGTAAAAGTGCAGAAGTACTTTCGGTATCTGTAACTTGATATGGTTTCGCCGGAAGGCTACTGTAGATAACAAAGGTTGGTAGTTGGGCTTCGATTAAAAAATCGACTATACCACTTCGGACAGCAATAATTCCCGCCACCTCTTTTGTCGCACTCAATAGTTTCCTAAATGGAATATTTGGGTTATTGATTAAAGCCTGGAAACCAAAATCTCCTAAAATAGTAACAATATCATGGATGTCCTGAGGATTCAAAGAGTTTGAGGATACAGACTCAGGGATCAGCAATATTTTTCTTTGAATATTTTCTTTTTTATATTGCTTATGCAGCTTTGATGATTTTAAGAAAATGCCGTTTTGGATGAAAAAATTTTTCATCCAAAAAAAGTAATTTTTTTGCGGATCCTGAGAAAACTCAAAAGCACCATAATATTGAATAGGGAATAAATTTAAGACCTTTTTGCCATCTAGTTCTGAATAAAATGGAAGGTCATTAAACAATTTCCTTTCTTCAACAATAAATGAATATTGTGGACAAAGATGTTTGACAAGTTCAGCATGGTATCTTTTCGTGCAAATAATAAGAACTTGCTGCTGTGGAATCCGAAGATAATCCCTAATTATTGAATCGATAAAATACTTGAGGACAAGATAGGCTTCTCCCGAATTAGATCTTAATATTATTAGATTTTTGTTTTTACTAATTTCTCGTAGTTGGTCTTTATTCTTCTTTGAGGTATCTACTTGTTTGAAATTAAATCTGAGGAAAAAATATTCTAATCCGGATGAACGTTTTACACGGCTGTAGAATCTGACTCCCAAAAGCGTAATTGAATACTTTTCCAGCTTTCCAAGCCTATATAGCTCCGTTAATTTTAAAACTCCACCAAAAAAAGATCGAACAACAGTCGCAATATCACCATTCCGATAAATTTTTCTGGCTTTCATTTCATGGAAAAAATATTCTTTGCCCTTATAGGCTTTCATCGATTACAACATTTAAATCTAAAGAGGCATCTCTTTCTTTATTTATAGCAAATGCCGTTAATAAACCTGACGGCTTGCTATCGTTAACTAAAATTCTCTCTCCAGTTGGAGCCCCTGAGATCAAATGATCAAATCGGATTTGTTTTTCTGATAAAAATTTGATCAGACTTTCTTTATGCTTATCTTCGCGAGCAGTAATCAAGACGATCAAATCGTGCTTTGGAATTGTCTGGAAAAATTCTTGAACCCCGGGAAGAAGACGATCTCCTTCAGGGGATAGATGGCCATTATGAATTACAATAGTCCCATCAACATCAAAAATCCAGGTCTTAGGCAATGCAGATAATTTCAACATACGAAAAATACAATGAACGGCCCAAATCAAATTTGAGCCGTTCACATAGAAAATTAAAGGAAATCAGCGGACTTCAAAATCCCATTATAGAAAGCTGCGCAGATGCTATCATAATCTTCCCACGCATAAGTAGTCAGCGAGAGCCAAATTACTGCATGGAGTGCGCGAATCTTTGTCTTAGAAACACCATCTAACTGGTCGAAGTAATAATCTTCCATGTCTGCCCAGTTATTTGGTCGGACAGCCAATTCTACCCCCTTGGTTCCAATTTCAATTGCAAATTTTTTGCGATTGAATTGGTCATAATTTCCAACAAGGGAATAATAAACCTTAGCCCAGTCATAATCAACGTCACCATAGAGTTTCGTTTTACCGAAATAACCTCTGGGGTCAATAAAGTAGACCTTACCGTTGACGCGATCATAAATCATATTGGAGAAAGTAGGATCTCCATGAATCAACTTAAATTCCTGAGGATAGAAATTCCGGAGGATACGGGCAAGACTATCACGATCGTAGAAAATGTTTTTGTAGTATCGATCGTTAATTCGAATATATTCTTCTCTGGCAAAAGGAACCAGATCCTCAACTTTCTCGAGCCGTTTAAAAGTCTTATCAATGTAATTGTCATCCAGGTCAGAAACTACGGCGGGATGAGCGGGTTCTAGATTGTGAAGAGACTTAAGACCATTGACAATTCCGTCGATAATCTTGCGCTTCTCACTCATGGTGAGACAATCGTATTCGAAGATGTTGTGTCCACGAATACGTTCCATTACCAAGGGTTCAAAGGAATGAATCTTAGGAATTGCTTCGAATCCCAGATTCTTAACATGCTTATACCAAGCAATTTCATCAACAGCAATTTTTCGCCCTTGATCATCAATACCTCGTTTAGTCACCGTATCTTCATTAAAGATAACTTCATTAAACGGTCGACAAACTGCCGGGCTACTATAAGATTCAAAAACACGCATCGTTCCCACTTCATCTATATTTTCAAGATAGAAGGGGGTAAACTGAATATCTCGGCTCTGCAACCAGGGGACAAGTGCTCCTTCTTTAGGAACGTCTGCAAGTTCGTCCTTATTTTTAAACACGAAGAAACCAGCAACCCCAGCAGAGGAGGAAGCACTATGCTTTAAGCGGCCATTATCAAAGGACCAGCGGCAAGGAAAAGTACCAGAGAGCCCTATCAAATTTTGTTCAATAGGGGCCTTCATGATATTAGGCATGGACCAATTCTGATGGAATAACAGGTCACACCAAAGTACGACTACGGGATCGTTATCATTAAAGTTCTGTATGGCATTACGAATACCAGATGCAGTCCCCTTCCCATCTGCATCAACTACGCGAATGCGATATTGCGGACCAAACGCAGCCAAATACTTAACCAGAGCATCCTGCTTGTAATCACAGATAACCGTAATATCGTGATCTTTAAAAGCCTCAAATGCCCAGAAAATCATGGGACGATTATTGACCGGAACTAAGCATTTCGGTCGATTTCGAGTCAACCCCTCAAGGCGCGTCCCTTTTCCGCCTGCTTGAATAATTACGTGCATATAAACCCTTTTTTAACAGACTTTTCTAGCAATCAAATCTTGAATATGGACTATCCCAGAAAAATTCTTATCGCTATCGATAACAATGAGTTGATTAACCTTATATTTTTTGATCTCTTCCAAGGCGGAATGAGCCGACAAGTGAGAATAAATTGATTTAAGCTCACGACTCATAACATCTTTAAAGGAAACCTTATTGATATCGATTGTATTCCTTAATATCTTACAAAGATCTCCCTCAGTAAAAATGCCTTCGGGAATACCAGAGCTATCGACACCAATAACAACGCCCAACTTTCCCTTAGACATAGCTTCTACTGCATCCATAAGAGATGCTTGAGAAGATACTATCGGGAGATTTTGGGTTCGCATCACATCTTGGACACGCATTAAAAGCCGCCGACCTAAGGCTCCAGCAGGATGAGATCGTGCAAAATCTTCACGACTAAACTTTTTTGCCCCCATAACAGCACTTGCAATAGCATCTCCCAGTGCCATTGTAACTGTGGTTGAGGAAGTGGGCGCGAGATTCAATGGGCAGGCCTCGCGAGTGATTTTAGTTACTAAGCTAACATCAGCAGCACGTGCTAGAGAACTCTCCGCTCGACCCGTCATTGCAATAATCCGAATATTAAGATTCTTTAATGCCGGAAGGATGGTTAAAAGCTCATCGGATTCGCCAGAAAAGGAAATTGCCACAAACACGTCATCTGGTTTAATCATTCCAAGATCACCGTGTGCAGCTTCATCGGAATGCACAAAGAACGATGTAGTTCCTGTTGAGGAAAATGTAGCTGCAAGCTTACGACCTACATGACCAGACTTTCCAACACCTGAGAAAATCACATTTCCTTTAGTGTTCAGGATCAATTTGACTGCATCGACAAAAGGCTGTCCTAATTCTTTTTCAACACTGTCGATAGAATCACGCTCTATCCGGAGAGCCTTGCGGCCCTCCTCTAGAAGAACCTCATCAGGGGTCATATTCAAATCCTTCGCAAATTTCAAAGATTATCTTTGAGTTTGCTGTAATGATTATAAAGAATCGAGGCTACCTCGAAATCTTGATTATCGTTGATATCGACCAATGGGCGAGTTGTTTCAAAGAGATAGGGATTCCTACCAATTTGGTACCAAGCCTGCTCAAGCATCTCCCGGCGCATGATAAAAGCCGACCACGTCACTTCAAATAATTTTGGGAGATCTTGTGAAATTTTGTGCCAATATCCAAAATTGAAATTTACGGGATTCCCATTGGCATCAAGAATATGATGCCCGACTCTTTTTACAACAGCAATGCTATCGTACTTGGGATCCAGATTGCTATAGCAATCAATAAGACGATCAAACTCATCAAAGAGAGGTTGCGTTACCTGACACCACATAATATCGGGAGCACCAGGAATCGCGTTAACAATTGCAGAAACAATCTGGTTTTCTTTGGCCGTGCTCTTGGTAAGAGCAAGGTCGCGCAGGTGGAAGTTAAAACCATACTTTGCGCAAAGTTTTTCTACAGCTTCGTTCTCCGACGAAACATATACATCATCAGGCGAGAAAACCTTGAGTAATTGCTTAGCTTTGATATCGAAGAGACTATCTTCACCACAGAAGGGACGAAGATTTTTGTTGGGAACTCTTTCAGAGTTTGTTTTCAAGGGAATAGCAACCTTGAGTTCACGGTCGTTGATTTTCACTCTTACCTCCGTTATTCCATAATAATTTCAGGGAAAATCCCCTTCAGTCCGACAGGATTCACTGAAATAATTTCTACATCGGGATAGAAGCATTCAATAAAATATTGAATATTTTTCCAACCCTTAATTAAAAGTTCCGAATTAAACCGGTCCGATTGTGCAGTTTTATCAAAATAGCCATTTGCAGCGCAATCACAACCTACCAGATAAATTCGACGAGCCCCAGCATACAAGGCAAAGTAGACGGCTGAAAAAACACAGGACCCAAGATCAGGAAGAGCTTGGCTTTCAATGTCCCGGTTAATTGACTCCGATGGGTGGTCAAAATAGAATTTTTCAGCATTATCAAACTTCGAAATTAGTCTATCAGAGTAATTCCAAAGCTTGCCTTGATTTCGTGATAAGTATAGATGATCGCGATTGCTGGAACTACAAACCCCGAAAAATTTCGTGAAGTGGGTTTGCTGGAGTTCTAAATGATACTGGTTCGTAACGGAATTATCAATTGCAAACCAATAATCCAAGTCAGGAAATAGCAAAAATGATTTATTCACGCCAATGTGAATAGCATCTTCAATCTTTTTATATCGACACAAAGTCGGCCCAGTGGCCAAAATAACAAAATCCTTCCCTTCGTGTTTATTTTTGTATTTAGGGAAAACCATACCGTGCTGGCGAGCAATAGCAATGCCCATTTGATGCTTGATTCTGAGCTCCTTAACATCAGCTTGCAAGGCATCAATCTTCTTTGTCATTGCATCAACTTTAATGAGCAAAGGATTTTTCTTTGAAGAAAAGAAGGGAATTCCAAAAATCCGCCGCTTAATTTCTTTGTCATTTTCGATGGTTTTATAGACAAAGAAATAGCGAGTTGCCGTCGCCTCCTTCAATTTGGTTTGTACAACAAGATTCAACCCAAAATATTTTTCTGTGATTTTCCCAGGTTTAGTTATTTTTCGGTAAATTTTCATTTGAGAGATCCGACGATTGTATTGATGATTTGTTGGGCCGACTCTTGATCATAAGAGTATTCGAAAGTATGTTCTTTATCAATAAAAGGATACCCTAACATAGAGTGAATCTCTAAGGTTCTTTCAGTCCCAATATCCGAAAAGCGGTGAGGCGTGTACAGGACATGCATAGGTCGTTTCAAAATACTAAAGACCTCAAGAATGCCACAGCGCAAACCGATGATTGCCTTGCTTTTACTTGCCAGATAGGTAACCTCTTCGACAGTTAAGGATTCAGAAAATCCTAACTTCGTTGGTGATCCATTCTTTGTATTGACAAAAATATCATACCCTTTGGCCCGAATTTCGGTCGCTAATTTTTCCCAGAATTTTTCATCGACAGGCAGCACACTCTTTGCTTCAGGCTGAAGGAGTACAAATTTCTCAAGGTTTAGATCTTGTATTGATTCAACCCTTTGAATTGCCTCCGGAGAAAATTTTGGTGCGCTATAGATAAATTCATCTGCATTCGAATTCTCTCGAATTACTTCTGCATAATGCTTTTTCAAGCCATTCTTGTATTTTATTCTAAAGAGTTCGTTAAGTTCATCTACACCACAGTGATGCGTTCTAAAGACTGTTCCTTGATACTTATATTCCTTATCTTGAAGAACATCATTTAGAACAAGATTGGATATATTTGTTGTGATGATAGGTGCATCAACAAACATACGAAGCATATTTGCATGGACTTCATTATGAACGACAAAGCAAAACTTCTTGGTTTTATATTTTTCCAGTACGCTTTTATACAATTGCGTTAGAAGGTAGTTTTCTCCCAAAGCATTCACTCGACAAATCCATACGAGATCATACTTTTCGCCGATTTGTTTATATATGGACGACAAAATTGTGGTCTCGAAGGACTCAGGAAATAGCTCCACATAGTCCTCAAAGCCATTTGGTAGAGGAAGTCTGCCATAGTGAAGAATGGGAAGCCCAAGGAACTTCACTTCGTATTCCTTTTGTTTCCTATTTTTTTTGATAATTTTCATTTCACAACATTAAAAGATTTAGCGGGTAAGTTTTATCAATGTATTGAGTCAGAGGAAACGAACATTCTAGATGTGAACTCTGATGACTCTCAGCTGCGCTGATCATTGTCTCAATCTTCACTCTGAAACGCCTGGCATTCCTATTTCTTTCTTCTTTATAGTCAGATTTTTTACCTTTCCGGTGATAAATATGTCTTGCAATGAGGCCATTCCTTAGTTGATCAATTGCAAATACTGCTAATTTTGCCCTAAACCCCTGAGCGAGAATAGCAGAGTCGTATGTTTCATCCAACAAATCCTCATCTGTTATCTTGTATTTATTGACAGAAACGAGATAGCGAATGATAAAATCAAAGTCTTCATATCCATGCCCGACGTATCCTTCATCAAACAAGATCTCATTCTTCTGGAAACAAATAATAGAAGAAGGAATGGCAATATGGGTATAACTCTTTCTGAGTTCCCTTATTCTTTTTGTTTTTAGATTCTTATTCTGCGCACCAAACCGGCAATATACGCAAGGGAACATTAAGAAATCTTCCCTTTTTGATCGAAGACAACGATCAATAATTTCTTTGGGCAATATAACATCAAGGTCGCACAGTAAAACTTTGCCTTCTACTTCTCTTAAGGCATAGTTTCTTAACTTGGATCGATTTACGCCCCCAGAATATTTACAAATGATAATGTTGCCCTTGTCAAACCGGTTTAAAATCCAACGCAGAATTAAATTGCTTCGAGGATTAACAGCAAATTTCACTACAACATTCTCATTTTGTAGTTTCATCAGGCGAAACATATGCCGCAAGGCATAAAGAACTCCTCGATGAAAATCAACTGGAACAATAATATTTAACATCTGTCTTAAAGATCAACAGCAACTTTTGTAGCAACAGCAATCTGATAAATAATCTGCATCAGGTCTTTCGCCATCAGCATGCCCTTGGTATCCACCTTAGGCAGAACCAGGATACGATCCCCAGGACCGATTCCCAGTTTCTCGGCCAAGCCCACCTCGCCGTTTTGCTTGGCAACAAGAATTTGTTTGTCGTTCGCACGGGCCGACACCCCGCCGGCAGCGGCAAGGTAGTCGTCGAGCGACATCTTCGACTCGAAGGCCACAGCCTTCGGAAGAACGACTTCGCCCGTCACGAGAACAACGTTCGACTTCTGCGGGATCACAATTTCGTCACCGTCCTCTAGCCACAGATCGGAGACCTGTCCGCCGCGAGAGACCACCACCACGCCGTCGGGTTCAAGCTGTGAAGCACGCTTCACGAAGTCTTGAATCAGCTGAGCTTCCTGAACGCGCACCTGAGCTTCCTCAGGCGTAGAGGAGGTCGCCGTCAAAGCCGTCTGCTCGAGGCGACGCAGAGAGTCCTGAATAACGGCCTTCTGATCGCGAGCGACGCTCTTACGACGGATATAGATCGATTCGGTAGCGGCAAGCTCGGGCTCAACCTCGATTTGACGCAGAAGTTCTCTAAGCTTGACCGTTTTGGCAACTGGATATCGGGATGCCCCGGTGATGGCACCGCTCACCGTCGCCATGATCGTTTCGCCCGGCTTGTCCGCAACGAACTCGACGATGTCACCGTCGGCCAGCGCAAACTTGCGGAATTCTTCAAGATCGAAGTACCGGTTGAACGGCTTCTGATCGCGCGTCCCCGTGACGCTCACGTGCGAAACGTTGCGAAGCGGAGAAGCGAGCTCAATGAGCCCAGAGCCCTTGGCGACAGACGGCTTCGAGAATTCGTACTCCGCCTCTTCGCGAAGAAGGCCGTAGGCCGAAACCGAAACGCCCTTTTCCTTCACCAGAATCACGTCGCCGTTCTTGAGGCGCAGGTTGGGAACGCTCCCCTCCAACGCAAAGCGGTAAAGGTCGAGCTTTGCCACGACCTTCTTGTTGCGAAGCACCTCGATGTGGCGATAGCTGCCGCGATCGACGTCGATCCCGCCCGCTCGATCGATGAACGACAAGATGGAATCGACGGAACCGCCCGCGTAACGGCCAGGACTATTCACGAAACCCGCCACATAGACCGCGACGGGCTGAGCACTCTGAAGGTTGACATAGACCTGCACGTTGTCCGTATAGACGCGAGCAATGGCATTGCGAACGGTCGAGAGCAGATTCCCCTGACGGACGCCCCCCACATGGATCGGGCCCACCTCGGGAAGGAAGAGGTTACCCTGCTGATCGACCACAAGGACGTCGTCAAACGTGCGGGCACCCCACACGCGGACGACTACACGGTCGCCCGGAGCCAGGACGTAATCGGGCGAAGCCGCATCGCTGAACGTGTTCGCGAAGCGCCCTTCAAAGAGGTTCGCTGCGAACGGACGAAGCGCCACGGAAGTGGCACTCACGAGCTGCCCCTGAGCCCAAGCGGGCGGAGCTACGTTCACGGAAGGAAGCATCGTCTGTGTATAGCCCGTCGGCTGGGTACCGGTCATCACCGTACCGTTGGGGCCGACCTGAACGCCCGCAGGCATGGCCGAGGGCGTCGTACCGAGTCCGGTGCTCGCGGGGGCGGGATTGGTCGAAACCCCCAGGCTCAACGGATTGACGGTCGTCACCGCAGCGGCGGTGGCCGCAACGGCGCCGGCAGAACCGAGCACTGTCGTCATGCAGGCAAGGGTGAGAAGCGAAATTCGCGTTCGGTTGAATCGCATAGTCAAAAAATCCATTCGTCAGAAACCCGCGTGCTCGCGAATCGAGGCCACGATGAGTCGTACAAGACCGTAAATCAAGAAGAAGCCGAAGAAAGCGCAGAGTGTGAAGACCCACGTCCGGGGGTAACGAGACTCGTCGGGCAAAGTAGGCTGCTGAATCGCCACGAGGTAGCGGCTCTTCGCCAACGCCATCGAGCGGGCCTGCTCGTACGCCGACATGGCGGTCGTCAGCTGCTTCTGCGCGAATTCGCTCTCGATCATCAGGTTCTCATACTCAGAAACCCAAGAATTGATCGCACTCCCGCCTGCGGGATTCCCCGCGATGCGAGCCTTCTCTGCATTCAACTGCGATTCCACGGCGGCAAGGCGCTTTTCAAGTGCCTTTACCTGCGGCGCAGTCGGCTTCATATAGGAGCGCGCTTCGGCAAGTTCGGCCTTCACCTTCGAGCGTTCCCCTTCGAGTTCGAAGACCAGGGTCTGCAAGCCCGTGGCCGTTGCCTTTGGGTCGAGTTCCTTATGTTCGTCGCGGAACGCCTCAAGCGCCTTCTGGGCCTTGACGATGCGTTCCTGCGCAACCTTTACTTCGGACTCGGCCAAACGAATCGCATCGTTGCGTGAGCGGTCGTTCATCTCGTTGATAAGCGCTTCGCCTTGACGCAAAATACCGGCCGCGATGTTTTGAGCCATGTCGGGGGTGTAGGCACGCACCGTAAAGGTCACGATGCCGCTGTCGACGTCGATCTTCGGCTGGGCCACGCGATGCCAAAACGACTCTTTATCCCAAAGCGTCGGCGAGGAAGCAAGACGCGACACCCAGTCGCGACTCGTATCGCTGTAATGCTTCGTCAGCTGAAGTTCGCCGTCCAACGTTTCAAAGACATCAGGCGAGCGAAGGTACGCGTCCACGATGCGCGCATCTTGAACGCTCGTCGACGCGGTCTTGAAGAGCTGTGAGGCAATGTCGATCCCCATCGGCTGCTCGACCGCACTGCGGACGGCAAACTTCGTCTCCGACACGTACATGGGCGAAGCCACGAACGCGCAGTAGCCGAAGGTGAGCAACGTCGGCAAAAGCACGAAGAGCCCGACTTCCTTTTCAAAAGTCGAGCGCCGCGACCACCAATTCGATCCTCCGGAAGGTGCGCCGTTCACTTGTTCTTGCGGGGTTACTGCCGCTTGAGCCTTCGACGGCGTCGCGGTAGGAGTTGCCGCCGAGGCCTGAGCCTTTGGAGCGGCAGGCTTGACCGGAGTGGCAGTAGCCGGCGCTTTCGGAGCCGCGGGTTTCGCGGGGGCAGGCTTAGCCTGAGCAGCAGGAGCCTGGGGCTGCGGAGCAGCCGGCTTGGCCGGAGTCGCAGCGGCAGGGGCTTTCGGAACCGCAGGTTTAGAAGGGGCAACGGGAGCCGACGCCTTCGGTGCAGCGGGCTTAGCCGGCGCCGCCGGGGGCTGCGCCGGCGGAGCAACAGGTTTAGCTGGACTCGTCGGGGCCTTCGGGGCATCGGGCTTCACGGAGGTTGCGCTCTGAGGCTCCGTAGCCAAGGGCTTCTCGTTTGCGTTAGCTTCGTTTGGCATTACAAATTTCCGTATAGGACCGGATAGCGTCTTCGACGTCCGGGAAATATTCCAATCGTCCGGCATTGAGGACGGCGCCGCAGACACAGTTCTGTCGCACCGCCCCCATGCTGTGAGAAACAAAAATCAACGTCGACGTCGCCTTCTTCGCTTCGAGAGCTGCGTCGGCCTTGCGGCGAAATGCCGCGTCGCCGACGGAGTAGGCTTCGTCGATCAAATAAAAATCAAAACCGATGGCCATGGAAAGTCCAAAAGCCAATTTGCTTCGCATACCGGAAGAATAGGTCTTTACGGGCATGTCCATGTAGTCGCCGAGCTCGGCAAAGTCTTCCACATACTCGGTGACCTTACGGATATCTGCGCCATAGACACGAGCCACAAAACGAAGATTCTCTCTTCCTGTGAGCGATCCATGAAAGCAACCAGCAAAACCAATTGGCCAAGAAACACGCGATGTACGAATTACACGCCCAGAATCCGGCCGTTCCGCTCCGCCTAGAATTCGAATCATGGTCGACTTCCCTGCGCCGTTAACGCCAAGGATACCTATGCTTTTCCCTTCCTCAATCTTCAGATTGACATTGTCCAGCACAGTATGCCAACCACTTTTTACACGGTAGCGCTTGCACACGTTCTGCAACTCGATCATTCATCCCTCCGACGCGTCCTGACGTAACGCTCCAGATATCCTCCAATTGCACACGTCACAATGGTACTCATCAAAACATAGGTTGAACTAACGCCAGTTACCTCATAAGACTCATGAAGACTCATGCGGATCAATTCGATTGCATGCAATATTGGATTCAGTAGCAAAAACTCCGAAACCGACTGACTGAACACAGAAACCGAAAAGAAAACACCCGATACAAAGAAAAGAATTCTTAGGACCATAGGGACAATATTATTCAGAGCGGGCATAAAAACTGCCATCGATGATAAAATCATCCCACAACCCAAAGTCAACATGGGAACCGCAAGAATCAAAACTAGAAGTAATGATAGACTACCGAATATTATGACATCACCTAAAAGCACCATTGAAATAGCGCAAATTATAATAGCGGTAATTATCTGCGTCGCAGATATCACAATGATCCGAGCCAGCATAACATCAAATTCGGTGACCTGAGGGAAAGTCAAAAGAGTTTTATTTGCCTCTACTGCTGTCATGCATCGACTAATGCCATTAGAAAAAATATTCCAAAAGGCAAAGCCTGTAGCCAAAAAAACTGCCATGTTCATCCCATGTGGTGCTTGCCCCGCCCCCATGAAATATCGAACCCCCCAGAACACCCCGATACTGAAAATACTCTGAATCAGAACCCAGAGGTAGCCCAAATGGCTGTTGCCGTTGATCGTGTGGATCTCGCGCAACACGAGCGCTCCGATCACGCGCCCCTGAACGATCATGCCGTGTCGGAGTTCGGAGAGCGTCTCCGAAAGCTTAGAGGCTTGCATCGACATAGCGCCAGACACCGTCGGCACCCTGACACACGGCGCCGCGACGTTGCGTTTCATTGTTCTTCACGACCACGCGACGGCACGCTTCGCCGAGCGCGTTCTTGAAAGCGCGCTCGACCTGCACCTGCGCGACGCCGAGGGGCGTCTCGTTCATCACGGTGGTCGTACCGACTTCAAGCCCAGCCGCAGCTTCGGCAAAATTTCGGGCGTCGGAGGCTTGAGGAGCATCCCGAACGACTTCGGGCGGCGTCACCTCATGCTGAAGGCCGCGGGGCGCGGAGCACCCCGCCAAAACGACAACGGCCGTCGCCAAAGCGAGGCCGAATCCCGCACGCAATGTCAAACTCATTGATTTTTTCCTTGTTCTTCGTTTATAGGGCCGATTTTCCCGCAGTTTTCAGTTTGCCAATAACTTCCGGTAAATCCACAGAATGACGCGGCAAAAGCGGATCCAGGGGCCGACTTCCGGTTGTTCGCCTTTGACTATCCGAGCACACACATCCTCGGGGCGGCAGAAAATACCAGTCTTCCAGTCCCAATAGCTTGGGTATAGTATCAGAGTTCCCCCTACCAGTTCTTCCTTACTCAGGGTTACCCCTTTGGGCACATCGGGTCCCGCTTCGTCAACGCTCAACCCCCAGCCCGCATAGAAGGGTTTTCCATAAGTCACCACGCGCTTCCCGCGAATCAGGGCCTCGAAGCCGGAAAGGCTTGTCAACGTATGGACCTCGTCCACGTGCGGCAGGATGTCAATAATCGACCCCTCTTCGAGCACGCGGTCCGCGCAACGAGCAAGCACGTCCTCGGGCACACGCCCGATGCGGTTTCCGCTCGTGACGTCGGGGTGAGGCTTGAAGACGATAAAGCCCTCGGGGTTGCGGGTCCGAACGGCTTCGAGCAGCTCCCGGTTCGACTGAATCCTCCCGCCTCCGCGTTTCACGGACGCGTCGTCGTCCACCTGGCCGGGGACGAGAATGATGCGCTTATCCTTCGGAAACGTACGGCAGAGCGCCGCCGTCGCAGGATCCGACGGCATGTTGTACTTCGTGAGGTTGTGCTTGCGGATAAGCTCGATCAGGACGCGGCTGCGTTCGATCAGGCGCTCGCGGTCGGGGTGCATCGGGACCGAACGCAAAATCTTCGTCAAGTCCGATTCGCGCTTCGGGTCATAGTAGATGCCGCTTTCGTCAAGGACGAGCGAGTACGGGTGATTGAAGTCCGACCCGAGCCCCACGGAGCGAATGAAGCCGTCCTCCATGCGCCACAGCCGCACCACATTCAAAGCTCGCGCCCGCTCAAGCACCTCGTCGGTGCATTTCGACGACCAAAGGACCGCGTCGGCTCCGGATGCCGCAGCCTTTTGAAGGCCCTCTTCCACGCCCCACACGAAGTCGATGCGGGAAGCCGTTCCCGAAAGGAATGCGCGCACGTGGGGCTTTTTCCAGTAGCGAAAGCCGATTGCGACGTAGTGCTTGCGGTTGCGCTCGTTCTGCCGACGCTGTTCGGCCAAGAGGTCGATCGCCTCTTCGATTTCCATGCGAGTTTGCGTTACGGGATTCACATAGCGGCAAAGACGCATGTAGGCGGCCGCAAACACAGCTTCGAAGGACGGCCGCGCGCGACGACGTTCGGGCACCGTGCCGTGATCCACCGTAAGACCCCACCCGGCATAAAAGGGCGCACCGTACGTGTGCACGGTCTTCCCGAGCATCAGGGCTTCAAACCCGAGCTGTGAGGTCGCCGTATAGACCGCGTCGAAAATCTTGAGGAACGAGAGCGGCGCAAAGGATTCCGTCAGAACATGCACGCCCTCGGGGACGTGCTTCAACGCGCCCTTTTTTTTGCCGGCTGCGACGTCCGGGTGCGTCTTCACAATGACAACGGCATTCGGCTCCTTCAACGCGTCGGCAAGCATGCGGGAGAGAGCCTCGTCGTCGGCTCCGCCCAAGGTGAGGCTTGCGTCCCCCGCCGTTTGGTCGACAACGAGAATGAGGCGCGACTCGGGTCGAGCACCCACGGCGTTCCGAAGTCGGACTTCGTCGTCCGTCGTAAAACTCGGAGCGTTGTTGTATTTGGAAAGGTCATAAAGCCGCAGACGGCGCACCGCCTCCCGAGCTCGATGTTCAAGCTCGGGCGTCATCCACGATTCCCAGTCGTTCAACCACTCTTCGAGTTGAGAAGGCTGCGTCGCGTCGTAATAGACGCCCACGGGGTCCACGGAGAGCGACAGGGGTTGCGCCCCTTCAACTCCCAACGCGACGGAACGCAAAAAACCGTCCTCAACCGCCACATAGGGCAATCCCTTTTCCGCCGCAAACCTGCGGGCCTTTTCGGCCGTGGCTTTGTGCCCCCAACCGAGGACGGCACGAACGCTATCCGAATCCGACGAACCCGACGAAAAAGCGAAACTCCCGTACGCATCGATTTCTTCCGAGAGGAACGCGGTGAGATTGTCGATTTTCCGTATACCGTTCGAAAAGATGCGAATCATGGGTCGATTAAATCAGAAGTTCGAAGAGTTCGTTTTATTCGGATGATCGTGATCGTTCGGAACGATCGGGTTGATCGCCGTCAACCGTTCCGGGCGAAGGGAAGACGATACCACGGATTCGCGGTGCGGCCACCGCACCCACAGGGTGTCGGACGGAATTTCGTCCTCGCGCCCCCGCAGGACGCCGAGCCCCGGCAGGTGGTCGCCGTAGATGCAGAGGTCGATTCCTCGGCCCGGAGCCTCCGAAGCTTTCCTCCCCTCTTCCGCCTCGACGATCCGGCACAACCCCGCATCGAGGTGCTTCAAATGCGTTTCGTAGCGCTCGACTTCGGTGAGCTTTTCCGCCCCCGGGAATTTGTCCTTCGACCAGGGACCGTGCGCTTCCATCGTCACGACGAAGAGAAAGACGGGTTCCCGGGCTTTTTCGAGGTACTCCGCCGCCCACGCAAGGAGTGCTTCGTCCGAGACGTAATGCCCGCAGTACGCTTCGGGCTTCGTAAAACGCGCATCAAGCTTTTTCAAGGCCTCCAGATCGATGAACTCGTCAAACCCCAAATTCGGCATCACGCGGTTGCGATCGAAAAAGCGCCCGTCGTTCGGATGGCAGACGACCGTACGGTACCCCTGAAGCTTCATGCGTCGGGCGAGACTCTCCATCGGCACCATGGCCGCCAACCGATAGGGGTCGAACCCGTAGGTTTCAAGCGCCCGGGGCTTCAACCCCGTCAGCACCGCGAATTCGCTTCGCATCGTATAGGCCCCGCGCCAGTCGAGCTCCAGGGCTCCCGACGCACCCTCCGCCGCCAGTCGGTCGAGGACGGGCGTCACGCTCGGACGCCCCAAGAGCCGCCCGATGGGTGCGAGCGACTCCGCCTGGACGAGAAGGAGGTGCCGCTTTTCGCTTTCACCCAAAACACCCTTCGAACCCTCTTCCGGCGAAACCTCCCGCTCCTCAAAGCGGAACCGCTCCCGCAACGCATGACGCCGCTGCCCGTGCCAAAGCACATGCAGAAGCGCCGCACCGATCGGCGTGTAGGTCGCGGCATCGGTCTGGGTGTCGAAGGTCAGGGGGTAGTTCGCAAGAAACGCCTCCACCCGCGGGTTGGGCCGACGTACATACGCCACAAAACCAGCAAAAGCCAGAAGAATCGCCGCCGCGATGCCGATTCGCATCCCGACGGACCCGAGGCGGGCGGCGGGCTCAAGAGACACCCCCCACGCAAGGAGCGCAAAGGCTCCGACGACCAACGGCCACACCCACAAGGGCGCATAGCCGAAGTAGAGCCTCGGGTAACGCAATGCGTGGCCTGCCAAAAAGACGTCCGAAAAAACGAGCACCTCCGAGAGGATCGCCGCCTTCAAGCGGTTCCCCGCCCAAAGAAGCACGATCAAAAGAAGCCCCAGAGCGAAACTCGCGATCGGTCGGTCGAAAAGGACGAGGAGCAACGGATAGACGAGCGACGCCGTGAGGCCGCACGTGAGGTGCCCGATTCCGTAAGCGCGAAAGGGCACTTTCATTCCGCGTCCCGCAGCCAAAGGCGTCGCCTCACGGTTCGCAAGCGCCAAGAGCCCCATGAGGACGATGTCCGAAAGGAGTACGAAGAGAACGGTCATCGGGACACACCTCGATCGACATCATTCTCCGTTGCAGAGGAATTTCCACGAGAGCAAGCGCTCGCTTTCTCTCCTGGGTCCCCTTCGCAACCCTTCTCCACGCAGGCCTTCGTACCGCCTTCTCCGCGACTCTCCCGATCGGGCTCCACCGTAAAGAAGAACCCGTTGAGGAAGAGATGCTCAAGCGAAGCGGGCACCAACTTCAAAAGCGCAATCCCGACTGCCAGAATCTTCGGGAAAGCGTATTCGCGCTTTCCCCCGTCGATCGCCCGCTTCATGAGGCGGGCGGCTTTCTCCGCGGACATCAACCACGGCTTCGAGCCTTGATACCTGCGACTCATGTCGGATTCGACGTAGCCCGGGAAAAGCACCGTGACGCCGACGTCTTTCCCGCGAAGGAGTCGCCTAAGCGCCTCCCCGTACGTACGCAACGCCGCTTTGGAGGCGGAGTATCCGGGGGACCCCGGGAGACCCGTCAAAGCGGCAAGAGACGCCACGAACGCGATTTGCACGTGCTTGAGAGGCACAACCCCTTCCCGGCGCGCAAGCAGCAGCGCACGCACGAAAGCATTCGCTGCAAGGATGTTTCCCGTCGCATTCACGTCAAGCTCCCGCAGAAGGTCGTCGTTCTTTTCGGGAAGCCACAGCGTTTCTACGTCTCCCGAATCACGCTCAATACCTTCCACCGACGCCGACACGCCCGCTCCGAGGATGAGAGTGTCGGCCCCACGACGAGCCGCCTCTTCGCACCAAGCAACGAGCGCCGCACGGTCCCGAAGGTCGAAGGCCGCCGTACAAACGGTCGCGCCCTTCGCTTGCGCCACGGTCTCCAGTCGCTCAAGCGCCTTCGTGCGGCGCCCCGCCAAGAGGAGCTCCGTCCCCGGGGCGGCATAGACGTCGACGAGCGCTTCGCCGATCCCGCCCGTCGCGCCGCAGACGGCGACGATGCGGTCTTGATGTTGAGTGGCGTCGGTGGTCATAGGACGTATCGTTTCTCGAATTCACAAAAGAAGTGAGCGGTCGCTTTCGGTTTTCGGGCGTATTCCTCGGCTCTTGCTTTACGTTCACGTCCTTTTTTACTTGGTTCCGGCCACCGGCTTCACCCAAAGCTCGCCCCCCGCGGGGTGACGCTCCAAGAGCGGCCCGCCCGAGGGGGTGGCACCCGCCTTCACGAACCCCGCCTTTTCGTAAAAGCGGATGGCACGCGCGTTGTCGGCCCAGCAGTGAAGCGCCAGCGCTTTCTTCCCCGAATCGCGCGCCATGTCTTCGGCCATGCTCATCATGAGGCGCGAGAGCCCCTGACCTCGGAATTCGTCCGCCACCCAGAAGGTGTTGATCCAGAGCGCTTCCGGGTAGGCCGCTTCGAGAAGCGGTCGCACGGGGTCGAGCTTCGCTTTGGCAATGAACCCCTCCATCACGGCGGGCACCTTCTGAAGCGACGCGTCGTAGGAGAAAAGAAGCCCCGCCAACGTCCCGCGAACTTCGAAGAGCACGATGTTTTTGAGGTCGTACGCCCCCTGCCCGCGCATCAGAACCATCTGCAAAAGCTTCTCGGGCCCCATACCGGGAACGACCCCCGTCAAGAGGTGTTCGATCACGCCTTCGGAGACGACATTCAAAATGTGAGCGACGGCGGGAACGTCGTCCTCACCGGCCAGGCGCATGTTGAGTTCGGGAGAAATCATGAAAAATCCTTGGTAGTCCGAAAATGGGTGGCTGCTCGTCAAAGCCGTACAAAAAGCGATCAAAGTAGCGTACGAGGAAGCGAACAGGGATGCAATCAGGAGGAAAGGCGCTTATCAAATACGCCTTTCGACACTCTGTTCCTTCGTGTTCAGACGGTTTTTTCCCCAACACGTCCGGAAGGCACAGCCTCAAGACTGGCGACGACCTCCGCCACCCCTTGTTCTTCGGCAAGGCGAAGCACCATCATGCCGCTCTTGGGTTTCGTGCGTTCCGAGCGCGCAAAGCGCTCCACGGCGTCCTCTGCCGCGAGTTTCATCGCCTTGTCCGTATAGAAGTTCCCCCGCACGAGCGCTCTCTCGCCCAAGACGCGCTTGAAATCCCGATAGAGTTCCGGGTCGGGCGCTTGAGGGGCCCGCCAGAAGCGGTCGAGCGTGACGTAGGGAAGGCACTGCGTGAGGCCTCTTAAGTTGTAGATCGACCGCCCCAAGCAATAGACGGGCTTACCCGCTTCGAGCGCCATCAACCCCACGGTGCTGTTCACAAGCACGACGCCTCGCGAACCGCGGATCATCTTCATCGTATTGCCGTCTTCGACATACGTCACACGGTCTTCGATCCCGAGCTCCCGCGCGAAGCCGCGGATGAAGTCCCCGTAACGAATGAGACCGTTGTCAAGGGGATGGTTGCGTATCAGAAGGCGCGTTTTGGGAAACGCACAGCGCGCAAAGGACGAAAGCACGTCCGCAATCGCTTCCTGCACGCGTACGTACGGGGAATAAAGCTGAATCTGACTGTCGGTAACGAGCTGGAGCGGAAAGAAGAAGTAGGGTTCCGTCCGCTCTTCGAAGGCCTTCAGGGTCTCCTGCGAGGTCTTGGCACGCGACGCGCGCTTGAGGTAGCGCGGCAAAATCCCCAGAAGCTCGAAAAAGATGTTCGTCGGGCGGTGGGTGCGGTAGTGACGGTACTTGGGCCAGAGGAAGAAATTCCCCGCATGGTGAAGAATCGCCTTCGTCACCTTGTCGTGGAGGTCGTTCTCAAGCTTTGCTTCCGTCGGATCCGGCAGGTCCTGCGCCAGGGCATGGATTTCCTTCGGGTTCGTGGGGAGAGACGACCGCCCGTTGACGCCGTTTTCTTCGAGCGTTGAAAAGCCCGAACGGAGATACCCTTCTTCAAACACCCACACGCGGATCCCGCGCACGTGCGCGAGTCGCACCGCTTCCCAATGCAAAGGTCGCCAGTCGCCGTAGAGGCAAATGTCCGTGATGCCGCGTTCGCGATAGAGGTCCCCCACCCACTCGGGCCAGCCGTAGATGTCTCCGGTGTAGGCAATGGCGGGATTCGTGAGGCCCCAGAGCACCGCATCCCCGCCGCAAAAGTTCACCTTGGCGACCGTGGCACCTTCCGCGCGCAGGCGGTCGGCGAGACGACGGAAGAAGAGACTCTGAGGGCCCTGAAGAAGAAGGAAAGAACGACCCGAGAGCGATCCTGAGGTGGCAGCAGTAGCGGAGGATTTCGATTGCTCGGATATTTCCGGAGAAGTCAACGTAGACGATGAATTTGAAGCCTTTGCCAAGGGAGCAGTTTCCGCTCCGGGACGACGAATGCGGTTTTTCTCCGCCGAACGCTTCTCCGGGCGGCCTTTCGACTTTACATCCTTACCGCGAGCCGTAGACGACGATTGTTGGGTGACCTCTTTCATTTTTTTCTACAATAGATCCTCTCCGTCGGGATCCCGAAAGTTTATCAAAGCGGGCCGCGACGGCGGTTTTACGTTTTACATTACCTTCGACGACGATTCTTCCCGACCGTGGGCGGATCGTTTTCCAAACCGATGTCCTACACCATTCTCATCCCCGCGCGCATGCACTCCAAGCGCCTTCCGGACAAACCCCTCAAGCTTCTTGCCGGGAAACCCATGATTGTGAGGGTTGTCGAAAATGTTCGCGGTACCTCCGCCGAACGCATCGTCGTGGCCACGGATCATGAAGCCATTTTTGACGCTTGCCGCCAGGAAGGCATCGAATGTGTCATGACCCGACACGACCACCGCACCGGAACCGATCGTCTGAGCGAAGCCGTTACGAAGCTCGGGCTTCCCGACGACGCCGTCGTCGTGAACGTTCAGGGTGACGAACCCATGATCCCCACGTCGGTCGTCGATCGCGTGGCTCAACTTCTCGTCGAACATCCGGAATGCGCCATCGCCACGGCCGCCCATCCGATCGACGATGTCGAAAGCTTCCTCAACCCCAACATCGTGAAGGTCGTGCTCGACGGTCGCGGCAACGCGTTGACCTTCTCCCGTGCGCCCATCCCCTGGCCCGACGGCTGCGAGTCCCCGAAGGCGCTCACCGCCCTGCCGGAAGGTTGCCATCCCCTTCACCACATGGGGATCTACGCCTACCGCGTCGGATTTCTCAAGAAGTTCCCGACCCTTCCCCGTGCGCCGATGGAAGCGGCCGAGAGCCTCGAGCAGCTTCGCGCGCTCTACAACGGCGACAAAATCGCCGTGACCGTGCTCGAAGAGTCCCTCCCCGCAGGTGTCGATACCGCCGAGGACCTCGAACGTCTGCAAGCTGCGTATTCTCAGAAAAACGCGTAACTACACCTTGCGTTACCGAACGGAGGCGAGCTTTGCGGCTCGCCTCCGTTTTTTCGTACCCGCAGTGCCCTCAGTTCCCTTACCGCCCCATCGCGGCCACGTCTTCGCGGGCCTTCGGGAGCTCTTCCACCACGATGTCGATCGCACGACGGACGTGCTCCACGTCGTGCGCGGCGGAAAGGAAAAAGCGCAGACGCGCGGCACCTTCTTCGACGACGGGGTAGATGATGGGCATCACGTTCACGTGTCGGGCGAAAAGACGCGCGGCGAGCTTCCCCGCAAGCAAGGAGCTTCCGAGCATGATCGGCACCACCGCATAGCCTTCCGCAGCCCCGGTATCAAGGCCCTTCTCTTTGGCGTAGCGCACGAACTCGTGACTCACCACCTGAAGCTTCGCGACGCGTTCGGGTTCGGCGAGCATCAGTTCGATCGCACGGCGCGATGCGGCCGCCAAGACGGGCGACATCCCGACGCTGTAGACGAACCCGGGCGAGGTGAATTTCAAGAGTTCCACGAGCCCCTTCGTCCCCGCGATATACCCGCCGCAGCCGCAGCAGGTTTTGGACAACGTCCCCATCCAGAGGTCGACGAGCTTGGGGTCGACCCCGAAGTGCTCGAACGTCCCGCGACCGGTCTTACCCAGAACCCCCAACGCGTGCGCTTCGTCGACCATGAGGAAGCACCCCCAGGTTTTCTTGAGGCGCAGAAGTCCCGGCAGGTCGCAGATGTTCCCGTCCATCGAGAAGACGCCTTCCGTCACGATCAAAGCGCGCTGCGCCTTCGGGCGGTGTTCCTTCAGGAGGCGCTCCAAGGCGGCCGTATCGTTGTGGGGGTAGCTGATGCGACGCGCCCCGGAGGCGAGCGCCCCCATCACGATCGAATTGTGCGCGAGCGCGTCGTGAAAGATCACGTCCTGGGGGCCGAAGAGCTTTCCGATCGTGGAAACGTTCGTCGCGTGGCCGCTCACATAGACAATCGCGTCTTCGGTTTCGTAAAGGTCCGCAATCGTCTTTTCAAGCGCACGGTGCGGGGGTCGTTCGCCCGACACCAAGCGCGAAGCCGACGCGCTCGTTCCCCACCGCTCCATCGCCTCGATGCCGGCCTTTTCAAGCTCCGGGTGCCCGTTCAGATCGAGGTAGTCGTAGGTCGAGAAATTGAGGAAAGGAACGCCGCCGATGCGGGTCTCGGCTTTTGCGATCCCGTCGTGGCACTGAAAGAAGGGATTCAGAATCCCCGCGCGTTCGGCGACGCTCTGCTCCATGCGGAGCTGCTTCAGAGCGGGAAACTCTTCAAAGGAGAGGGTCTTCGGGTCCGGAGTCCAGCGGGCTTCGTCGAGCGCACGGCCGCCGGCCGAGCCGGCAGCCCCGGAAGCCCCAGCCGCACCACTAGCGGCGTTCTTCTTCAGCCGCGCGAGCAGATTCGAGCGGTCCGCGCTCGTCAGTCCGAAAATCGAATTTTGTTTGTCGGTCACGGGAATTTCTCTCAAAAGTCTTGTGGTTGCTTTTGTCGGTGTTTTCGCTGTTTTCGCTTGTTTCGCTTTTTGCCGTTTGGCTTTCCTGCCGTCTTCGTCTTCGTCGAATCCGTCGCCTCGCGTGCGTTCCTCCGCGGTTCGGTTGCCCGAGAGCGTAACGCAAAACGCGACAAGCGTCGCTTGCGCTCAAAAAACGGTGACGAACGTTGAAGGCCGTCGGGAAGCGGGGAAGGCGGGCGAAGGACGGTGAAGGATTCGAAAGGACTCGAAGAGCAGACCTCCGAAAAAGCATCGGGCGCTCGAGCCCCTTGCCTCTTTCGGGGACGGCGTGCGGGTTGCACGCCCGCCGTCCCCGATTCCTTACCGACTCCTCGGCGACTCTTCGGCGTTCCTTCAGTCCTTCACCTCACTTCACCTCACCTCAGCTCGATTCACGCCCCCTTCCCCGAAGCCCCGACGTCCGCGAGGACGCCTTCCTTCAGTTCGGCGGAGAGTGCGACCCCGTGACGGTGCGCGAGATCGTCGAGCGTCTGTTCGCCTTCGTTCTTGACGTTCAACATCTTCCAGAAGCGCTCGGCCATCGTGCGAATCGTCGCACCGCCCGAAAGCGACACGGCGGGGATCTTGAATCCAAGACGCTCTTCGAGCGCAGCCGCCAATTCCACCACCATGAGGGAGTCCATCCCCAAGTCCGCCACGGGCTGGTGGGCGTTCAATTCCGAGGCCGCCACACCCATGAGTTTCGCCACTTCCGATGCAACGAGCTCGGTGAGGATTCCGACCGCCTCTTCTTCGCTCTTACCCGTCAGCAAGTCGCGAATCGAACCCGCATCGGCGCGCTTTTCCCCGACCGTCGCCCAAATCCCCGCAAAGCGCGGATCGCGTGCGGCAGGCAATTGGTCCACGCGGCTCCAGTCGATCGCAAAGAAGTGGAGCGGCGTACGGCCGCCCTTTTCCACCATGGCGTCAAGGGCCGCCAAGACTTCCGTCGAATCGAGTGCCGGAGTACCCAAGGTCGACTCGAGGATCTTCTTCGCGCTCGGGTTGACTTTCAGCATCCCGACGTCGCCGACCGGACCCCAGCCGATCACACGCGAAACGAAACCCGCACGACGGGCGCGTTCCGCGAGGACTTCCAGCGCGGCGTTCGCCGCCACGTAGTTCGCCTGACCGGGGTTCCCAAGCAAGACCGTAGCGGAAGAGAAAAGGACGCAGAAGGGAGCGGTCTTCTTTTCGAACGCTTCAACCTTTTCCTCTTCTTCCTCAGCCTTCGCTTCTTCCCGAGCCTTATGGGCCTCAAGCGCCGCCAGGAGGTTTTCCGCCCCCTTCACCTTCGGCCCCCAGACGCGCTCGCACGCTTCCCGCGTCAGGTTCGGGATCATGGCGTCCGCCAACACCCCGGCCGCGTGCACGACGCCCGCCAAGGGGGGCATCGTTTCCAGGACCGAAAGAAGCGTCGTCACGACGGCAGTGCGGTCACCCGCAATGTCCAAAGCCGGAGCCGCAACCTTGAGCCCCGCGAAGCGTTCTTCCAAAGACCGCACGAATTCGGCCGCGTCCTGATCCGCCAAGCCGCGACGCGAGAGAAGGACGAGCCCCGTCGCACCCGCACGGGCGTAGTGTTCCGCGGCCTTCCGCCCCAAGCCCCCGAGACCGCCCGAGAGGACGACCGTACGACCCGAAACGGAACGCGGAAGGGCTTCGGTCGAAACCGGCGTTTCCTTCACGTCATGCACGTCATGCACGTCATGCGCTTCATGCGTTTCAGCAGCTTCGTCGGTCGCTTCGCTTTGCGTGCGATACGCGACGACGAGCTTTCCGATATGAACGGAACTTTGCATCGTCGCAAAGGCGTCGCCCGCCGCATCCGCGGGGAAGATCATGAGGGGCAACGGACGGAAGACGCCCTCTTCGAAGCGCGCGAGGAGCTCGCGGAAGAGGTCCGAAGCGAGCGCCGGGCAGTCGACCAACATCTGGTCGACGTCGATACCGAAGTAGGAGATATTGCGACGGAAGGGTCGCAGGAACATCGGGCTGTCGGCGTAGAAGTCGCGCTTACCGAGCTCGAGGAACCGTCCGAAGGGTGCCAAAAGCCCCAGGGACTTTTCGGCGCCGTTCCCTGCCAAGGAGTTGAGCACGAGGTCCACCCCGCGCCCCTTCGTATCGCGTCGGATTTCGTCCGCAAAGGCGAGCGAGCGCGAATCGTAGACGTGTTTGACGCCCAAGCGCTTCAGAAGCGACCGCTTCGCGTCCGACCCTGCGGTTGCGAAGACTTCGAGCCCCAGGTGGGCGGCGATCTGAATGGCCGCCAGCCCCGCACCGCCCGCGGCGCCGTGAATGAGGATCGACTCCCCGCGGCGCGCGCGACCGAGGTAATGAATCGCGTACCAGGAGGTAAAGAACGCAACCGGAACGGAAGCCGCTTCGGCAAAGGTAAGGTTCGAGGGCTTCTTCGCCACGGCTTCTTCCGTCGTACGCACGACCGTGCTGAAGCACGCGGGGGCAAAGGCCACGACGGCGTCGCCCGGCTTCACGCTCGTGACGCTCTTACCCGTACGGCGCACCACACCCGAGGCTTCCAAGCCCATCGTCGGACCCGAGAACCCGTTTTCGAGCGCTTCTTCAGGCAGCAACCCCATCGCCCACATGACGTCGCGGAAGTTGAAACCCGTCGCACGGACGTCGATTTCGACTTCGGTGTCGCCCAAGGGGGCGGTGAAGCGGTCCGACTTCCAGTAGAGGTGGTCGAGCTTGCCCGGAACGTCAAAAGCGAGCGTACGGCGGGGCGTGAGGTCGCCCTCCTTCGAAGAAGACGAAGCCCTCGAAGAAAGCGAAGCGGTCCCAGAGGTCTCAGAGGTCGCACCCTGCAATTCCTCAGCCTCGTCCGAGAGGTCGCACGTTTCGACGTAGCGTCGGTAGAGGCGCCCTTCGGAAACGGCCGTTTCGCTTTCGAATTGCGCAACCGATTCCTTCGGTTCTTCACCCGATGCTTCATCCGAACGTGCCGTCCCCCCGGCCGTGAAGCCGCGAAGGAGTTCCACGGAGGCGCGCTCGATCGATGCGTCCGTTCCGTCCTGAAGAGCAACCGTGCGCACCGTCACCGACGGGCATTCGTTCGCAAAGACGCGCAGAAGCCCCACGGCCGCACGGGCGGCGGGGGATTCCACCTCATCCGCACCCGTCGTGCACGGCACGCCCGAGAGCGCATCCGTAACCACGACGACCTCAAGCCCGGCAGGAAGAGTTCCCGCCTTTTCCGCCGCCACCGCGGCGCGGCAGAAGGCGAAGAGTTCGTGCGGGAAGGCGTCCGCGGCTTCAGAAACGTACGGTTCGTTCTTTTCGATCTTTTCGCTAGTCGTCTTCACGAGGTCGAAGAACCCGAGGATACGCGTACCCGCGGGCAACGCAGCGAGCCGTTCGTTCCAAGCGACAGTGAGGCGCTCAAGCATATCGGAATCGTCACGCGTTTCACTCGATTCGGAGTGTTCGCTGCCGCCCGACACCGTCACGAGCTCAACCCCCGTCGTGCGAACGAGCGTCGAGAGAAGCGAAGCACGCGCAGCCGAAAGGGTCGAACCGTCGCCCTCTTCCTTCCCGTCCGTCAAGAAGCCTTCCGCCGACGCCCCCGCAACGATGCGAAGACGGTCCGCGGGGAGGAAAGCCAAGAGCGACGCCGTCGTGCCCTCCGTCGTGCCATGAAGGGCGCGATCCTCTTCGGCGCTCTCAACCACCGCCGCAATCAGCATGCGGGGGGCAAGCCCCGTTTCTTCCGTATCGACGCGCGAAGCGGCAAAGCCCGCGCGTTCCAAAGCGGCAAGCCACGCGGCTTCGTCGGCAAGGGGCCCCGAGTAGGTACCGTTCCCTTCCGCATGCCACCAGGCGGCGTCCGCCCCGTTGAGGATGTCCGCCATCGTGTTGGGGGCTTCTTCAACGAGGAAAAGCGGCGCACCCGGAAGCATTCGAGCAGCCAAGGTCTTGAGGCACGCCGCGGGGTCCGCGAGGAACGCGAGCCCCTCGGGGAGGAGCACCGCGTCGAAGTAAGCATTCGAGAACGTATCGGCAAGCTGCGCGATCCCCGTCACCTTCACGCGGGGGTTTTCCGCGTATTCGGCACGAAGGCGCTCCAACATCGACGCTTCTTCCGAGTCGTCGGCGGCGATCACCAGCGTCACCGAGCGCGGGAGGGTCGAGGCCAAAAGCTTCGCGTAAGTCGAGCCCGAGCGGGTAACGAGAAGAATGTTCGGACGAACGGGGGTCTTCTTCGCTTCGAGTGCCTCCGTCACTTCGCGTACGTACCGGCACACGGCATAGGGCGCAAGAGCGCGCTTGGGCATGCGCTCGAACAAAGCCTTCATCACGGTCGCGCGCTTCGGGAAGACGACGTCGGCGGTGACGTCGCCCGCCACCAAGTCCGCACGACGGGCGTCGAGCGTATCAAGAGCCGTGAGTTCCGGCCACAATTCGGGGCTTTCCGCCAAAACCGTACGGAAGAGGTCGTCGCAGGCGGGACAGTCGGCGGCAGAGAGCACGCGCACAAGCCCGTCCTTTCTTTCCGCAAGGCCGTTTTCCACCATCCGGTCAACGAGCACCTTCGCCCAGGGCTCCGCCTCTTCGGCAAGCCACGCTCCGTTCGTCAAGAGCGTCTCTTCCGCCACCCATTCGTCCTTCACGGGAACGGATTCGCAGAGACCCGCGAGGACGGTCCACATAAGGAGCGTATCCGCATCGAGCGCGGCTTCGGGGTTCCATTCCATGGAACGGGCGGTGTCGGAAAGGGCGCGGGAGAGCGCACGACGAAGGCGAGAGACGTCGGCGGTCGTCCCTTCAGTCGTGGTGCCATTCGACTTTTCACCCGGCTCTTCGACCTTCCCTTCGCACGTCGCTCCGTTTTTCACTTCGGCGAAGATCGACGCACGGTCCGTATCGGCCGCGTACCAGGCTTCGGAGTAGAAAGCAGGGAGCACGCCCTTCGCTTTCTTATGAACGCGCAGGAACCGTACGCCTTCGAGGCGCGCGAGCACGTCGCCCTTCGCGTCGTAGAGCGTGTAGAGGGCCTTGGCGGAGCGGTCCGTGAGGCTCAGGAGGTCCGCGGTCGCCCAAACGGGCGTGCCGCGCTCCCAAATCACGGTGCGCTCGAACCACGTAGGCAAATAGGTCGCACGAGAGGAAGCCCCGGAAGTCTTTTCGGAATTCTCACGAGCCGCTTTCGCATTCGCCGCCGCTTCTTCAAGCGCGAAGAAAAGCCCCTGAAGCGCACCGTCCACGAGCGCGGGCGAAAGCCCCTCGCCGCGGTCCGCTTCTTCGGATCGGCTCGCGAGCTTGACGACGACGCGGTGCGTGCCCGCAGCACGCTCCTTCGTTTCGAGCGTCTCAAGGCCGATGCGGGCGGATTCCGAATCGTCCTTCACGAAAAGGGCCGCTTCGATCGGGCGGAAGGCGCCCGCGTAGCAAAGACCTTCGGCCGCAAGCCGCTCGTAGAAGGGTTCGATGTCAAACGTCTTTTCGGCGTCGCGCAGGAACGCTTCCGGGTTGACGGCCGCAGGACGCGGGGCATCCGAAACGGTCGCACGGCCCGAGAGGTTGACGAGAGCGTCGTCCTCGGACATTTCGTCGCGGGTCGAAAGCGTCAGCGTCCCCGCATCGTCCACCTTGGTGGAAAAAACCTTCGCGGGGGCGTCCGCGAGAGGAGCGGGACGCAGGATCATGAGGTTCTTGAGCTCAAGCGCACGCTCGGGGGCGAGCGCACGGCGGGCGGCCTCGGCCGCGACCTCAAGGAACCCCGCCGCCGGGAAGAGCACCGTCGCATCGATCTCGTGGCCTGCGAGCCACGGACGCGTCTGAAGGTCGAAGACCGCCTCCCAGGCGTTTTTCGCGTGCGGGATGCGACGCCCGAGAAGCGGGTGCTCCTCGGGGTCGCGAACAAAAAGTCGGCGCGATTCCGGCGTCGCTTCCGCCCAGAAGCGCTTTTTGGCCCAGCGGTAGCGCGGAAGCGTACGGTCGCGGGAAACGGCGGGCCACGCAGCGAGCAAAGCCGCGTGCGGCCAGGCGGCGGCAACCGTTGCCGCCGATCGACCCCACGCCGAAGCCGCATCCTCGCGGCGCATGACGAAAAGGGTCTTCGCGTCGACCGACTTCGTCTTCGCGATCGCGCGCACGTACCCCGTCAGAATCCCGTGGGGACCCACTTCGACAAAGCGGTCGACGCCGAGATCGAGGAGCGTTTCGACGGCCGACTCAAAGCGCACGGCTTCGCGGATGTTGCGCCACCAGTAGTCGGCCGTGAGCTTTTCACCCTCCGTCACCTTCCCGTCGACGCTCGACACAAAGAGCGTGCGGGAGGCCTTCGGGGAAAGGCGCCCGAGCGTACGTCGCACGTCCCCTTCCAAGGGCGCCATGCGGGAGCTGTGGAAGGCGTAGGGAATGCCGAGGAGCTTGCAGAGGCCCCCTTCCGACTTGATGACGGTGCGAAGGTGCTCGATCCCCTCGGGGTCCCCGGAGAGCGTGTAATTGTCGGGCGCGTTGTAGCCCGCGATTTCAACGCCCGGGTATGCGGCCAAGAGTTCCTTCAAACGCGCTTCGGGGAGCTTGACGGCCGCCATCGTGCCCGAACCCGCCATGCGTCCCTGCAAAAGGGACCGCTCGTAAATCACCGTGACGGCGTCTTCGAGCGTCAACGCGCCCGAAGCCCAAGCGGCGGCCACTTCGCCGACGCTGTGGCCCGTTGCGGCATCCGCCTCAATGCCTTCGGCACGAAGGAGTTCGGTCATGCCGATTTGCATCGCAAAGAGAAGCGGTTGCGCGACTTCGGTGCGCTCCAGGGTCCAGTCGGCTGCGGGCTTCGCGAGGTAGTCCGCAATCGACCAGCCCGCGAGCGGCGCGAAAATCGCGTCCACGCGTTCGATCGCGGCGCTAAAGCACGCGTTCGCCTTCAAAAGATCAGACCCCATCCCGACCCACTGGGAGCCGTTGCCGGAATAGACGAAGGCCGTACGGATGCGAGGGCGGCCCGCACCCGCCGAGGCGGCCGCGGCGGCCGTGCTTTCGGTCTTTCCGTCCTTCTTCGTGTCCGAAGCATGGTCGTACGCGGCCGTCGCCCCGTCGGGGAAGCGTTCCGTGTCGGCGTAAGCCGTAAGCCACCGGGCGGCTTCTTCGGGCGTTTCCGCACGCAGCCACACCGCGTGCGGCAGGCGATCGCGCTGATGCGCGGCCGCGGCGGCCGTACGGTTGAATTCCGCGGGAGAAAGGCCCTTCACGCGCTCGGCGTAGGCGCGAGCGAGCGACTTCAAGCTTTCGCGACTCTTCGCGGAAACAAGAAGCGGAAGGAGACGTTCGTCACCGGTCGTCGAGGAAACGGCGACTTCCGGAGCTTCGGGCGCTTCTTCGAGCACCGCGTGCGCGTTCGTGCCGCCGAAGCCGAAGGAATTGAGCCCCACGAGCGCGGGACCGTCCGTCTTCGGCAAGGGTTCCGAAACGGTCGGCACGCGAATGCCGAGCCCCTCGAAGTCGATCTTCGGGTTGGGTTCGGTCAAAAGGATGTTCGCGGGAATCGTCTTCTTTTCAAGGACCGTGAGGGCCTTCGCAAGGCCCGCCATGCCGGAGCCCGTTTCCAGGTGCCCGACGTTCGACTTCACGGAGCCGACGGGCAAGGGTTCGCTTCCCGGCCGGCCCAAGACGCGGCCGATGCTCGCCGTTTCGATGGGGTCGCCCGCGGCCGTCCCCGTCCCGTGCGCTTCGACGTACGCGACGCGCGAAGCGGGGACTCGGGGGTCCGTATAGATGGACGTCAAAAGGGCGGCTTGCGCATCCCCGTTCGGAAGGGCGATGCCTGCCGTACGGCCGTCGGAATTGACGCCCGTAGCGCGGATCACGGCGTGAATCGCGTCGCCCGCTGCGAGCGCGGCTTCGAGGGGCTTCAGGATGATGACGGCACCGCCTTCGGAGCGGACGTAACCGTTCCCCTTCGCGTCAAAGACCTTGCAGCGACCGTCTTCCGAGAGCATGTGGGCTTTGGAGAACCCGACGAAGGGCATGGGCGAAAGGAGCACGTTCACGCCACCGACGAGCGCCATGGGGAGGTTTTCTTCCGCCATCGCGCGGCAGGCTTCGTTCAAAGCCACAAGGCTCGAGGAGCACGCCGTATCGATCGTCATGCTCGGGCCGTGGAGGTCGAAGAAGTAGGAAAGGCGATTCGCGATGATCGAAAGCGACGTCCCCGTCATCCCGTAGGGGCCCGTCACCGCCATATCGTCCGAGCGAATCATCCCCATGTCGGTCGAAGCGGCACCGACGTAGACCGCGGCCTTGCTGCCCGCGACCGAGGACGGAGGAATCCCCGCGTCTTCGAACGCTTCCCAGGCCATTTCGAGGACCATGCGCTGCTGCGGGTCGAGCGCTTCCGCCTCCTTCGGGCTCATCCCGAAGAAGGTCGCGTCGAATTGCGTCAGGTCGCCCACGATCCCCGCACTCGTCGTGCAGGTGCGGCCCGGGGCCTTGCGGTCCGGATGCCAATAGCGTCCGAGGTCGAACCGCTCCCCGGGAATCGAAGTGACGACGTCCGTCCCTTCGGACAAAACCTTCCACAAGCCGTCGAGCGAATCGATGCCGCCCGGAAAGCGGCAGCCGATACCGACGATGGCAAATCCCTTGTCGTAAATCATGTGCAACCCTTCTGTAGTGGACTTCGTGCGTTGGCAACCCCGAACCCCGCCGACTGCGCTCGATCGAAAGTCAAGCGTAAGGACACGACTCGGGGACGATCGTTCGTCGTCCCCGTCGGTCTTCCCATCGGTCCCGCTCCGCCGAGTTTTCAGATCGGCGGAGGGTTTCCCCAAGCGTCCGCATGCGCACGTCGGTCGACGCGAATACGACGAAGCCGCCTCCCCTCCTTGGCTTCTGGCCTCAAGGGGAAGCGTCCATCGCGTTCGGTCGCCCTCCGAAACGGGAGGCACCTCGAAAGGGCGCGTGCCTCGGACGCCGTCGGTTGGCGTTCGGTCGGTTTCACACCGCACCGTGTTCTCACCCATGACCTTTCAAGTAAGGAGCATCCGAGAGCTCGACTCAAGGAAAAGGGGCATGGGTCAGAAGGAGCGTACGGGGAAAGGAAGCCTCTGCGCTACGACCGAAAGGTGAAGTGTCGGTTGGTTGAGAGTTGGCTGAAACCAAGGGGAAAACCCTCGAAAAACCTCATAAAAAAGACCGTTCGGGGGCGGGTTTTGCGGTTCCCCAACAAAGAGAAGGTTCCGGACAGACCCGTCGATCCGTCCGGAACCTCGCATTCATTCGATTGTCGGAATGCTTTCAGTCGACATCAAGCTTCCGCAATCCGAGCGCCTTGGCTTAGAAGCTGTGCTTCACGCCGGCAACAACCTGAGCCACGGAGGGGTTGGTGTTGTCGACCGTGTCTTCGAACCAAGCGGCACCGCCGTAGACGGCCGTACGCTTGCTGAGAGCGTATTCGTAGCCGCCGCCGACCGTCCAGCGCGTAACTTCCTTGTTGGCGCGGTCGCTGTCGGCGTCCATGTAGCCGGCCATACCGTAGGCCGTGCCGCCCATGACCGGGAACTTCGTGCCGAGGACGATGCCGTAGCCGTCGATGTCGCCGTAGCTGACGCCGCTCACGCCGTTGGCGAGCTCGACACCGAAGTCTTCGGTGCTCATGCCGCCGCCGACCCAGTTGGCGTCCTTGAAGTACTGCGCGGCGAGGTAGGTCGTCGCGAAGCCGCAGTCGTAGTTGGCGCCGAGGGTGATCGTCATCTGATCCTTGCCGCGAACGCCGTCCGTACCGGCGGAATACTTGCCTTCGTCGAGGTAGTCGAAGGCGCCGATGAAGCCGAGGCTGCCCACCTTGTAGGTGGCACCGATGGCGGCGTAGCGGTCGGCGGAGGACTTGCCTTCAACGCCCGTCGTGTCGAGTTCGTTGTCGTTCTTGAAGGAGTACTGAGCGTAGACCTTCGCGCCGTAGAGGTCGGGCGATTCGTAGACGATGGCGTTGTCAACACGGCCGGCGTTCGTCGCGAAGACGAGGTTCTGGTTGCCGATGATGGAACCCCAGCCGCTGCCCATCGGGGAGAGGTCGGCGAGGATGCCGTACGTGCCGTTGTCGCTCACGAGCGTGCCCATGCGGCCGAAGGAGAACGTACCGAAGTCCGTCTGGAGGAAGAGGCGGGATTCGCGACCGAAGAGGCGGCCGTCGTTGCCGAGCTTGCCGTCGTCGGCCGAGAAGCCGTTTTCGAGCTGGAAGCCGACCACCATGCCGTTGCCGAGTTCTTCAACGCCCTTGAGGCCGAACTTGGAAGCGGAGTTGTTGCCGGAGTCGAGCGTGAACGTCGTGTCGTTCATGTCGGCGGCTTCGTAGCGGGCGTTGTGGTCGCCCGCGACCGAGGTCATGCCGAAACCGACGTCGACGGTACCGTAAAGGGTAACCGAAGCGGCCGAAGCGGTACCCGCGACGGCACCGAAGAGAGCCAGAGCAAGAAGCGTCTTCTTCATAATAAGAACCTTCCTAATTTCAAGAGAGTTTGTTCTTTCCCCTTAAGGCCGATCTCCAAGATCGTATGCACGCCCGATCTTCGAGCGGGTCGGAGGGAAAAAACGGTGTTTCATTGCGGACGTGCGACGGATTCGCCCCGCCCCGCTCGTCCCGTGAGGCTCCTCACGCGTCTGCGATCGGTTAGCCGCTTCGGAGCGGTCGGGTCGACGGTGGCGGCGGCCTTGAAGCCTTTTCGTGTCGGGCTCCGGTACACCGTGAGCAACGTTCCGCGGTTCGGTCTTCGCCCCGAGCGTCCGCTTGAGCGTTTTGGAAACGCCGCAACACCCGAGTCGTACGACCCCCATGGGGAGTTCTCACGTAAAGAACCCGCACCATACGGGTGGAATAATACCAAGTCTCGGCCTCGAAACGTAGAACGCCCGCGAATTTCAAGCAAAAAAGCGTTGCGAAAACGCCACACAAGCTTTTCATGTCGGAAAAAGAGCGCGACTCCCGACAGGTCTTCGACGGGAAATCGACAGTCAACACCCGCGGCCGTTCTCCCAAATCTCCGCGGGATTTGAAAAGCGATTTTGCCGTCCGACGGTTTTCCTCTTTTCCACGGTTGGTTTTCACGGAAATGGAGGTAGGATGTGTATTTCGTACAACATGGTGAGGAAGCCGTGCTCGGCCGCAGTCCACGGCGGGCCGACCGCGAAAGAACTTCGCGGTCGTTTCATGGTCGTCTTTTGCTCGTCGACAGCGCGGAAATCGCCCTCCGGACGCCCGAACGCGAGCGCGCAACGGGAGCTGAAAGTGCTTATTTACGGAACATCATAGAAATTCCCGATGAAGGTCATTGAAAACAATGCGGCCGGATTTCGGATGAAAACGAAAGCGTCTTTCGAATCCGTCCGGAAAGACCGTATCGATTCGGGAAAAGAATCGATTTTTATTCCTCCGACGATTCGGACAAGTAAACGCATTTCCGTTTTTTTTCAGGACGAAAAGTTCGAGCATGTCGAACGGATAAAACCCTCCGAATTCCTCTCGATCCGTCGGGAATCCTCATGGGTTTTTTACCTAGCCTGTTGGGGGTCGGCTTTTCGGATGAGGGCCGAGTCGAAAATCGAATGCGCGCGAATGTCTTCGAACGAAGGAGAACGAGGTGTTCGATGGGTTCGGTGCGTTCGGCAGGTTCGGGATGGTCATGCGCGTTCGGGATGGTCATGCGCGTTCGTCATGCTCAACCGGGTCGGTCGGGCTGCGGGCTCCGTTTTTCGGGGCCCCCAACCCTCCCCGCGTTTTCCTGTACGATGCGCGGTACCTTTTCGGAGCCGTTTCGATGCGTGTTGATGCGTGTTGACCCGCACGGTTGCGGGGCCTTACGGGATTACGCGTTCTTCGGGGCACGTCGTTTCGTTCTTGCTCCCGACGCGCTTCCCAACGTCTTTCCGACTCCTTTTCACCGTTTTTCGTTGTCCGCCGCCATGCCGCTTCGCAAACTTCTTCGCAAAAAAGCCGTTCGCACCGCCCTTCGTCAAACCCTCACCCAGAGTACGGCTGCCGCTGCCGGCACCTCCGCCGCGGGCGGGAGCCTCACGAGCATCCTCACCGCGCTCGCGACGGGTGCGGCGGGTACCGCGGGCGTGGCGGGCGTAGCCAACCTTACGGGCCTCAACATGGCGGACGTCGGTGCGATGGTCGATACGGTCCTTGCGCATGCGAGCCGGATCGACTTTGCGGCGCTCTCCGGTCACGTCGCGGACGGAGCACGTACGGTTGCGGACTTCGGGGGCGACGCGCTCGCCTTCGTGAAAGCCCGCATGCCCGAATGGGCGACCTTTGAGAACGCCGCGAAACTCGCGCGCGAGCTTTTCGACACCCTTCGTCACGCGGCGGGCGAAGGCCTCGAAAAGCTCGGGGAGTTCATCAAATCATAAGCATGCCGTTACGGTACGCGAGCCCTTCGAGGGGATCGAGCACCACGCGGTCGGTGGAACTCAAGGGGCGCAGGATCTTCGTTTTCGACGCGAACGCCGCACGGGCTCCGAAGAGGCTCGGCATGGGGCTTGCCAGACGCACGCCCGCGCGAACGAGCGCACCGTAAAAGACCCGGGACCAAAGAAGGGCCGACGCCGGAAGCGTTTTCTTATCCAGGTGCGCCGTCCCGAACCACTCGAACCCCCAGTGAAGCGCGGGGTCGGCCTCTGTCCCGCGCACGCCCTCGGGAACGAAGATCGACGTACGGAAGTCTTCCGACACCCGGATCGCGAGCGAACAACGGGCCGCATCCGCAAGGCCCGCGTCGTTCTTCGACATCATGAAGGCACGCGCTCGGAAGGGAGCGTGCAAAAGGGCGGCGGGGTCGCAAAGCGCCGCACGCTCCTCTTCGCAGAAGTCGACTTCGGCGGGCATCCCGGCCGCAACGGTCAGGGACGCAATCGTCGTCAGATCTTTCGTCACGTCCCAACGACGAAGCTCCGTCTTGACCGCCTTCGTGCGGGAGTAAAGGAGCAACTCCGTACTCGTCGTCCAGGCGGCGTAGGCATTCAACAACCCGACCGCCACGGGGACGGAGCCGAAGTTTTCCAACGCGAGGCACCGAACATTTTCGTCCGCCGGATCGTCGAAGATCAAAAGAAGCGGAAAGAGGTGCCGGCGTACGGCTCCGGGGCGGCTCTGCTCCAGGTCGACGCGCGGGTCGTAGGCGGAGTGGACGAGTTCGGTCGGAGCAGAGGTTGAAGGGATTGAAGCACAGGCCGGAGCAGCGGAAGGCTCGGCTGCGGGAGCGGGTTCGGCCGCCTCGGCGGTCGGCATGTGTCGGGCGGACTCCTCATTCACATCCGCTCCGGCGAGCGCCTCCGCACGGATGTGCACCAACGCTTCCTGGAGCGCGATGCGCTCTTCGGGCGTAAGCCACAGGTCGGTGCGGCGACGTCCGAGACGTTCCTGTTCGGCGAGGAATCGGGCTTTGCGTTCCTTGGCGGTGGGATCCTTCGGCGGCATGTTCGTCTGAACTCCTTTCGATTTTGCGCGGCGAGCGTCGACGGGAGAGAGATACGCGGACTCCCTCTGCGACGCGATGTTTTCGGTGTTTTCCACCATTGTAGGGAGTGTACGGACGGTTCGAAAGACGAAACGTGCTTCTTGTCCGCCATGGGAGGTCGGCGCAAGGGCTGCTTGTTCACAACAACCGAACGACCGAAGCAGTCTTCTCGAAAGACCGTAGACTTAGGAATTTCCCTTATCCTAAGATGTTTACCTTAGGTCTTTTGGTCTGAATTCTCCTTCGAAAACACGGGATTAGTACCTAGGACTCCAGGTTGTTTTGAAATGTTTCCGTCTGCGTTTTCGGGGGTTTTCCCTCTCCGTCCTGGGGCTTGGGAGTCGGTACCGTTGTTCGGTGTTTCGGCCCGGACCACGCGCCCGACGGGGCGTGCGAGGCCGAGCACACGTTTGCAATCACCTCAGAGGAAAGCAAAATGAATCGTGTTTTCAAGACCCGCTGGAGCGTCGCGCGTCAGCAATACGTCGTCACCGATGAAGAACATGCTGCGAAGGGCAAGGCCTCGAAGAGCGTCGTCGCGCTCGCCGTTGCCGCTGCCGCTGCTTTGACGGCAGGCGCCGCCTCGGCCGCCTACGTCGAACCCGGCTTCGTGGCTCAAACCGCCGAAGACGTCGCGAAGGCCACGGCTTCGTGGGAAACCGCCGAATACTTCGACGATTGGGGCCTCAAGGCCATGAACGCCTCGTCCGCTTACGCGCTCGGCTACAACGGTGACGGCATTGCCGTGGGCGTTATGGACTCCGGCGCCCTTCTGTTCGACCATCCCGACCTCAACGGCGATCGTTTTCATGCCGTTACGGTTGAAAATCAGTCGTACGGTTCGTGGGGCAACCGCTACCCGCAACATGAAGGCGGTGACGGCATCTACACGCCCGACAGCGAAGTACCGGATAGCGGTTCCTGGCAAATGGGCATGAACGACTCGCACGGCACGCACGTGACGGGTACCGTGGGCGGCAACCGCGACGGCAACGTCTTCCACGGCGTGGCTTGGGGTGCGGACATCTACGTCGGCAACACGGGCGGCACGGACGACACGAACTACGGCCCCTTCCAGGATCCGCAGTTCTTCTACCAGGGTTGGAACGCCATTGCGAAGGAACTCTCCAAGGCGAACAAGTTCTCCGACGGCACGACCCGCGGCGGCTTTATCAACAACAGCTTCGGCACGAACACCCGCGTCGTTGACAACGGCAGCACCGGCACCGACGGCGGCAGCACGGGCGTGCATTTCCCGACCGACACGGTTTCCCAGACCGAGTACGAATACTTCCTCTTCATGCGCGATGCCGAAAACCGCGTGAACACGGATTCGAAGTGGGATAACAAGTCCTTCGTCGATGCCGCGTTCGACGCCGTGAAGGACGAAAAGGTTGTCCAGATCTTCACGACCGGCAACCGCGATTTCGCGAACCCCTTCTATCGTCCGCTCTATCCGTACTTCAACCCCGAAGCCGAACAGCACTGGATTGCCGTGAGCGGCCTCACGAAGGACGGCGACAATAACTACAAGCTCTGGAATACGGTCAACGAAGCGGGGAACGCGAAGTGGTGGACCGTCGTCGCCCCGGGCACGAACATTTCCTCGAGCATCGTGAACGACGACGGCACGCCGGGCTACAGCAACACCTACAGCGGCACGTCGATGGCCGCTCCGCACGTGGACGGCGCCATGGCCGTCCTCATGCAGCGCTACGACCAGATGGATGCGCTCCAGGTCCGCGACGTGATGCTCACGACCGCGACCCACTACAACCCCGACGGCTCGATCATGGAAGGCTGGACCAACACCGACGGCACGACGCCGAAGGACGGCGAAGTCTCCGACCGCATGGGTTGGGGCCTGCCCGACCTCAAGAAGGGCATGTACGGTCCGGGCCAGCTCCTCGGCACCTTCACGTACAACATGCGCGACAAGGACAGCATCGACGTTTGGTCGAACGACATCTCCGAAGTGGCGCTCAACCAGCGCCAGGCCGAAGATGCGGATTGGAAGGCCGCCGCTGAAAAGTGGTATGCCGCCGGAAAGCCCATTAAGCTTGAAGACGGTACCATCCCGTTCAACGACGAAGAAAAGAAGCTGATCGGCGACATTCTGCTCGACACGGAAGACGATATCGTCGGTCTGTATCCTGACGATGAAATGATTTCCAAGGAAGAAGCGTTGCGTTGGCGTGACGCCTACTTCCAGAAGCGCCTGCAGGCCATCGACAAGCGCGAATACGACGGCTCCCTTGTGAAGGAAGGCGAAGGCACGCTCGTCATGACGGGTACCAACTCCTACGAAGGCACGACGACGGTGAAGGGCGGCACGCTCCTCGCCTTCGGCGAATCGATCGGTAAGAACAAGACCGTCACGGTCGAAGGCGGCACGTTCGGTGTCATCTCGGGCTACACGGACAACTTCACGCTGACGGGCTCGCACACGAGCACGACGGCGGCCGATACGGGCCTCACGATCAACGTGGCCGACGGCGCCTCCCTCTACGTGAGCGCTGCGGGCGACGTGACGGTCGACCAAGTGACGTTCGGCTCGAACGCGAAGATCATCGTGGGCGTCGAAGGCGCTGCTCCCGAACAGCTCGCCAAGGCCTACACGAACGGCGACGCCGTGGACGGTACGTTCACGACGAAGGCGGGTTCTCTCGCCGGTGCCTCGACCTCTATTGAACAGCAGGATTCCGCGTTCTTCACGGTTTCCAATACGGTCGAATTCTCTGCTGACGGCAAGACCCTCTCGACGAAGCTCGACCGCAAGGAAGGCGTCACCTACGGTACGTTCGCCCGTACGGCCAACGAACGCGCGATCGCTCAGGCTCTCGAAACTCAGACGAACGCCTTCGCGGGTGAAATCCTCTCGATGACGGCCGACGAAGTTTCGAACACGTACGCTTCGCTTTCGGACGACATGTACTCGGCTGCCCGCAACGCCCTGGTCGTCAATTCGACCATGGTGACGCGCGCCGTGATCGATCAGGCTCGCGGCTTCGGCGAAGGCCGTGCGGCGGAACTTGAAAACGGTCGCGGTCGCATTTGGGCCACCGGCATCGGCTTCTGGGGCGATGCAGACGGTTCCGAACGCAGCCTTGACGTCGACTTCCGTGCCGGGTTCCTCGGCGGCGAAGTCGTGGCTCACGAATCCACCAAGCTCGGTGCCTTCTTCGGCTACGGCTCGACCGACTACCAGGGCGACCTCGGCAAGATCGACGGCGACGACCTCCATTACGGTATCTACGGCTTGACCGACATCGGTGCGGTTTCGCTCACTTACGGCGTCAACTACACGACCGAAGACCGCGACTCGCAGCACCTGATGGGTGAAACGCAGAACGCTCACTCCGAAGACGCGACCGTTCTTCAGGCGTATGCCGAAGCGGCCTACAAGTTCGACGTGGGCGGCCTCTCGATCGATCCGTACTTGGGCTTTGCCTGGGCGCGCGTCGAAACGGACGGCTTTGCCGAAAACCTCGGCTCGACCGCGATGAGCGTCAAGGATCAGAAGGACGACATCCAGATGACCACCTTGGGTGCTCGCTTCACGCTCCCCTTCACGATGGGCACGATGCCCGTCGCGTTTAAGGCCGATGCGGGTTGGACGCACTACTTCGGCGACACCGAATCGATCACGCAGCTCCAGCTCGGTGCGGGCGGTAACGTCGCTCAGATCCAGGGCAAGGAACTCAAGGATCAGTTCAACCTCGGTCTGGGCGTGAACGGCCAGGTCGCGAAGAACGTCACGGTCGGCGTTTCGTACACGGGCTCCTTCGGCACCGATACGGACACGCACGGCGTGATCGGCAACGTCCGCTTCGCGTTCTGATCCCCTTTCGGTTGACCCGAAACCGAAAGCACCGAACGTCGTTCACAGGCACTTGCTTCGAACGGCGTTCGGTCTTCCTCCCGGGGAAGCCGATCGCAGAACCGCAAATTGAAACCCCCGCTCGACCAATCGAGCGGGGGTTTCGTTTGTCTTGGGGCCGGGCGGCCTTTCGGGCTACGGCTTCCGGATACGGGTACCGCTTCCGGGCAAGGGAAAAGGCGGGCGGCGCGAGATCTTCCCGCACCCGCCCGCCTTTACGAGAGGCCGGAACGGTCTTCGAGCCTTCTCAGAAGCGTCGAGCAAGCCCCACGACCACGCCTTCGATGCGGAAGCCGTCGAGATCCTCGGGCACGATCTCGGCGTAGCCCGCCGCTTCGTTGCGGGAGAGAAGCTTCGGGTGCCCCTTTTCCACGGCGAGCTCCTTGATCGTGAAGTTGCCGTCGACGTGCGCCAGGACGATCTTCCCGGGACGAGGCTCCGCCGTGCGGTCCACGAACACCATGTCGCCGTCGTGGATCCCCGCGTCGATCATGGAGTCGCCGCTCGCTTCGACGACGAAGGTCGCCTCGGGACGACGTGCCAAATAGTCGGCCGGACTGAAGGCTTCGACGTCCGCATCCGTGCTCGGATTCGGGAAGCCGCAGGCGGCACGCAGATCCAACTTCGGCAGCTGAAGGTTCGCGGCGGGGAGATTCGTCAGGATGTCGTGCTTCTTCTCCTCGGCGTACCGGGCGCACACCGTCTGAGGATCCGCGTCGGGAACGGAATCCTTGAGGGCGAAATAGTTCGTGAGGAGCGAACGCATCTCGGTACTCCCCGCAGCAATGCAGCGGGCGTGAAGTTCGGCGGAGATGCGAATGCGGTACGTGGCGGCAAAGCGCTTCCCGTCAATCGGCGGACGGCCCGCGCCGGGGCGCGCTCCGCCGTGAGGACCGCGGGGTTCGCCGCGCTTTTTCCGGACGCGCTTGGGCTTTACGGGAGCTTCCGTCGCGGGTGCGGCGGCCGCAGGGGCGTGCGCCTCTACTGCGGACACCGCTTCGGGTTGCGTTGCCGTCGGCTTTTCGGTCGACACTTCCGACGTCGCCTTGAGGGCTTCCTTCAGGGCTTCCGTCTCTTTTTTCGTTGCGGTTGTTTTTCGAACGGCCATCGAAATTCTCGTCATTCAGGTATGAAACCGTCGGCAAGCGGCCGACGAACGCCCCTTTATTGTGCCACGATCCGACCTCCGAGTCGAGTCCCAAGCGTCTTTTTACTGCCTCAAAAGCACTCCGTCTTCGCTCGAACACGTGCGCACCCCCGACCCCCAATCCGAGGAAAAACCCTCGGTCGGTACTTTTTCGGTCGATTTTGCATTGACAGTCCGGTTTCCTTTTGATATTGTGACACTAAATCGGGTTTTCGGAAGATTTCGGTATCGGCCTTGGTGCAAAACGACACTTTTCCCGCATCCAAGTCCCCTTCACCAAAGCTTCCGGCTCGATCGACCTCACCCTTCAGGGATACCTGCCATGACCCACTCGTTCCTTTCGCATCCCCTTGCCGCGCTGCCCCTTTCGAAGACCCGCCTCGTCGAAAACGGCGGCATCGCCGCCCTCGGCTTTCTCGCCTTCGTCGCGACGGGGATTCCCGTTGCGGAGGCGCTCCTCTACACGGGTGCGTTTCTCGCGATCGGGCTCGGGTTCGACCTCCTGCGTCTGAGCGTCGAAGGTCGCCGGAAGAACCGCTAAACGTCTCCTTCCGGTCCTCGGCTTCTCAGGACCGACGTCGGGGGCGGCTTCGGATGAGTTCAACGCACTTCAACAAGACGTCGTGCTCCATGCGAACTCGACAAACCTCGCCTTCAAGCGTCGCGACCTCCTCTCGGAGCGCCTGCGTCGTCGCTTTCCGCTCTTCGAGTTGCTTCGAGAGCCGGGCGAGTTGCTCCAAGACCTCCTTGAGGCGTTCCTCTTCGGACGGAGCGCTCGGAACGGACGACGATTCGAGGGATTCTTTGAAGGGTTCTTTTCCGGAATCATGGTTGTGCGTGTTCGGTTCGGAGTCGGAAAAGCGGGAACTCTGACACGGGTTCGGTTACCCGACTCGCACGCATGATGCCTTCGGATCGGCGCGAACCGAATGCTCCGATCGGCATCGAACGCACCTCGCCGAACGCCCGTGTCCAATATGGTGTTAACCCAGATATACAGCTTCATCCAATAAGGGTTGATACGTACTCCTTGGGATAGTGTTGTTTGTACGCAACACTTTTCGTGTTTTCTTAACCCACTGATTAACCTGGAATTTACAATTTTCTGCTTGTTGTACTTCTTCTCCGACTTCCCTTTTGCGGACAGAATGATTCACGTCTTCCGCGAGCACGCAGCGGGTGACGTTCATTTTCAAAAAAATCGGAGATTCATATCATGTTCAAGAAGTCTCTCGCCGCCGTTGCGGTTCTCGCCGCCTTTGCCGGTTCCGCTTACGCTGCCGACGTCACGATGTACGGTCGTGTCGACCTCGGCCTTCGTTACACCAACACCGACGCCGACGTTGCCGGTCAGGACGACGTCAGCAAGTTCGAAATGGCCTCGGGCAACTACACGGGTTCCCGCTTCGGCCTCAAGGGCGAAGAAGACCTCGGCAACGGCCTCAAGGTGGGCTTCGTCCTCGAAAACGGCTTCGACGCCGACGACGGCTCCTTCGACTCGAACGGCGACGACAAGATCTTCGGCCGCCAGGCTTCGCTCCACCTGAAGGGCTCCTTCGGTGAAGTCGCCTTCGGTCGCATGGGCATCATGAACAGCACGGCGGGCACGTTCGGCATCGGCCAGCTCTCCTCGCTCGAAACGGGCTGGGGCGAAGTCGGCAACCAGAACCTCATCTGGGGTGCGGGCTTCTCCTCGCGCTACGACAACATGGTGACCTACGCCACGCCGGAATTTGCGGGCGCCAAGGTGATCGCTCAGTACTCCTTTGGCAAGTCGCACAGCCCCGACGCCGATGACGAGACGACCCAGGTCGAAGGCAAGCCGACCACCGACCGCTACGCCGGTATCGGTGTCACCTACAACGCCAACAACCTCGCTCTGCGTGCGATCGTCGACACGATCAACAAGAAGAGCGGTGACGTTAATCTCGGTGCCGATTACAAGGACGTCGACGACACGGTTCGCGTCACGGTCGGCGGCTCCTACGACTTCGGCGTCGTGAAGCCCTTCCTCGCCGCTTCCTACTTCAAGGACGGTACGGTCGGTGCGATGGCCGGCGTCGGCGGCAATTCCGCCGGCATCTACGACGGCTACGGCTTTGTCCTCGGTGCCGATGCTCCGCTCTTCGGCGGCACGCTGAACGCCACGGTCGGCTACCTCAAGGCCGATGAGCAGAACCTTGACGCCGGCGTCAAGGCCGAAGACATCGACCGCTTCATCGTCGGTGCGGGCTACGAGTACAAGCTCTCGAAGCGCACCCTCGTCTATGTCGACGCCGGCTACGGTCAGGACGACATCGACAACCGTACGAACGGCGACAAGCCTGCCTACTTCCAGGCCGCCTTCGGTATGGCTCACTACTTCTAATCGAGTCTTCGGTTGAAGTCGAGCCGCAGAGGTCGGCGAGGGTGGCGTCCGTGCAAGAGTCCGCTTTCCTTTGACCGGCCGCAGCGGCGGCAGTCACCGACGGAACGTGCAAGCCGTCGACTGCCACGATGAGTTCGAAGCCCGCGGGGTTCACCCCCGCGGGCTTTTTCATGGCTCGAATTTTTTCGAAAGCTCCTTCGAAGCGTTCCCTTTGCGTTTTCACAAGGGAGATTGAGCGAGCGTCTGCCTTCGACGAGCTCAATTCCAGACGCGAAATGGCACAATGCGGGGATCGTTTCATCTTTCTGCTTTCCCCATGACCGCCTCCGCAACCGAAACCTCCGTCCTCACCGCCTCGCACTGGGGCATCGTTCGCGCGTCGGTCCGCGACGGGCGGATCGTGCGCGTCACTCCGTTCGAACTCGACCGCGCCCCCTCGCCCAATCTCGAGCGTCTCGCGAACCTCCCCTATTCGCCCTCCCGCATCCGCTACCCGATGGTGCGCGAAGGCTACCTCAAGAAGGGCCCCGCCTCGCGTGCAAACCGCGGGAAGGACAAGTTCGTGCGCGTTTCCTGGGACGAGGCGCTCGATCTCGTTGCGTCCGAAATCCGCCGCGTCTACGAGCAGTACGGCCCGAGCGCCGTCTTCGGACGGTCCTACGGCTGGATGTCGACGGGAAAAGCGAACAGTGCGGTCACGCTCCAAAGACGCCTTCTCAACCTCATGGGCGGGTTCGTGCCGTGCGAGAACAGCTATTCGACCGCGGCCGTCGGGAAGATTCTTCCCTACGTCGTGGGGACGAGCGATCCCCGCTCGACCTCGTGGGAGGTGGTGCTTGAGAACACCGAATGCGTCGTCTTCTGGGGTGCGGACCCGTTGGTGACGAATGACGTCGATTGGCTCACCACCCTTCACCAAGGCACGGGTTACCTTCGGGCCTTGAAAGAGAAAGGCATCCGCACCGTGAACGTCAACCCGATTCGCACGGACACGGCCGAATTCCTCGGGTCCGAGCAGATTTCTCCGCGCCCCGGCACCGACTGCGCGCTGATGCTCGGGATGATCCACGAGCTCGTGCGCACGAAGGAGGCGGACCTCGAGTTCCTCAAGACCCACACGTCGGGCTCACGCGAATTCCTCGACTACGTCGAAGGCAAAACGGACGGCGTTGCGAAGACCCCCGCTTGGGCCGAAACGAAGTGCGGCGTTCCGGCGGCGAAAATCGCCGAGTTCGCGCACGAACTCAAAGCGCACCGCACGATGCTCATGGTCGGCTGGGGGATTCAGCGCATCCAGTACGGCGAACAGTCCCACTGGATGGCGTTTGCTCTGGCGTCGGTCTTGGGGCAGATCGGCCTTCCCGGGGGCGGCATCGGCACCAACTACCACTATTCGAGCGGGGGTTCCCCCATGGCGTGGGGCCCCTTCCTCGGGGGCATTTCCTCGGCCGTGAAGCCCGTCAAGCCCGTGACAAAGCCCTGGAAGGGGAGCAAAACGATTCCGGTCGCGCGCTTTGCGGAGTGCTTCCTCCATCCGGGAAAAACGATCGACTTCAACGGTCGTAAGGTCACCTATCCCGAAGTACGGCTCGTCATGTGGGCGGGCGGGAACCCGTTTGCACATCAGCCGCAGACGAACAAACTGCGCGAAGCCTGGACGAAGCCCGAAACGGTCGTCGTCACCGACACGGTCTGGACCGCCACGGCGCGCCATGCCGACATCGTGCTTCCGGCCGCGACCGTGTGGGAGCACGCCGACATCACGAATATCGGCACCTATTCGAACGACGGCCTCGTCGCTATGCAGCAGGCGATTCGCCCGCAGTGGGAATCGAAGTCCGACTACGCGATTTTCAGCGCCTTGGCCGAACGCCTCGGTTGCAAGAAAGAGTTCACGGAAGGTCTCGACGAAGCGGGTTGGATCAAGCGTCTTTACAACGAGTCGAAGGCGATGGGCGAGCGCATCGGCGTGAAGCTCCCCGCGTTCGAAGACTTCTGGAAAAAGGGTTACGTGCTCTTTGACGTGAAGGAAAAGGACCGCCGGTTCGTCGCCTTCGAAGACTTCCGCAAAGACCCGAAGGCGAACGCCCTCTCGACCGAAAGCGGCTTGATTCAACTCTATTCGCCCAAGATCGCGGGATACGGCTACGACGACTGCCTCGGGCATCCGTCCTATTTCGAGCCGACCGAAGGCGTCAACACGGCGACGAAGGCCGCGCCCCTTGCGCTCATGGCCGTCAAGAGCCGCTACCGCATGCACAGCCAGTTGGACGGCACGGTGTCGCACGATTACGCCAACATCGACGGGCGCGAACCCTTGTGGATCCATCCGAAGGACGCCGAAGCGCGCGGCATCCGCTCCGGGGACCTCGTCCTTGTTGCGAACGGGCGCGGTCGCGCCATGGCGGGCGCTTACGTGACGGAGCGCGTGATGCCGGGCGTCGTGGTGCTGCACCACGGCGCGTGGTACGCTCCCGTCGAAACGAAGGAAGGGATCCTCGACCTTCGAGGGAATTCGAACACGCTCACGATGGACGAACCCACGTCGAAACTCGCTTGCGGCAACATCGCCTCGACCGCCCTCGTCGAAGTGACGAAGTGGACGGGCGACCGCCCGCACGTCTACGTCTTCGATCCGGTCGAAGAAGCCCTCTGACGCGACTCCGATGTCGGCGGGCGCCTCTCCGGCTCTTCAATTTCATTCGAAGGGCCGCGAGGCTGCACGCTTGACGTGGCGTCCTCAAACGGCCGCGGCCCGGAGCGGGTTCATTCCTGTTCGGGCCGCGGCCGTTTTGCGGTCCTTGCGTCGGAACGAAGCTGCGATCGGAAAGACCGAGGACGAACGACGCACCGAAACACGTGTTTGCCCCGAACAACCGAAAGAAAAAAAAGGGCCGCGAGTCGAAGCCCGTGCGACCTCAAGAACGAATTTAGAAAACCGCGACTCGGGGACAGCCGTCGACCGATAGACTTCGGGAAATCGAGCATTCGAATTTATCGTCGATTTTCAGGAATGAAAACAAATTTTCCGATGCAGGAAGAATCCAATCCATCTTTGCAAACACATGGATTCACCCGAATATACGGCGATATTTTCCGAAGTAAATCACACTCTTTCCGAGCGATTTCACCATGAAATCCGCCCCGAAATTCATCCCGAACTTCGTGTTGCAAGGTTCGAGAATTCCGATGGAAAATGAAACCATTGACGGTATTTTCCGTTTGAAATCGCATGCCGAATTCGTCCTTGCATTCGTCCTCGAATGGCTCGACGACGAAGTACGGGCTTTCGGCCTGCCCTGACGGGGAACTCCGATCCGGGCGCTTGTGACGGCGGTTGTCCGCATTCGTTTCGCCTCGGAAACGGTCGCTCCCCGAACCGTTCTCGGGCGCCTCGTGCGCTCGGACGGGCTACCTCATCGGAGGAGACTTATGAACCGCATCTATCGGACTCGCAAAAACCGGCGCACCGGCGCTTTGACGGCCGTTTCGGAATTGAAGCACGCCGACGGGAAGAAAACCGTTTCGCTCTGCGCCGCGGCGGTGACCTCGGCGCTCGTCGCCCTGGGTCTAGCCGTCTCGCCCGCCGTGCTTGCCACCCCCTGGTCGACGGGGGAAGACATCAATCTCTCGAAAGAAATCGACGACGGGATGACCCATATCCCGGGGCCCGATTTTACCGAAGGCGACGTAGCCTTTGCGTTCGGCGACTCGAAGACGCCCGCCAAGACCTACGTCACGGACATTTACCTTGCGGACTCCGATCCGTCGGCCCTGAAAACCTACTTCCACTTTCAGGGGAAGGATTCGGGCGAAGTGACGCTCGATCTGACGAGCGGCACCGTGCTCGACCTCTTCGCGCAGACGAAGGGCTTCGAGCAGACGCTCGTGAGTACCACGGGGCACATCGACACGACGGGCGGCGTGCCGTGGGGCGATCTGCGCGACCGCTTTTATCTGAGCACGGGTAACGGCGAAGAGAATACCCCCGAGACGAGCATTTTCTACCAGTACCTCGCCTACGGCCCCGACACGTCGGATCGCATCGGCCGCGCCTCGTACGTCATCGGCGAAGAAGCTTTGAACCTCCTGGGCGTTTCCGTCGACAAGTCCGACTATATCAACGGTCTGAAGTGGACCGATCAAACGGTCGGGACCTATGTCGTACTTTCGGGAATCGATCTCAATGAAGGGAAAACGCTCTCGCTTTCCGTCCCTGCGGGTTCGCAAACGTTCGGAGCGAAGCTTACGGGCGCGGGCGGCATCGCACTTACGGGCGCGGGGCGCGACACGTCGACCGTTCGGTTCGAGCCCCTCTACCGGAGCAACGACCCGACGATCGACGCGCTTTTTGCGGGAGCGAACACCTTTACGGGCGGCGTACGCCTGAGCGGCCTCAAGGTCGAACTGGCCCGACCGACCGCGCTCGGCACGGGCAATACGATCCATGCGTCGAACGCGTACGTTTGGGAAACGACGGACGGAAGCCTCGCCGACAACCACGCGATCAACTTCTCGGATTCCGAGTTTTCGGTTATCAACGGACTCACGGCCGCGAATACGACCTTTTTGGGGACGAACTCCGTCAACTCCTCGGGGCAGACCTCGGACGGGAACGCCTTCCGAGCGGCAAACGTCGACATCTACGCCTCGAGCTCGCTCACGGTCTCGGGCGGCAACGCTACGACCGGTACCCTCGCCATGCGCGGCGGAGCGACGCTCACCCTCACGAACGACGGGGCTATGGTTTCGGGCACCGACGTCACCGTTTTCAGCTGGGGCAACCGGATCGACGCTTCGGAGCTTTATGCGTCGACCCTCACCCTCAAAAAGAATACGTCCTCAAGCGCGTACCTCACGGTGACGGGCGGCGCGAAGGTCGAGGGCGCCCTGACGCTTGAGTCGGGCGGCCTCCTCTCGGCGGCCGACGCCCTCGTAGCGGGCAGCCTCGCGATGACGGGCGGCGAGATCATAGCGAGCACCCTGCGCGTCGACTCGTCGGTCACGGACCTCCACGGCGCGAACACCCTCAGCGTGAACGCGGCGGGAGAAGCGCTCTTCACGGAAGGCTTCGCTCTTGCGGGCGAAGACACCGAACTCACGGTCAACGGGAACTTCACGGCTTGGGGCGATTCGACGCTCGAAGACGCCCAACTCACGACAACGGGAACGTTTGAATTCGGCGACCTTTCGGCCTCGGGCACCTCGGGGCTCACGGCCGACGGGAATGCCTCGGGCAACGCGCTCGGTCTCACGGAATCGGCCCGAGTCGATTTCACCTCCGGGGCGAAAATCGCAGAAACGGTCTCGCTCGCGGATTCCGCAACCCTCGCGGCCGAAGGGCGTATCTCCGCGAATTCGCTCGTTCTCGCCGACAATGCGACGCTCGACGTGCCCGAAGCACGCCTCACCGAGAGCCTCGTCTTTGAGAATACGACGCGCACCTACGAAACGACGACGACCGGGTACGGGAACTCCGCGTACCGCGTCGAGCTTAACGGCTCGGACGTCGCCTACGGCGATGCGGCCGGTCAGATGACGCACGTTGCCTCGACCCTCCTGCAAGACGGCTCCTACCTGACGGTCGACTACGCGAACAAGGACTTCCTCGGGAAATCCGTCGCAATGGAAACGTCGAAGGGACTCTTCAACCGTCTGACATTGAAGTCGGAGAACGGCATTCAAAACCTCGACCTCAAGCTTTCGGGCGCGACCGAAGACGTGGTCGAACTCAAAGGCTCGGGCGCGGTGACGCTCTCCGATACGTTTGCGGAGAACTCGGCCGACTACGCGGGCTGGATCCGCATGACGGGCACGAGCCTCGACCTCACGACCGAATCCGGGAAACTCAACTCGACCCTGACCTCGGGCCAGGGCGTTTCGGTCGGTGCGGGCGGCACGCTCCTCTACGCGGGAAATACGACGCTCGAATTGAACCGCATCGGCTGGGCCGGCCCGGGCGATAACACCCCGAGCGGCACGCTCGACCTTTCCGGGTTCGATTTTTCGGCGCTTGACGACGACACGCCCGCCTTGCGGGTCGACTCCGTCACCGTGAACGGCGCCGGTACGATTCGGCTCGATCAGTCGGTCGTGACGGGCCTTGACGACGGAACGAGCAGCGTGTCGGGCGACCACATCTTCCAAACGCTCTCCAGCACGAACCGTCGACTCGTCGTTGAAACGACGGCCAACCCGAACGCCAATCAGATTCACGGCACGGTCGACGTCAACGTCGTCGGAAGCGAAGAAGACTCCTCCACCCTCACGGGCTACTTCAATGCGAACGGTACGTTTGCCGGCACCGATGCGAGCGACGACACGGGCGTCGCCACGGGCACATGGGGCTTCACGACGCTCTTTGAGGACGGGAACCTCTATGTGACGCACGGTCTCGCGCAAGTCGAGCTTCGCGGGGAAAAAGCGGATCAAAAAGCGCTCGAACTCGCCGTCGACGGCACGACCGAACAGCGCTTCGACGTCCGTCTCACGGGCTCGGGCGACCTGCGAAAGACGGGCACCGGGACGCTTCTCCTCAACAACACGCTCTCCGACATGTCGGGGACGACGTACGTCGAAGCGGGTACGCTCGCGGCCGATGCGGGCGCGCTCGGCACCGCGGCGCTCGATGTCGCGGGAAGTGCGGTCTTCGAACTCCACGGCGGTCAGGATACAAAAAACACTCAGTCGGTGCGCACGCTCAACGTGGCCGAGGGCGGCACGGTCGAAATCGACTCCGACCCGGCGAGTCCCGACCTCCTCACGCTTTCTTTGACCGAGGGCGGCACCTTTGCCGCGGGCTCGACCCTGACGGGGACAAGCACCTCGCAGCTCGCGCTTGCGGGCGGGACGCTTGAAATCACCGACCTCGAACAGACGGCCGAAAACTTCAAGGGCTCGATCGATCTGGCCGCGGGGACGACGCTCAAGCTTTCCGGAGACGATACCGAGAAGCAGGCCGATCTCTCCCTCCTCTCCGGCACGGGTAAGGTGATTCTTGCGGACAAGGCGCTTTACGGAAGCAAAGCGGGCTTCACCGGAACGATCGTGGTCGACGACGGTTGGCTCACGATCAATAAGGACGCGAACACCGGAACGCCCGGCAACCGCGCGTCGCTTGCGATGAGCAAAGGCATCGTCGATTCGACGGATAAAACGCACGTCTTCAAGACGATCACCCTCACGGGCGGCCAACTCGGCGTAGGGAGCGCCGTTCCCGGCTCGGACGCGACGGGGGCCCTCATTGCAACCGACGGTCTCACGCTCAAGAACATGGTGATCGACGTCGACAACACCGAAAACCAAGCGGACGTTCCCGCGGAAAGTCTTCTTGCCGTCGACAACGAAACGGGGGCGACGTCCTGGCTCGTGCGGCTTGCGAAGAATTCGACGGCTGAGGCCGTCATCGACGCCGATTCGATCACCGTCAACGCGAAAGCTCACGAACAAACGAGCGACCTCGTTCAGGACGGTGCGGACGTAGGCGACGTCACCTATGAAACCGGAGTCGTTGTCGACGCGACGGGTATCGGCATCAACTACCGTGCAACCGCTCTGACGCTCACGGGCGAACTCGAACTCGCGGGTTCGGATACCGTCACCGCCGATTCGACCCTCGACCTCAAAATCAATGGAGAGGACTCGGGCGGCATTCGCGTGACGGACAAAACCGTAACGCTCGCGAAGACGGGCACCTACGGGACGCTCTCCGTCGACGAAGGTGCGAAGGTGGCGGTCAATGGCACCCAGACGCTTGCGCGCGGGGGCGAGATCCTCGGTGCGGTCGAAACGGCCGAGGGGACCGAGTTGCTCGTGACGGGCGGAACGCTTACGATCGGGGCCGCGGCCTCCACCAAATTTGCGGCCGCGCTCGATGCGAAGGATGCCGCTCGGGGTGCCGCGCTTCGCTTCGAGGGCCGTCAGGGTACGGCCAAGGGTAAACTCTTTGAGGGTAACCTTGCGGCTCGCAAGGATGCGCGCGTCGAATTTTCCGGGACTTCGGGCAACTTCGCCCTCAGCTCGGGAACGGCCGCGTACGTACTCGAAGATGCGAGCCACATCACCTTCGGTCCTGCGGCGGGCAAAGACTTCGTCGCGGACAAGGTCGCGGTCGACGCGACGAGCACGGCCTACTACGACCTCACGGGTCCTGCGGCGGGCTCGGTCGACCTCTCGGGCGTGACGGGCGAAGGCCGCGTTTCGCTCGGCTACCGCGAAGCGGGCGGCACGCTCGCGGCTTCCTCCGTGAACGAAGCCTTCACGGGCACGCTCGCCTACTCGAACGCCGAGCTCGTCATCGGGACCGATACGTCCGTCGCGAATTCCGCGCTTACGCACTTTGCATCGCAGCAAGGGAAACTTGAAGTCGGTGCGGGGTCGGTGCTCGGCATCAACAACCTGAAGACGATCGGCTCGGACGGCACCGTGGCCCCCGTTCCGATCGCCCTGGCGGGCGACCTGACGGTGGCGGAGGGCGCCACGCTCGACTTCACGCCGGGCATTCGCATCGGAAACGGCGAGGGGTACCTCGGAAACGCTTCGGGCGTCTCCGTCAATGCGATCGACATGCGGGGGCACGTGCTTCGCGCCTCGGGCGGCGTGACGGTCAAGGCCGACATCAAAGACCTCGACTTCGCAAGCGGCTTGCCGGGCAACGGCTCCTTCGACGGGTCGATTCTCGACCTGATCGGCGAAGAGCCCGATTACCCGGTCCTCGCGCTCATCACGAACGTCGGCGCCGACGCGGATACGCTCGCGCGCCTTGCCGCCGCCATGACGCTCGACGCGGGCGAAGCCGCAAGCGAATTCACCGTCGATTACTGGCAGCCCGATTGGACGGGCGGCACGGGCGAAGCCCTTCACGTCGCCAACGTCCGTACGGGTGCGAAGATCGTCGCGGACGCGGCGAATTCGGGCCTTGCGGTCGGTGCGGGGATTACGGGTATCGACATTCGTCCGAACGCCACGCTGCGCATCGACCCCTCCGCCTCGACCGACACGGGCGCTGAGACGCATACGATGGACGCCGTCATCACCGGGGACGACTCCGTCACGCTCGTCGTCACGGGGAACTACGGCGACGCGAATTCAAGCGTCGTCTTTGCGGCCGACAACACCTATACGGGTGAAACCCGTATCGAGCGCGGCGCCGAGGTGCGTGCGACGGCCGCGCGCGCTTTTGCCTCGAGCAAACGCGTCTCGGTGGGGACCGTCGACCCCGCTCGTCTCGACGAACGCACGACGCTTGCCTTCGCGCACGATGCCGCGCGGTCCGATACGACGACCGAACACGCCGTGCGCGCGCTCGAAGCGGGCGACGCGGGGACGGTCGTACTCGAAGACCGCACGGCCCTCACGCTTACGGACGGACACTCGTCCTTTGCCGCGGGCTCGATCCTCACGGGCACGGAAAACACCGCCCTTCGCCTGAGCGCCTCGGGCGCGCAGGGGGTTGAGGTCGACTTCGCGAATCCCGCCGAAACCCTGAAGGACTTTGCCGGCACGTTCGCGCTCGGCGCCGGAACGGTCGTCAATCTCGCGGTCGAGGGCGACACGCCCTTTACGTGGCACAACAACGTGGGTTACCTCCTCGACGCGCGTTCGCGTGCGCTCTCCTCGGGCGAATTCGTGAAGACCGGTTCGGGCACGCTCGTTATCGACGGCACCGTCACGGATCGCCTCCCCGGCATGTACCTCACGAGTCGCGAGGGCACGACGCACCTGCGGGGCGGCGCCATGCTCCCCGGCCTTACGGCCGCTTCGCGCGTCACCGTCGACGGGGTGGCCTCCTTCGGGAACCTCACGGCCCGAACGGGGAACCTCTTCGAGCTCGACGTGGCAACGGGCGTTGCAACGGACTCGACGGACACTCTCGCGAGCGAGACGGCCGGCGAACCCGTCCGCATCGATGAGATCGGTGCGAACGGCTCGGACGGCATTCGCGTGCTCGGCACCGCTTCGGGGATCTTCAACGTCGCCGTGACGTCAAGCACGAACCGCGGCGCCGAGGAACGCATCCGCGTGATGGACATCGCCCGTCGCGACGACGCGAACTTCGGCGTGCGACTCGTCGACGCGACCACGGGAGCCGCGCTCCCGGGGCTTGAAATCGGCGGCTACGACTACGTGCTCGTCGCGGACGACCGCATCGAAGATCCGGGCACCGACCTCTGGTTGTCGAGCATTGCAGGCGACGAAGGGTCGCGCAACACGGCGGTCTCGGCAGGCTCCTACCTGGGCGTTGCCGCCGCGGCGCAGCTCTTCGACTTGTCGCTTCACGACCGCATGAGCAACCGCTCGTGGCTCAAAGCAAACGCCGACGGGTCGATCGCCAACGCCTTCTGGGTGGTTGAAAACGTCTCGCACGAGCGCTACGGCGATTCGACGGGCCAGATTTCGGTGCACGACACGGCCTCGACCACGACGCTCGGCTCCGACGTCCTTTCGGGACTTGCGGCGGGCGGCACGTGGTACGCGGGGGCGATGTTCTCCTACGCCACCGAAGACACGAAGAGCCGTTCGACGCGCACGGGCCTCGAATCCCGTGCCGACACGGACGCGTGGGGTGCCGGTATCTATGCGGGGTGGCAGCTTGAGGGCGCCGACCGCACGGGTCCCTACGTCGACGGCTGGCTCATGTGGACCGACGCCGAGAGCGACGTGAAGGGCTTGAACGTCTCCGAAACCGCCGAAGGGAACGGGCTCTCCGCCTCGCTCGAAGCGGGCTGGGGCTTCAAGGCCTTCTCCTACGACGCGCACGGTCAGGCGGGCGACATCTACGTCGAACCGCACGTCTCCGTCACGTGGTTCGGTTACGAAGCGGACGACATCTCGAACGACGTTCACGACGTGACCTTCGAAGGGAAGGACAACATCCGCACGAAGCTGGGTGTGAAGACCTACGCCTTCGGGAAGACGACGGGCGGGTTCTCCCCCTACGTCGAACTCAACTGGATCCACAACACCGAAACCTACGGCGTCACGATGTCGAACGTGACCGTCGAGCAGATGGGTGCCGAAGACCAGGCCGAAGTTCGCGCGGGCGCCGACTGGCGCGTGACGGATTCGCTCTCCGTCTGGGGCCACTTCGGTTACGCCTCGGGCTCGAACGGCTACTCGGCGAGCGAAGGCACGCTCGGCTTGCGTTACGCCTTCTGATCCCGACCGAACCCTTCGGGAACACCCGAAGCGTTTGAGTCGCACCTCAACGGCCTCCCCTTCCGGGGAGGCGCTTCCCCCCGCCGGAATTCCACGGCGGGGGTCTTTTTCCTGAGTTTGACAGTTGCAACTAGGGGCAATCCTTGCTCAGCCTGGGGTTGTGCCCCTTTTTTATCGTCCCCAACATGTTATAATATAGTTATATTTTTATGGGCGCACGATGAATCTCGTTATTCAGAAAACCGGGGGCAAGGAGTACGTCTCTTTTCGCGAGTCCTTTTGGGACCCTGTAAAGAAGAAAACCTCCAGCAGAACCGTCCGCAACTTCGGACGGCTGGATCTGTTGCTGGCTCAGGATCCCGAAGCGCTCGACAAGCTGCGTGCTCAGGCCGAGGAGCTCAAGAAAGCACATCAGGAGTCGAAGAATGCGCTCCTGCAGAAACGCGTCAAAGAGGCTTTGTCAATCAAAGCCCGCGGCGCCTCCACAGGGGACAGCCGCACGGTGATGCTTGGGTCGAGCGTGTACCGCCAGATCTGGGAGCGCCTCGCGATGCCGAGAAAACTGCGTGATCTGCAAAGCAAGGGAAACACCCGCTTCGACTTCCCGAACGCGGTCTTCTACATGGTGGCCGCCCGCAGCCTCATGCCCGACTCGAAGCTGGCTCAGTGGGAGCGCCGCAATCGGTTTTTGTACGGCAGCGACAAACTCCGGCTCTGCCACCTGTATCGAGCCATCGATCTTCTGTGCGCCAATAAGGAGCAGCTGGTTGCCTACATGAATAGGCAGATCGCCAAGCAGTACAAGCGGGCGGTCACCGTCGCGCTCTACGACGTCACTACGTACCGGTTCGAAAGCCAAGACGCCGACACACCGCGCAATTTCGGCTTCTCAAAGGACCACAAATTCAATCAGGTCCAAGTGATGATGGGGCTCTTGATCGATCAAAACGGCATTCCGATCGATTACGAACTATTCCCCGGCAATACCGGCGAATTCAGCACGATGCTGCCCTTGCTTCGCAAACTCAAGGACACGTACGGCATCGAGCGGGTGGTGGTTACCGCGGATCGCGGCCTGAACAGCGGCGCGAACCTGTACGCGCTGCGCGAGATGGGGCTCGATTATGTCATCGCGTACCGCTTGCGCAGCAACGCCGCCAAGATGCTGCCGCTGATCCGCGACAGCGAGGGCTGGACCGTGCGGAACAGCAGTGTTCGCACCGATGTCTCGAAGTTCCGAGTCACCGAGGAGACACGGCGTGTTCGAGTTACCGATGAATGCACCGGCCGGCCCAAATTCATTGACATCACATCGAAGCTGCTGCTCAACTATTCGGAGCACAGAGCTCGAAAAGATGCGCACGACAGAAGCAGCCTGGTCGCAAAGGCCGAGCGTTACGCCGAACATCCGGGATTGCTCAAAAGCGACCTGCGACGCGGCGGCAAGAGCTATCTCAAGCTGAAGGAAGGCAACTTGGGAGCCGGCCCGGACACCGAGCGCATCGAAGAAACTGAAGCCTTCGATGGGTATTGCGGAATTTGCTACTCAGATGCGAAAATGACGCCCGACGAAGTCCTGAGGATTCATCACAGTCTCCGGCAAATCGAAGAGTCCTTCAGAATTTCGAAGTCGCTACTGGAGGCGCGCCCGTGCTTTCACTGGACGGAATCACGCATTCGAGGCCACTTTCTGATCTGCTACATCGCCTTGGTCATCCATCGCCTCTTGGAGACCGAGCTGGCGGCAGCCGATGAGAGCATCACCGCGGAGCGGATCATCGAAGCGCTGAGCGAGGCAACGTTGACGGAAGTGCAGTTGCCGGACGGCGAGAAGTTCTACACGAAATCCAACACCGCGGGCGATTTCGAGACCATAGCAAGAGTGGTCGGACTGAAACCGTTGCCGGGTCTTGCGAGCGAGGCGGACGTAAAGCGCGCACTAAGAGTGAAGGCCTTATAACAGCTTACGAACGGTGGAAAAACAGGCGAGAGCCCTTGCCGGGCAAGGTTTCTCGCCATTTTTAACTGTCAAACTCAGGAGAGCCGCTACCGCATGCACAGCCAGTTGGACGGCACGGTGTCGCACGACTACGCCAACATCGACGGGCGCGAACCCTTGTGGATCCATCCGAAGGACGCCGAAGCGCGCGGCATCCGCTCCGGGGACCTCGTCCTTGTTGCGAACGGGCGCGGTCGCGCCATGGCGGGCGCTTACGTAACGGAGCGCGTGATGCCGGGCGTCGTGGTGTTTCATCACGGCGCATGGTACGCTCCCGTCGAAACGAAGGAAGGGATCCTCGACCTCCGAGGGAATTCGAACACGCTCACGATGGACGAACCCACGTCGAAACTTGCCTGCGGCAACATCGCCTCGACCGCCCTCGTTGAGGTCGCCCGATGGACGGGCGAACGCCGTCACGTCTATGTCTTCGATCCGATCGAAGAAGCCCTCTGACGCGATTTCGACAGCCCCCGCGCCTCGCCGACTCTTCGACTCCGCTCGATGAGCATCGGGGCGTGAGCTCGACGTCGAGCCCATAAACGACTCGCGCCCCGGAGACCTGAGGTTTTCCGGGGCGCGTTCTTTTTCCTCGGGCTTTTCCTCGGAATTCGCTCGTTTTCGAGACCGTGCGCGCGATCGGAAAGGCTCTGCGGCTTCAAAACCGATGACAGTTCCATTCGAATTTTATTGCGGATTTCACCGCTTTCGGTACGGTTCTTTTCAACGCATATGAGCGCGGTGCGGAAATTCGCTTTTTATCCGGCGAAATCGGGAAAAAGTGCTTTAAAGACCGTCCTTCTCGCCATGGGCGGTATTCGCCCCCGAAAATCCTGTAAATACACGGACTTCTCAAATATCCTCCAATTTCTTAAGGTAAACACGACAATTCAAAAAATACCTTCCGCGCGTTTACAGCTGTTTTCCGAATAATCCGCATTTTTTGCGTACGAAAGACCCCGAAGTGCCCGTGAAAAACCGTATGGACAAAATCGGATCGTCCTACGGACAATAAGATTGTCGGAGGATCTTTCAATGATCGTTCCCAAGGTTGGAAATTTTCGGTCGGCTTCGTGCGACTTTCGTGTTTTTTTCACGAAAGCCCCGGGGAAAAGGGTCCCCGATTGAGGGGCGTTCGATCCGACTTTCCGCGGCCTCACAGGCCTCGACGCGCCTTTTTCCCTTTTTTTGCGCGTACCGTTGCGCCCGCGGCGTTCTCACGGTTTTTCTCCCCTTTGCACGTCGGTTGATCCTCCCGTCGGCCCGGAAGCCGACTTTCGTACCGCGCGGGCGTCGCTCGAGTGTTCGTCATGTGCATTTTCCGCGTGCCTTCGTACGGCTCCCTCGTTTCGGTTGTCCGTTTGCAAAGGACTCGGAATATCGGAACGGAGCTCTTGCGCGTTCCGCCGGCGCATTTTTCATTTCCGGAGTTTTCTTATGAACCGCATATTCAAAACTCAAAAGAACCGCCGCACCGGTGCTTTGACCGCCGTATCGGAGTTGCAACGTTCCGCGGGCAAGAAGTCCGTCTCGATCTGTGCGGCGGCGGTCGCCTCGGCGCTTTTGGCCGCAGGCCTCGTCGCGTCGCCCGGCGCGCTTGCCGCCCCCGGGTCGCCGGACGAAGACACCCCCTGGTCGACGGGCAACGACATCAACCTCTCGATGGAAATCGACAACGGGACGACCCACATTCAGGGCTCGACCGACTTTGAAGAGGGCGACGTCGCGTTCGCCTTCGGCGATTCGAAGGTCGCGGCGAAGACCTACGTGACGGACATCTACCTTAAGGAGCTCTTCGACACCCCGAAAACCTATTTCCACTTCAACGGAGAGGCCTCGGGCGAGGTGACGCTCGATCTCGGGAGCGAGAGCGACACCATGCTTTCGCTTGCCGAGCAGTCGGCGGGCTTCGAGCAGGCGCTCGTGACGACGACGGGGCGAATCTACAATCAGGGAAAGCACTGGCCCGATTACACCGATTTGCGAGAGCGTTTCTACCTCAGCACGGGTAACGGCGACGCGGGTTCTTCCGAATCGAACGTTTTCTACCAGTACCTGGCCGACGGCGCCGAACGGGTCGGACGCGCCGCGTACGTGATCGGCGAAGCGGCGCTCGGCCTCAAGCTCGTTTCGGACGGCTCCGCCATCCGCGACCGATCCGACTACATCAACGGCCTTCTCTGGGGTGAGAACTCCGTCTCGACGACCGTCGTCATGGCGGGGATCGAACTCTATGACGGGAAGGTCCTTCCTCTTCAAGCCGAAAGCGGGACGCCTACGTTCGGAGCGAAACTGTGGGGTGCGGGCGGCATTGCCGTGACGGGTACGAATCCGACCGACTCGGTGCTCGTCTTCGACACGCTTTACGAAAGCGACGACGCATTCGTGAACGACCTCTTTGCGGGCGGCAACACCTTTACGGGTCGCACCTACCTCAAGGACGTCGCGGTCGACCTCAAACGTCAGACGTCGCTCGGCTCGGGTAACACGATTACGGCCCAAAACGCCCGCGTCACCGAACGCATCGACGGGGCGCTCGCCGACAATCACGCCCTGCGGGTCGGCAATACGACCTTCGACGTCCTCAACGGCCTTACGGTCCGAAACGCCGATTTCAGCGGCCAAAACACCCTTCAATCGACGGGTACGACCGCGGAAGGGAACGCTTTTTCGAGTCAAGGCTTGGTCGTACTCGGCAATGCCTCGACGCTCGCCGTCAAGGGCGGCAATTTCACGTCCGCGGGCGGCCTTGAGTTGAACGGCTCCTCCGTGCTCGACGCCACGGGAGAGAACGTCACCGTTACGGGCACGACCACCGTTTGGGGCGAGGGGAACGAAAGCATCGCGCTGCTTACGACGATGAGCGGTCTTCACCTCAACCCCGATACCGGATACGCGGTCACCGGAGAGCTTGTCGTTACGGGGGAAACGACGCTCGATCCGGGCAGCGACCTTACCGCAACGGGCAACTTGACGACGCACGACCTCACGATGGCGAGCGCCCGACTCGAAGGCGAAGCGATCACGATCGGAACCGACCCCGGCGCGAACCTCACGGGCGACAACACGATCAAGTCGCACTCGACGACCGACTTCCTATCGGGTCTGACGCTCGCATCGGACACGACGCTCCAAGTCGACGGGATACTCAACACGACCGAGTACCTCAAGCTCTCGGGTTCGGCGCAACTCACGACGGACAACAACATCGATGCGGGACGGTTCGTCGCCGCGTCGGGCACCTCGGTCCTTCATACGGAGGGACTCCTGCACGTCTACGACAGGATCACCGCGACCGGCGAGGCCCGGCTTACGGCGGGCGAACTTGATGCCGAGCGGCTCGAAGCGAGTTCCGAAGCCAACCTTTCGATCTCGGGGGACGTCTCCGTTGATAACGAAACGACGCTTCGCGACGAAGCGCGCTTCGTCGCGCGCGGCGATGCGGACCTCGGCGACGTGAACCTTTCGGGCGACTCGGCCTTTGCCGTGCAGGGCACCACCCGGGTTTGGGGGACGCTCACGATCGGTGGAAACGCCGCACTTGAAACCGCCAACGTAAAAACCAACGACCTTCGGATCGGTGAGGCGCTCGTCTTCGACGATACGACGCGCAATTTCTTCACCAAGACCTCGTCCAAAAACGCGTCCGACTATGACGTGCGACTCGTGAAGTCGGACGTCACCTACGAGGAAAACATCGGCAACCTGCTGACTGGAGTCGGTGAAACTCAACTCGACGGCTCGAACCTCACGCTCGCCTACGCCGACAAGGCCTACCTCGGCGACGCCGTCGCGATGACGAACGACCAGGGCAACAACCGCCTCACGCTTACCGCGAAGGAAGGCGTCTCTGGGCTCGATCTCGCGCTTTCGGGCACCACGGAGGACGTAGTCGAAGTGAAGGGCTCGGGTGCGGTGACGCTTGCCGATACGTTTAAGGGGACTTCGGCCGACTACAAAGGCTGGCTTCGCATGACGGGCACGAGCCTCAACCTCACGACCGAAGCTTCGAAGCTCGGTACGACGACGGGCGTTTCGGTCGGCACGGGCGGCACGCTGCGCTATGCGGGAAATACGACGCTCGAACTGAACCGCATCGGCTGGGCCGACCCGAGCGACAACAAGCCGAACGGCACGCTCGACCTTTCCGAATTTGATTTCTCGGCCCTGACCGACACTACGCCCGCCCTGCGGGTCGACTCCGTCACCGTGAACGGCGCCGGTACGATTCTGCTCGATCAGTCGGCTGTGACGGGCCTTGACGACGGCTCGCCGAGCCAGCAGGGCGACCACATCTTCGACACGCTCGCAAGCGAAAGCCGTCGACTCGTCATTGAAACGACGGCCGATCCGAACGCCAATCAGATTCACGGCACGGTCGGCGTCAATGTCGTCGGAAGCGAAGAAGACTCCTCCACCCTCACGGGCTACTTCAACGCGGACGGCACCTTTGCGGGCACCGACTTGAACGACGACACGGGCGTAGCCACGGGCAAGTGGTACTTCACGACGCTCTTTGAGGACGGGGACCTCTACGTGACGCACGGCCTGACCGAGCTCGAACTCCGAGGCCTCAAAAAGCCCGAGGCTTCGAACGCCCTCGAACTCACGGTCGACGGCGCCGCCGAACAGTCCTTCTTCGCGAAGCTGACGGGCACGGGCGACCTGCGTAAGACGGGCTCGGGAATGCTCCACCTCTACAACACGCAGTCCGTCATGTCGGGGACGGCTTACGTCGAAGCGGGCACGCTCGTGGCCGATGCGGGCGCGCTCGGCACCGCGGCGCTCGACGTCGCGGGAAATGCGACCTTCGAACTCCACGGCGGTCAGGATACGGCGAACACCCAGTCGGTTCGCACGCTCGACGTGGCCGAGGGCGGCACGGTGGCGCTCGAATCCGATCCGAACCCCCCGTCGCTTCTCACCCTCAAGCTCCTTGGAGGCGGCACCCTCGCCGCGGGCTCGACCCTGACGGGGACGGAGAGCTCCGAACTTGAACTCGCCTCGGGAACGCTCGACATTACAGACCTTGAAATAACGGGCTCGACCTACCTCGGCACGATCCGCGTGGACGCAGGGACGACGCTCAATCTCACGGGCACCGATACGACGGATGACGTCGACCTCTCCCTCATGCGCGGCGAAGGCACGATTCTCCTTGCCGACCATGCGGTCTACGGCAGCGAAGCGGGCTTTACCGGAACGATCGTGGTCGACGACGGTTGGCTCACGATCGACGAAAAAGCGAACACCGGAACGCGCGAAAAACGCGCGTCTCTCGAGATGACCTCGGGTATCGTCGATTCGACGGGGACGAAGCACATCTTCCGGACGATCGACATTTCGGGCGGTGAGCTCGGCGTCGGCGCCGTCCTTCCGGGATCCGACGCGACGGGTGCCCTCATTGCGACCGACGGTCTCACGCTCAAGAACATGGTGATCGACGTCGACAACACCGCTTTCCAAGCGGACGTTCCCTCGGAGAGCCTCCTTTCCGTCGACAACGCGACGGGCGCCACCTCGTGGCTCGTACGCCTGGCAGAGGGTTCGACGGCCACGGCTTCGATCGACGCCGATTCGATCACCGTCAATGCGCAAACCGGCGGCGAATGGACGAGCAACCTCCTTCAGGACGGCGAAGACGTGGGTGACATCACCTACACCTCGAACATCGTCCGCGACGCGAAGGGTATCGGCATCAACTACCGTGCAACCGATCTGAAACTGGAGGGCGAACTCCTTCTTGCCGGGGCCGACGAGCAAACGGGCGACACGACGCTCGACCTTGCGATTACGGGTTACCCCGACGGCGGCATTCGCGTGACGGACAAAACCGTAACGCTCGCGAAGACGGGCACCTACGGGACGCTCTCCGTCAATGAAGGCGCGGGCGTCATCGTCAACGCGACGCAAACGCTCGCTTCGGGCGGCGAAATCCTCGGTACGGTTACGACCGAGGATAATGCCGAATTGCTCGTGACGGGCGGAACGCTTACGATCGGGGCCGCGGCCTCCACCAAATTTGCGGCCGCGCTCGACGCGAAGGATGCCGCTCGGGGTGCCGCGCTTCGCTTCGAGGGCCGTCAGGGTACGGCCGAGGGTAAGCTCTTTGAGGGTAACCTTGCGGCTCGCAAGGATGCGCGCGTCGAATTTTCCGAGACTTCGGGCAACTTCGCCCTCAGCTCGGGAACGGCCGCGTACGTACTCAAAAATTCGAGCAACATTACGTTCGGTCCGGCGGCGGGCAAAGACTTCGTCGCGGACAAGGTCGCGGTCGACGCGACGAGCACGGCCTACTACGACCTCACGGGTCCCGCGGCGGGCTCGGTCGACCTCTCGGGCGTGACGGGCGAAGGCCGCGTTTCGCTCGGCTACCGCGAAGCGGGCGGCACGCTCGCGGCTTCCTCCGTGAACGAAGCCTTCACGGGCACGCTCGCCTACTCGAACGCCGAGCTCGTCATCGGGACCGATACGTCCGTCGCGAATTCCGCGCTTACGCACTTTGCATCGCAGCAAGGGAAACTTGAAGTCGGTGCGGGGTCGGTGCTCGGCATCAACAACCTGAAGACGATCGGCTCGGACGGCACCGTGGCCCCCGTTCCGATCGCCCTGGCGGGCGACCTGACGGTGGCGGAGGGCGCCACGCTCGACTTCACGCCGGGCATTCGCATCGGCAACGGAGACGGGTACTTCGGGAACGCCTCGGGCGTTTCGGTGAACGCAATCGACCTGAATCAGCACAAGCTCATTCACACGGGCGGGACCGTCACCGTCAAGGCCGACATCAAAGACCTCGACTTCGCGAGCGGCTTGCCGGGCAACGGCTCCTTCGACGGGTCGATTCTCGACCTGATCGGCGAAGAGCCCGATTACCCGGTCCTCGCGCTGATTACGGACGTCAATGCGGACGAGACCGAACTCAAGCGCCTTGCGGCCGGAATGAAGCTCGACGCGAGCAACGCGTCGGAAACCTTCACGGTCGAATACTGGCAGCCCTCCTGGGATCCGGACGCGACTGACAAAACGGTGCACGTCGCCGACGTGCATACGGGTGCGAAGGTGGTTGCCGACGTCGACAACAAGAGCCTCGCGATCGGTGCGGGCATCACGAAGATCGACATCCTCTCGAGCGCGACCCTGCGCATCGACGCGTCGAAGTCCCTCGTCGAAGGTACGCATCTTCTCGATGCCGAGATCACGGGCGGCGCCGATACGAAGGTCGTCGTCACGAACAACCTCACGCCCGATTCGGCCTCGGTGACCTTTGCCGCCGACAATTCGTACACGGGTGAAACCCGGATCGACCTGGGGGCGGTCGTCGACGTGATCGCATCGGGCGCCTTTGCCGAAAGCAGCCGCGTCTCGATCGGCACGATGACCGAAGGCGAAGAAGGCGAAGCGATTCAAGATCGCTCCGTCGTGACGCTCAACGCCGCGGCCGAAGGCGTGCTCGATCCCGTGCGCATGAAGGCGCTCGACCTGGGTGCGAACGGCACCCTCGCTCTGGCCGATCGCAACATCCTCGCGCTTACCGAAGGCAACTCCGAATTCGCCGAGGGTTCGGCCGTTACGGGTTCGGGCGAGAGCGCGCTCGTTCTCGCGGGCGGCGACCTCGTGCTGCACGACCCCAAGGGTACGCTCGAGCAGTTCGGCGGCATCGTCGCGACCGCCTCGGGTTCGACGATCGAACTCGCGCTCGAGGGCGACTACACGTGGAAGAACTCCGTGCGCGGCTACGGCGACGTGCGGCAGCGCACGGTCGGTTCGGGCGAATTCGTGAAGACGGGTGCGGGAGAACTCACCCTCACCGGTGCAATCACGAAAGACCTCTCCGCCATGAACCTGCGCGCCCTCGAAGGCTCGACCCGTCTTGCGGGCAACGTTCGCCTCGGCAACCTCGCCGCGGCTTCGCGCATCGTCGTCGACGGCGTGGCCGAAATGCAAAACCTCGCGGCCGAAGCGGGGAACATCTTCGCGCTTGACGTCGAGACCGGGAAGAGCCCGGCCGCCGACAACGCCGAAGAAACGAGCGTGACGTGGGGGCTTGGTGAAAACGGCTCCGACGGCATCCGCGTGACGGGTACCGCCTCGGGGACCTTGAACCTTGCCGTGACGCCGAAGGACCTCGATAAGGGAGCCGAAGAAAGCATCCAGCTCGTCGACACGGCGAGCGCCGCCGAGGGCTTCACCGTGAATCTCGTCGACGCGACGGGTGCCGAGGTGAAAGCCCTGACGGCGGGTGCCTACGACTACACGCTCGTTCGCAAGGACGACGCGAGTAACGGCACCGACGTGTTCCTTTCGAGCATCACGGGTGACGGCGACGTTCGCAACACGACTGTCACGGCCGGTTCCTACTTGGGGGTTGCCGCCGCGGCGCAGCTCTTCGACTTGTCGCTTCACGACCGCATGAGCAACCGCTCGTGGCTCAAAGCAAACGCCGACGGGTCGATCGCCAACGCCTTCTGGGTGGTTGAAAACGTCTCGCACGAGCGCTACGGCGATTCGACGGGCCAGATTTCGGTGCACGACACGGCCTCGACCACGACGCTCGGCTCCGACGTCCTTTCGGGACTTGCGGCGGGCGGCACGTGGTACGCGGGGGCGATGTTCTCCTACGCCACCGAAGACACGAAGAGCCGTTCGACGCGCACGGGCCTCGAATCCCGTGCCGACACGGACGCGTGGGGTGCCGGTATCTATGCGGGGTGGCAGCTTGAGGGCGCCGACCGCACGGGTCCCTACGTCGACGGCTGGCTCATGTGGACCGACGCCGAGAGCGACGTGAAGGGCTTGAACGTCTCCGAAACCGCCGACGGGAACGGGCTCTCCGCCTCGCTCGAAGCGGGCTGGGGCTTCAAGGCCTTCTCCTACGACGCGCACGGTCAAGCAGGCGACATCTACGTCGAACCGCACGTCTCCGTCACGTGGTTCGGTTACGAAGCGGACGACATCTCGAACGACGTTCACGACGTGACCTTCGAAGGGAAGGACAACATCCGCACGAAGCTGGGTGTGAAGACCTACGCCTTCGGGAAGACGACGGGCGGGTTCTCCCCCTACGTCGAACTCAACTGGATCCACAACACCGAAACCTACGGCGTCACGATGTCGAACGTGACCGTCGAGCAGATGGGTGCCGAAGACCAGGCCGAAGTTCGCGCGGGCGCCGACTGGCGCGTGACGGATTCGCTCTCCGTCTGGGGCCACTTCGGTTACGCCTCGGGCTCGAACGGCTACTCGGCGAGCGAAGGCACGCTCGGCTTGCGTTACGCCTTCTGATCCCGACCGAACCCTTCGGGAACACCCGAAGCGTTTGAGTCGCACTTCAACGGCCTCCCCTTCCGGGGAGGCGCTTCCCCCCGCCGGAATTCCACGGCGGGGGTCTTTTTTCACGTGTTCCCTCGGGTTTTCCCTCCCAAGAAACAGCGTCCTACCGCCCCCAAGGAAGCGCTTCTCCCGTACACTCCCCGTTAACAACGGGCTAAAATACGAGTCGGCACGGTTTTCAGGCCGTTCGCCCTCGTCCTCGTTCTTTCAACCCTTCACGGCCATTTCCCGATGTATCCCTACCCCAAACCCCGCAACGCCACCACGGTCATCTCGTCCCGCCTCCCCCGCGCCCTCAAGGAAGAAGCGACCGCAATCTTCGCCGACCTCGGTCTGACGCCCTCCGACGCGATCAAGACGCTTTGCCGTTACATTGCCCGCACGGGGACGCTTCCCTTCCCCGTCACGGAACACACGGTTTCGAAAGACCTCTCGACGAACACCTCGGGCCGCATTCCGACGGAATTGAAGCCCGTCATCAAGGACATCATCGAAACCAAGTACCAGACGACGATTTCCGCGGCGATCTGGTCGTTCTTCGAAGCGACGGTGAAGGCGCAGGGCCTGCCCTTCGAGGTCGAAGAGGAAAACCGCACGGCTGCGAGCTGATCGCACCGAAGGCCGATTTGTACCGGAAGGACGCCGACTCCCGAGGTCGACGTCCTTTCTTATTTCGCGCTTTTCAAGGCGTTTCGGTCGGGCCGAAGAGGCCGCAACGGAGGGCACGCCACGGACGGAAAAGACGCCGATCCCCGGGAAGAACGGAATGGTCTTTTCCCGAAAGGTCGGCGGGACGTAAGAAGGTCGCTCACGCACCTTTCCGGCGTTTCACCTCCTCCGCGACGAACGCTTCGAATTCCGCAACGAACGCGTCGAGCGCGTATTCGCCCGCTTCAACGAGCGCAAGCTTCGTTTCGAAAGCGGCCGTCATGGCGGCGCTGCGCACCTTGGGGGAGGCTTGGAGGAGGACGTTGCGGCCTTCGGGCGTGCAGTGAAGGTGTTTGCCTTCGGCGACGAGATAGCCCTTGCGCTGAAGCTCCTTGATGATCGCGGCGCGTGTTGCGGGCGTTCCGATCCCGCCCGCCTCTTTGAGTTTCGCCTGGATGTGCGGGTCGTCGAACGAACGCCAGATGTTTTCCATCGCGGCAATCAGAGTCCCTTCCGTGAAGTAGGCCGGAGGCTCGGTTTGGGATTCGGTCCCGATCAGCTCCCGCACGGGGACGAGTTCGCCCTTGACGAGCTCCGGCAGGCGCTGCTTGGCGTAGCGGTCTTCGTCGGACTTGGCACCCGACGCATCCGTTTCGGCCTCGTCCGATTCGCCCGCTTTTTCGGTCGCGCGTCGGGTCGTTCGGGCGGAGGCACCCGAACGGTTTTCCGGCTTTTCCGGCTTTTCAAAAAGCGCCTTCCAGCCGCACACCACAACGACCCGGCCTTTGGCCGCGAACGTTTCGCCGCCGATCGCGAATTCCGCCCGCGTTTCGTCGTACTCGTGCACGGGGAAAAACTGCGCGACGTAGCGTCGGGCGATAAGACGGTAGATTTTCTTTTCCTTTTCGGAGAGGGCCGCGGGGTCGACGGAGTTTGCGACCGGCACAATCCCGTGGTGAGCGGTCACTTTCGCGTCGTTGAACGTGGGACTCACGAGCGCGGGGTTCGCCGCCGCCACGGCTTTGGCGGCAGCGGGACAGGTTTTTGCGATCGCTTCGAGCACCTTCGGAGCCTCCGCGTGCTGCGAGCGCGGCAGGTATCCGCAGTCCGTTCTCGGGTAGGAGGCGACCTTGTGCTTTTCGTAGAGCGCCTGGCAAAGGGAGAGCGTCTCGTCCGCCCCGAACCCGTAGAGGCGGTTCGCTTCGATCTGGATGTCGGCGAGGGTGTAGGCCTTCGGCGGATAGGCCTTTTTGCGCTTCGTCGCGGCGGAAAGTACCCGCGCTTCCTTTTCGGCCTTCAATTTCTCGTAGAGCGCCCGCCCCAGAGCGATGTCAATGAGGCGCTTTCCCTCCTCGTCCATTCCCGGTTGCCCCGGCGCGGGCTTCCAGGCGGCGCGAAAGACGATTCCCGTTTTTTCCAAGTCCGCCGCCATGCGCCAGAAGGGAACGGGAACGAAATGGCGCACGGCGTAGTCGCGGCGCGCCACCATCGCGAGCGCCGGCGTCTGTACGCGCCCCACGGCAATGAGGTTCGAGGGCGCGCGCGAGCGGCCTTTCGAATATTTCGAAAATTCGGAGGATTTCGAGAATCGCCCCGAACGGGCTTTGGGTCTCCGACCGTAGGAAGACCCGTAGGAGGGTGCATGCGCCGGAGCGGGCGAATCGCCCGAAGCGTCCTCCGAGGAAGGCCCCGGGTTGGTGAGCGTATAGACGCGCGAGAGGTTCATGCCGAGAAGCCAATCCGCGCGGCTTCGCCCGCGCGCGGCGTCGCGCATCCCGGCGTAGTTGCGGTTTTCTTTGAGATTCGCAAGGCCCTTGCGGATCGACGCGGGGTCGACGGCCGAGACCCAGAAGCGCTTCACGGGAAGGCGCGATCGGAAGTGTTCGAGCACTTCGTCCACCAGCAGCTGCCCCTCGCGGTCGGGGTCGCCGGCGTGCACGACCATCGAAGCCTCTTTCAAGAGCTTCCCGATTTTCGAGAGCTGCGCCGCCGCCCCTTTCTCTCTTTTAGGGAGCATCTTCCAGGTTTTCGGAAGGATCGGGAGGTCTTCGAGGCGCCAAGGCTTTTTGCCGTTTTTCCCGCTCGGCGTCCCCGTAAGGTAGGCGTCGGGCTCGGCCTGCTCCAAGAGGTGCCCGAAGCACCAGGTGACGACCGTGTTGCCGCGGCAAACGAGGGCGCCCTCCTCGCGACGCAGGACGCCGAGCTCGGCGGCGATCGCCCGGGCGACGGAGGGTTTTTCGGCGATGTAAAGCGTATGGGACACGGAATGCGATCCTTCGAGAAAAAAGAAAAACGGACGGAGCGGAATTTCAAAGGTTCCCCAGGGCTTGCCCGAGACGTCCGTGAGAGAAGCACGTATTTGCTTTCGGCAACAAAGGTCGGTAGGAAACACCAAAATTCGTGGCACGCACGTCGGGCATTCTACCCGCATTTTTCGTCACAACTTCCGCCCGACTACTCCTCAATTCCCTCCGAATATGTAGAAAACCCTAAGGGTGGCATTGGTACAATCCCTGACTTTCTCTCCCTCGAAAAATCATAAACGGCCCCTTTTCATTGAGGACCCCATAACAGTGACTCCTACAAACATCTCGCGACGCGGCTTTTTGGCCGGTTCGGCGGGCACGGCGATGCTCGCCTTCATGGGCTTTCCGTTGACAACGCTTGCGAAAGCGGTTCAAGCGGCGGCCGAAGATCTTGAAACCATGACCTGGAGCGGTTGCGCCGTCAACTGCGGTTCGCGCTGCCAGCTGAAAGTTTTCAGCAAGAACGGTCGCATCATCCGCATTGAAACGGACGACACGGGTCGTCCGGAAGACACCGTTGTTGATGGCGCCTGCCCGCAGGTTCGCGCCTGCCAGCGCGGCCGCTCGATGCGCCAGCGCATCTACGCGCCCGAACGCTTGAAGTACCCCATGAAGCGCGTCGGCAAGCGCGGCGAAGGCAAATTCGAACGCATCTCCTGGGAGCAGGCGCTCGACGAAATCGCCGCGCGTTTGAAGAAGACCATCGCCGAACACACGAACGAAGCCGTCATGATCATGCACGGCTCGGGCAATCAGGCGCTCGTCAATTCCTCCGCCTCCACGTACCGCTTCTTCAATCTCGTCGGGGGCTCCGTCGCCTGGTACTCCGACTATTCTGCGGCCTGCATTCAGAACGCGTGGCCCTACCTTTACGGGCAGTTCGACTACGGCGGAGTGCGCTCGAAGGCAAACGGCCAGGGGTCGTACTTCAGCCAGGTCGCCAACGCCAAGCTCTACGTCACCTTCGGCAACAACCCCGCCGTGACGCGTGCTTCCGGGGGCGGTCAGTCCTGGGAAGCCTTCTCGGCCTTGCGCAAGAACGGCACCGAATTTATCCTGATCGACCCCATTTGCTCCGACACGATCGCGGGCCGCGAAGCGACCTGGATTCCGATTCGACCCGGCACCGACGCCGCGCTCGTCGAAGCGATCGCGTACGTGCTCATTACGGAAAACCTCGTCGACACCGAGTTCCTGCGCACCTACTGCGTGGGTTACGACGAAGAGACTCTTCCCGCTTCGGCGCCGAAGGGGTCCTCCTACAAGTCCTACATCCTCGGTCAGGGTCCCGACGGTACGCCGAAGACGCCCGAACGCGCCGCGCGCATCACGCAGATTCCCGCCGAGCGCATCGTGTGGCTCGCGCGCAAGATTGGGAACACGAAGCCCTGCTTCATCTCGCAGGGTTGGGCTCCGCAGCGCCGCATGAACGGCGAAACGCAGTCGACCTCGATCGCGATGCTCCCGATCCTCACGGGTCAGATCGGGCTCCCCGGCACGAATTCGGGCGCCCGCGAAGGAGACAGCTACGGGCTCGAGAGCGGCCTTCCGACGGGCACGAACCCCGTGACGGTGGGTTTCCCGATCTTCTTGTGGCCGCGCGCCGTCGTCGACGCGAAGTCGCTTACCGCGAAGAACGCCGCGATTCGCGGTGCGGAGGCACTCCGTCACAACATCAAGTTCATCTGGAACACGCAGTCGAACACCCTCATCAACCAGCACGGCGGCATCAATCAGCTGCGTCCGATCCTCGAAGACGAAAGCCTCGTCGAAACGATCGTTGCGGTCGACACGCAGATGACCCCCTCGTGCCGCTTTGCGGACTACGTCCTCCCCGACGTCTGCCACCAGGAGTCGGTCGACCTTATGGCGGACAGCTATGCGGTCGGCGACTGGAACTACGTTCTCATGAGTCAGAAGGCGATCGATCCCGAGTGGGAACAGCGCCCGAACTGGGAAATCATGCGCGAACTCGCGAAGCGTTTCGGCGTCGAAGAGAAGTTCACGGAGGGGCTCACGCTCGAAGGCTGGGTGCGTCGCGTTTATGAAGAAACCCGCGCGAAGCTCCCTGAAATGCCCACGTACGAAGACTTCCAGAAGGTCGGCATCTACAAGTACCGCATGGAAGGGGACTCGGGCATCGTGATGGAAGACTTCCGCCGCGACCCGGCGAAATTCCCCCTCTCGACCCCCTCGGGCAAGATCGAAATCTACTCGGAACGCCTCGCGAAGATGGCGGCCGAATGGGAGCTCCCCGAAGGGAAGGGCCAGGAAATCCACCCGATTCCGCGCTACGTCGCGACGGACGAAATGCTCCTCGAAGACGAAAAGAGCCGCATCTACCCGCTCGAAGCCTTCGGCTACCACGGGCCGGGTCGCACGCACTCGACCTACCATAACGTGCCGTGGCTCCGAGAAGTGCATCCCGACGTCGTTCTCATGAATCCCGTCGACGCGAAGGCCCGAGGCCTCACGACCGGCATGCGCGTCAAGGTCTTCAACGACCGCGGCGCTTTGGTCCTTCCCGTGAAGGTCACGAACCGCATCATTCCGCATCTCGTCGCCTTCCCGCAGGGCGCCTGGTACAAGCCCGACGCCTCGGGTCTCGATCGCGGCGGGTGCTTCAACGTTTTGACCCAGTTGAAGCCCTCGCCCTTGGCGAAGGCCAACCCCTCGCACACCAACCTCGTTCAGGTCGAACGCTTTACGGAGTAACCCACGATGACCAAGCAATACGGCTTTTATTTCAACGCCACGCGTTGCACGGGTTGCCGCACGTGCGTCGTGGCCTGCAAAGATAAGAACAACCTCCAGGACGGGCGCGCCTTCCGACGCGTGCTCGAAGCCGAAGGGGGCGAATGGAAAGAAAACGCCGACGGTTCCTGGACGCAGAACGTCGTCGCCTACTTCACGTCCGTTTCCTGCAACCACTGCGCGGATCCCGCGTGCGTGAAGGTCTGCCCCACGGGCGCGCACAAGAAGCACGCCGACCGTCGCGGTCTCGTTCTGATCGACCCCAAGGAGTGCATCGGTTGCGGGGCCTGCGCCTTTGCGTGCCCCTACGACGCGCCGCAACTCGACGTTGAGGCGAAGAAGATGACGAAGTGCGACATGTGCATCGACCGCCTCGAAAAAGGCCTGATGCCCGCGTGCGTGGGCGCCTGCCCGCAGCGCGCCCTCGACTTCGGTCCCGTCGACGAACTTCGCGCGAAGTACGGCGACGACGGCATGATCGCTCCGCTCGCGGACGGGGCGCTCACGCTCCCGAACCTCGTCATTACGGCGCCCTCCTACAAGATCGACGCTCCCGTCAAGAAGCACGGGACGCCGACCTGGGCGAAGTGAGGCACCGACGACGTGACGACTGAACGCTGAGGCAAAGCGTCCTTCCGGACGCTTCGGTACGCTCCTCTCGCTTTTGCACGCCCGACGGGATCGGTTCGATGCACGGGACCGAAGCACCGTCGGGAAGCGCAGAGAAATACCGAACGTTTGAAGGACGAAGGCGCATCGCAAGATGCGAAGAGATTTGAAAGACTGCCGCATGCACGGGCGGCGAGTCTCTTTCGGAATCTCGGGTCTTCGGCTCTCGGCTTCTTGTTCACTTGTCGGCTTTTCCCGGGTGGCCTTGCGCTTTCCCGGGGAAAAGAAAACGGCCCGATCGACTGGATGTCGACCGGGCCGATTCTTTTCAGGGCCAAGCTTGGTACTCTCCTTCTTTGAGTACTTGTATTCGACTGCGCTTGCCTGCCGTCGAGCAACTCGATGGAATTGAACATCTTCGACGGCGATGCAACCTTTTTCCAGAAAAAGGTTGGTACGTCAGACGTTCACGTAGCCTATCCGCTAACGCTCCACCTGGAGTCTGCCCGTTAATGCTTGTAAACAGTTCGATCGTGATCGATCCAGACAATGTGGAAAATACGTTCACTCCGAAATCCAACCATCGACTTGAGACCACTGAACCGAAAGGCAATTAGGGTGACATCGGGAGTAATCGCTGCCGGGATCGGAGCCCTAATCGCGTCTCTAGCTATCTTCTCAAATCCAAGGGCGTGTCGCCCCACTTTCTTGAGGTCTCCCCAGGTGACTTGGCTCAGTTTGAACAGCTGTACAGCAAGCTCCGCCCGATCGTTCTTCTGAAGGTCATCGACGCTGTAACCCCTTACCATATACTCGAAAGAAAAGATCGGACAATAAGCATCCTGCCTTCCAATACTCGGATCTACCGCAGAAATTGATCTTCCGCGTGTCGGTTTGACCTTCGGAACGCGCTTAGTCATTCAGGCGTTCCTTGAAAAACTCCGCCATAGATGCCTGGGAAATCTCGCTCCCGATGGGCGTGCTCTTCCATGGGGCCTCTTCGTGCGTCATATTGCGCAGTTTCCATGCGGAAAACTGCCCGTATACTTCGTAAACCTCGTCCATCAGCTCAGAGTCTTCCTTACTGAACTTACGAAAATCGACGTCTGTCGGGGCGGGGATGCCCAAAGACCCGTTCTCCTTGTATTTGTGGTACAGAGCCGGGCACACGGGGCCGTGTTGCCACGCATCAATCCGCTCGTTAAAAAGTGGACGACCGTACATGGCAAGACAGAAGCCTTGCGCGTAATAGACCAACTTCTGAAGTTTGAGGTTCGAGATAACATCGCCGGCATCCTCTTCAGTTTTCGAGAGGAAATACTCGGCCACGTCAAAGCATGTAAGCATGTGGTTCTCCCTAAAGCGCCCCTACCATACCCAAGTGAGAGTGCACCATCAGACGTGCGACTACGCTTCGTGGCGCACGGGCGTAGTACATTTTCCAGACCTGCTAACCGAGGGGCTTATGGGTTAGGTTTCAGGCTTGCGTGCCGAGCACGGCTTCATCGTTCGTCGGCGATGGCACTCCCGAGGCGAAATGTGATTATATCGCTCGACGTACCCGCAAGCTCCGGCGTGATTACACTCATTTGGTCTAACCAGAAGCGTTTCCTGCTTCAGGACGCTCCAGCTAGCCTCACCAGGTAGCGTGCCCAACTGGACCAAGTTGTCCATGGAGGGGCGTCCTGATAAGCCACCCCTAAATGGGCTCCAAGCAAGTTCTGCGATTCGTGGCTCAAATATACGAGCATTCCTACAAGTTCATCCCCCCGAAGGAGCCACAGAAAAGTAACCTAATGAAATTTGCTTATGGCTTTGCGATAAGGGGCTTGGGGGTGATGTCCCCGTTCGATTACCTTCTTCCAGTTTTTATCCCTGCATACAGTATTATATACAAGAATAAAAGCCCTCGAACCAATTCGGTGCGAGGGCTTTGATGTTGGGCATTGATTTTGAGTTTCAGCTTCGAAGAGAGCGAGGCGCTTCCACCCGATCGTTACGCGACCTTCGCCTGCTCGGCTGCCGCCCGGCGCTTCTTCTCCTTCCATTCCTTCGCGACCGACGCCGTACGCTCGACGAGCGCCGCTGTGCCTGCGGCCGCGAGGAAGACCGCAAGGAGGTCCGCGGGCATGGCGGTCGGCCATTCCCCGCGCTCGACCGGGATGTAGGCGTTTTCGAGCGCCATCAGCAGGTCCGCCTCACGCGGCCCGAAAGCGGCAAGCGCCGCCGCCCAGGCCGCAAGCGCGACGCCGACACCCGCCCCCCACGGGGCGCGGGCATGAAGGCGCCGCAGCGACTCCGTCGTCTTCCCGACGAAGACCCCGGCGTGAAGCCCCGCATGGAGCGCCGCAAGAAGGAAGAACCAGACGGAGAGTCCCACGTGCGCCGCCCGGTATTCGAGCGACATCCGCCAGTCTTCGGGCGTGAAGGTCGCAAAAAGCATTTGCGAACACATGACGCCCGAGACGAGCGACGCCGCAAAGGAAAGTGCAAGGAGCGCATTGAGAAGGCGCAACACGATTTCGCGCGCTCCCGCGGGGCGGGGTTTGCGTGCCCGCCCGGGGCGCGCATCCTTCAGCCCCAAAGCACGCCGGCACCATTTGACGTTCACGGCGACGTGAAGGATCACGGGCGCGAGCATCAGAACGCCCGCCGCCTCGTGCGCGATGTTGCCCGTATAGCGGTCAAGCATGAGAAAGGCCAGCACGGCAAGCAGCCCCTGATCGAGGCGCACGCGTCGCTCCCAGGCCGCGGCGGAACCGCCCGCCGTCTGAAAGCACTCGAGAAGTTCGCGGGGGCTCATGGCTTTACTCCGAACGGCAGACGCGCTTCGCGAGTTCGTAGGCGGCGTTCGGAAATTCGGTCCCTTCGCAGCTCGAACGGGTGCCGCTCCCGATCGCGCAGACGCGACCGACGTCCGTCCACCCCATGTAGCGAACGAGCGTCTCATAGTGGTGCTCAAGCGCCGGGAACGTCCAGTCGTTCGTATTCCAGGCAGCCGAGAGCAACACCGCCTCGCGCGGCGAGTGCAGCTGCGAGTTGATCGCGTAGAAGCGGTCGATGACGAGCTTGAGCTGGGCGGAGAACCCGAAGTAGTAGAGAGGCGAACAAAGTACGATCAGGTCCGCGTCGATCAGGTGCGGGTTGAGTTCGAACATGTCGTCGCGGTAGACGCAGTCGGCGGCGCCGAGCCCGCAGTGATCGCACCCGCTGCAAGCCGTAACGCGCTTGAAGGCGGCATCGAAGCGGAAGACTTCCGCCCCGACCTCGCGGGCGCCGCGGATGAATTCGTCGGCAAGCAGAAACGTGGCTCCGCGACGATGCGGGCTCCCGGTCACGATTGTGACTTTCTTGGACGAGCCCGCAGCTCGTGCCGTGCGGGCCGGGAAAAGCGCGCCGCCCGCGGCTGCGGCGGCCGCCCCTTGGAGCAGTCGACGGCGGGGAATCAACGGGATGGTTTTGAGGTCGTCCGTCATGATGAGTGTCCTGAGTGTGCGGTGTTTTTTCGCGGAGCCCCGACCGAAGCAAAAAACAGCGGGCCTCCACGCACGTTGGCGATAGGGGGGGGGGGGTAAACTCCTTGGGGGAAAGCGAAGCCGGCTTTACTTCGCGAGCCACGCGTCGAATTCGTCGAGGCTCCCTTCAAGGGAGGATTCGGTCGTGTGGAATCCTTCTTCGAGCTTCGCTTCGGGGCAGGCTTTGCGAAGATCCGCCCAAGCACCCGAGGGGCCGGAAGAAGCCGAGACGACGAAGGGCTTCACGCGCTTGCCGGCAAGCGGATGATCGGCGAGGAACGTCATGACGGGAACCGAGATGCCGCCCCACCAGTAGGGGGAGCCGAGATACACCGTGTCGTAAGCCGCAAGGTCCGGAATCGCCGTCGCGATTTCGCGGCGTTTGCCGCTCCTCTTTTCCTCACGGGCGATGTCGGTCATGTCGCCGTAATCGGACGCATAGGGTTCGCGCAACTCGAGGCGCAGCAGTTCGCAGCCGAGCTTTTGGGCCGCGCGTTCGGCAAGCGTCGCGGTGTGGTCCGTGCGCGAGAAGAAGATCACGATCGTGCGGCCCGACGGGCTCAAGACTCCCGCAGCATCAGCGGACGCTGCGGCGCGGACCGCACCCGGAACCAGAGCAGCCATCGTGCTTGCGGCACCCGCTGCAAGGAGCGTGCGACGCAACGTCATTACGGACGGGACGACTCGTGCGGTTTCCGCATTCGGGGATTTTCGGGTCATGGCGACTCTCCTTGGAGGACAAACACGGGGGAAAAAATGCGGCGAATCTGAAAACCGGTTCGGCTCGGGCGCTCTTTCGCATCGCGTCCGATTCCGAAGGGCTTCAAACTCATTTTCCTATTCCGCCCCTCCCGTCTCGGCACAAAGGAAATCGATTTCCTGCCCGAAACTCTCTCGCGAAATTGACACCGTTTTTACGCTCGGTCGATTTACGATTTATACGACGTCAACCGTTCCGGACACTTTCCGAAGGAGGCTGTCGTGACCGCTACCACCGTTTTCATTCTCGTCGTCGTCGCGTTCCTCGCCGTGATCGGCTACCGTTGCCTGCCGGCCCTCCCCAAGAGCCTGCGCCGCTCGAAGCGCGAGCCGTTCCCGCACTGAGCTCGCAGGAATCCCTCGGCTTACCCATGAGAGGCTCACGAACCTATCGAAATCCCTGAACGCGCGTTCATATTTCGATACGACTTTCCCTTCCCGAGCCCCTCGAAACGCGCGATAGTAGAGGTGAGGAGAGGCCTGAAAGCGCCCGCCGTAAAGGTATTCCCAAAGGCGTTCCGAAAGGTGTTTGCCGGGCGCGGTTGCATGAACACTGCGAGACTTTCTCCCGAACGGAGGTGGACTTATGACACGCAATCGCTTTACCCGCTCATTTCTTCTCGCGGGTGCATGCACGGCACTTGCGGCCCTCGCGGGCTGCTCGGGGATCCCCATCCAGGAACCCGTCGCGATGGGTGACGGCGTCTACTTGACGAGCGCCTACGGCACGGACTTGTCCGAAGTCAAGGCCGCGCTTTTTGAAAGCGCCGCCGAATTCTGCGACGACGACGATCTGATCCTGCACGTCGAGTCCTTCACGGTCGACGCGGCCCCCGCAGCCGAGATCGAAGATCCCGAGGACGCCGAAAACGAAGACCTGAAGCGCGCGGGCTCCGCCGAACTGCGCTTTTCCTGCCGCAAACCCTGAGTCGCAACGGCCGACGAAGCCCCGGGGATTCCCTGTTGCGAGCTTCGTGAGATACATGTCGGCTTGAGGGTCTGAAGCTACGAGGGCGATCGTATGTCGGTCGCCCTCTTCGTTTGTCCGAGGCAGGCCAATTCGCCGGACGGCGTAGAATGGTCGGACCCACGCTCGCTGTCTGACTTTGGTCCGTCCCGAGCGCACCAACCCGACCGCTCAACCTTTCAACCTACCCGACCCATGCCTCGCAAACGCCACCCCATCGTCGAAAACGGCGGCCTGGCCGTTCTCGCCTTTGCCATTTTCCTGCTCGTCGGCACGCAGCCTTCGGAAGCCTTCCTTTATGCGGCGCTCCTCTTTGCCGCCGCGTACGGGATCGACCGGCTGAAGCAGAGAAAGTAAGCACCTACTCACTGCAATCGCCATGAAGTATCCCGTTGCCGTTTGGAAGTCCGAAGAAACGGAACCCCTCGCCTACACCGCCGTCGTGCCCGACCTGCCGGGCGTCGTCACCGAGGTCGATGCTTTCGAAGAGATCGAGGCCGCGGTTCGCGAGGCAGCCGCCGGTTGGATGGAAGCCGAGCGCGATGCGGGAGCCGTCATCCCGGAGGCTTCGTCCGTTGAGAAGTATGCGAACGAGGAAGAATACGCCCGCTCTACGTGGCTTCTCGTTGAACTCGACAACGAAGTGCCGCACGCCTCAACACTCTGACGCCTGAGAACGGCTTCGGCCCGCCCGTCGAGCAACACATGCTCAACCTCCTTTTGCGAGCGACCTCCCGTTACAAGCGAATCGCCCGTTCTTCGATCTCGGCTCGGGTCTTTCAAAAAATTTCGGGGGCGCACCGTTTCTCGGTGCGCCCCCGCTCTTTCAGGAGGTTTCGGACGCATCCCTCAACCCGCAAGCGGGCGAAGGAGGCGTCTTCTCATTCATCAGAAGAGGATCGGCTCGAAGTACCCCGCAAAGAGGACCGACGCACGAAGGGCGAGAGCCCCGAGGATCGCGCAGAGGCCGCCGAGAAGAGCCGCGGTGTGGTTCTTCGCGAAGGAGAGAAGCATCGGAACAACGATCCCGACGCCGACCGCACCCGCCCAGAAGAGGGTCGAGGCGTCGCCCGAGACGAGGCTCTGAGCACCTGCGACCGACCCCGGCGTCCCCTGGAAGGCGACGTGTACGAAGGCAAAGAGCACGAACGCTTCGCCGAGGTGCACGATCGTCGCGGCCGTCGGCACCCACGTGCGTTCCCCGCCTTCGAGGCACCGCGTTGCGGTCATGACTTCGACCGTGCCGAGGGCGCACGCGAGACCGGAGAAGATCCAGAGGATCGGAAGCGCACCCGTCGTCCAGAGGGGAACGCCCACGGCCTGCGTGAGAAGGAACCCCGAGTAAGCGGTCGCCGCCACCCCGAGGACCGCGTCGAAGAGGAACATCCCCTTCGATTCGGCACAGGAGGAGACTTCGCCCGCCTTTTCGGCACGCCACATCACCCAGGCCTGCAGGATCGTGACGACGCAAAGCACCGCCAGGATGCAGATCCCGATGAACATCCAGCTCGTGAAGTTGAACTTCCATTCGATGAGCGCGTTGATCGCCGCCATCGGGAGGTTCAGCATGCGGGCCAAGTGGGAGACGACGAGAAGCGTCCCCACGAGCGCCGCGCCCGTGGCGAGGTAGTGCAAGCGGCGCGACTTCAGCCAGTAGTTCACCGTGAGGCTCATCCCCGAGAGACCCACGAACCAGAGGAAGAAGGCGATCGTCCAACCCCAGTGGCTCGTTGCGGCCTGCCGGGTCAATTCCATGTATTCGTAGGTCATTTGCTCACCACCACAAAGAAGTTGGGCTTCGTACCCTTTTCGGGGAGAAGCTTTTCAGACTTGACCGCGCGAAGCTTCCGCGAGATCGGGCTCTCGGGGTCCGACACGTCGCCGAACATGCGGGCGTGCACGGGACAGACCGCAACGCACGCGGGGTCCTGACCCTGCTCGACGAGTTCGTGACAGCCTTCGCCCATGCACTTCATCGGCAGACCCGTTTCCGGGTGCGACCAACGCACGTCGTAGGGGCAGGACGCAATGCAATAGTTGCAACCCACGCAGCGCGAGGGGTCGGTCTTCACGAGCCCCGTTTCGGGGTCGTGATAGTTCGCCCCGAAGGGGCAGGTCGAGATGCAGGGCGCGTTTTCGCACTGCTGACACTGCACGAGGATCTGCACCGGGCGCCGTGCGCGCTCGACCGTCACCTTGCGGATGTTCGACGGGAGCCACTCCCAACCGGCCACTTCACCCGTCAGCATGTCGGGATAATTCGTCTGCGCGCACGCGACGATGCACGCCGAGCACCCGACGCACTGCGTGGCGTCGAAGAGGTGCGCGAGTTTCTTTTGTTTCTTGTCCGTCATTCTCGGATCTCCTTCGGCCTCAGAGGCGCTTCACGCGCACGGAGCTGTTGTTCGCGAGGTTGCCGCAGACGGGCTGCGCGAAGCCCGTGGCGAACCAGTGCGAGTTGATGCCTTCGCGCACCCAGGCGTATTCGGGCGGGAGGTTCTTCGTGCGAACGCCCCCGGAGAAGCCGTGCGAGAAAAGGCTCCCCGGCATGACGCGGTTCGTGACCGTCACGCGCGCTTCGCCCTTGACGCCCGTGTCGATACCCGTCACTTCGATCATGTCCCCGGTCGAGATCCCGAGACGTTCGGCGTCGACGGGGTGCATCCAAAGCGTCCGGTCCCCGAGGAACTTCGTGGGCCACGTGAAGATGGTCACCCCGGAGCACGACGCGCTGTCCTTCCCCGAGACGAGGAAGAATTCGTCCGAACGGGGTTTCGGCTGCGTGTAGGCCTTCGGGTATTCGAAGTCGGTGAGACCCTTCAAACCCTTGTCCCGGTACTTCGACGCGCAGAGGAAGGAGACGATTTCGGGCTTCCCGGTGGGCGTGCCGAAGGGCTTCTTGTAGGGATAGACCCCGAACTTCTTTTCGGCCGTACGGCACCAACCCTTTTCGGCGATTTCGGCGGCGATGCGGTCGCCTTCGCCGGGCTTCGATTCGTTCTTCGACGCGATGAACTTCGCCCAGGCCTTTTCGGTCATGCCGTCGAACCACGCCTTCCATTCTTCGGTCGTGCGGCATTCCTTCGCATAGCCCAAACGATCGGCGGCGCGGTCCGGATAGGCGCGGCGCAGGATTTCGCAGAACTGCCAGATTTCATGGCGCGCTTCACAGCCTTCGGGAGGCGTGAGACCGGCGCTGTTCAACTGGATGTTGCCGTCGAGCGCCCACTTCACACCCGCGTACTCGTGCCATTCGAGGAACATCGTGGACGGCAACACATAGTCCGCGTAGTCGATGATTTCGTGCGGGAGGATGTCCTGCACGACGAGGAGTTCGAGCGCGCGCAGGGCTTCCGCCATGCGGTTCGAATTCGCTTCGCGGTGGAACATGGTCGAGCCCGTCACGAAGACGGCACGAACGGGATAGGGCTTCTCGTGCAGAATCGCTTCGAAGACGGCCGAGAAGGTGCCCGAGCTTTCGGGGTAGATTTCCTTGTCGAGGGCCTTCCCGAAGGGAATTTCCCAGGTCTGACCGGCGGGGCCCTTCCCCTTCGTGCCGCTCGAGGACGCAGAAGGCATCTTGAGGCCGCCGCCCTGAGTGACGACAAAACCTCCCTTCTGATCGAGCGAACCCGTAAAGAGGTTCAAAGCGCTCATCAGCTGATAGGCTTCGTTGTCGTTCCCGTTGCGCGACGAATACCAACCGTCGTCGCAGACGCCGCCCAACGTAAAGAATTCGCGCGCGACCGTCGCGATCCGCTCGGCGGGAATCCCCGTCACGGCGGAAGCTTCTTCGGGCGTCCACTTCGAGGCCGTACGGGCAAAGACCGCATAGGCCGTTTCGACCTCAAGCGTCGCACCGTTCGGACCCGTCACGGTACCCGTGAAGTCGAGGTCGGGATCGACCCCTTCGGGTTGCGCAAAACCCGTGACCGTCCCCTTTTCGTCCTTGACTAGCCCCATGGGGCGAAGCTCGCCGGAGGTCTTGTCCATCACGACGAAGGCCGTGCCGTCCGTCGCACTCGGGCAGCATTCGGCGGCCGTCACGGGCTTCATGGAGTCCTTCTCGACAAGGTAGGGAGCGTTCGTCCACTTCGCGAGGAACGCGCGGTCGACGAGGTTTTCGCGGATCGCAACGTTCACGAGCGCGTAGATGAAAGCCGAGTCCGTACCCGGCTTGATGGGGAGCCACTCGGCGTCGCCGAACGCCCCTTCGGGCATGCGCGGATCGACGAAAAGCACGCGGGCACCCTGTTGGCGGGCGCGGGCGAGGACGCTCGAAACGCCCATGGCGCAGTTGAGCGTTCGACCGATGCAAAGGAGGTACTTCACGCGTTCGTAGTCGGGTTCGACCTTGCCGGCGCTGTCAAAGCCTTTGCCGAACACCATGCGACGCCCCATGACGGAGGCGCTGTTGCAGGTCGAGCTGTGCCCGATCACGTTCGGGGTGCCGAGCGCCGCACCGAACCACTTCTGCATCGAGGAGAAGTTGTGGCTCGTCATCGCGACGGCGCGTTCGCCGTCCTTTTCGCAGATCGCCTTCACCTTGGCGGCGATTTCGTCGAGCGCCTGATCCCAGGAAATTTCTTCGAACTTCCCTTCGCCCTTGGCGCCCACGCGCTTCATGGGCTTCTTCAGGCGCAAGGGATGCGCCCAGGCCCAGACGGCGGACGCCCCGCGGGCGCAGCAGCCGCGCTGCGGGTGCGAGGGGTTCGGCATGATCTTGACCGTCTGAGGCGTGAAGGGTTCGCCCTTCTTGTGCATGGCCAGAAGGCCGCAGTAGCCGCCGCAAACGTTGCAGGCGCAGGGACGCGCCTCCCAACCTTCGGATTTCAACTGCGCGACTTCGGCTTCGAGCGTCGACCAGGGGACGGCCGCACCCGCAACCGTCGCACCCGCCGCGCCGAGGAACGTACGGCGGGAAAGCTTGGGGAGAACCGTAGCGCTTTCCTTGGTGTTCTTCGTCATGGTGGAATCTCTCCTTAAGTTGCCGCTCCGTCGCTCGGGAAGGAAGAGGGCCCCCTTTCGAGGCGGGCGGCTCGTTCGTGCTTCGTTTCGGGCTTTTTTCCGGGGGTCTCTGCCGCAACTTTCCCTGCGGCTCACGGAAAACGCGCCGAACGACCGCCTCACACTAAAGTAAAGGCCCTACCTTCGTATGTGCGTATTTGTGCGTAGGATCGGCTAACCCGCTATTCCTTTTAAACATAACGAAAATCCTCAACTTTTTGCTTAATCCTTTCCGCCTACCCTATCCGCTTCAAAAACATGAGATTTTTCTGTGAAACGGCCGTTTTCGACCTTTTGCAAGGTTCCGAATTTCCGACAAAATCCGTCGACTATCGAGCCATATATTTTTATTATCTCCGTCTATGGGTAGGACGCGACGCGCATGAAGCAGCCCGGGGCGCGATGCTTCGAAAGGCGCATAAACACGGAAGAGTTGCAGGACGGGCGGCTCGCCCGGAGAGGTGTCGGGAAGCCGTCGGCGAGACGTCGAAGGGCGTCGCACGTACCGAGAGAGGCGACGGGAGGCGAGGAAGACGGAAGAGGAAGGGGGCCGCAAAGGAAGAAACCCCGTCCGGGATGCGGTATCCCGAACGGGGTTCGTGTTGTCGCGCTTTGGTACGGTCCTGCGGCTTCGGGGAGGGAGAACGCTCCCTTGAAGCCGCAGGGGCTCGCGCAGCCTTTCGCGATTCAAGCGCTCAGTGGCCCTTGAACATGCGAAGGCCCGTGCTCATCGACGAGAGGGTCGTAGCACCCCCCATCACGTCTTCGCGGAAGCTCATGTAGATGTGAGCGATCGAGAAGAGGATGAAGACGTACATGAGCGCGTGGTGCACCGTACGAACGGCCTGCGCGTCGCCGAAGAGCGTGAAGACCCAACCGAAGTAGGTCATCCAACCCGTATCCCACCCCCAGGCCTGGGCGTAGAGCGCGAGACCCGTGATGATGATGAGGAAGGACCCGAGCACGAACATCGCGAACATCGCGAGCTGCGCCAGGGGGTTGTGCCCCGCGTACTCCGGAGCGGTCTTCTTCATGAAGAGGTAGTAGGCGACCTGCGAGAAGACGCCCTTCCACCACTTGAAGGACCACAGAGGCGGCAGGAAGATCATGCGGGCGTAGCGGTTCCCGACCGCGGCCCAGTAGAGGCGATAGACGAAAAGCCCCGTAAAGACGATGCCGGCGACGAAGTGGGCGAGACGCACGTAACCGAAGTCGTACGTCGACCACGTATCGCCGATATTCGCCGTGAGCGGAGCCCCGATCAGAAAGCCCGTGACGATCATCACGGCCATTGCGATCGCCATCGCCCAGTGCCAGACGCGCACGGGTGCTTCCCACACGTAGATGGGATGCGTTCCCGCGGAAACGTCGACCTCGAAGGTGACCGGATCGATTTTCATATCTAACTCCTTTGAGTTCCGGGGAGGCGGGGCGAAGCCAAGCGGCGCGCCCTCCTCCCGCGGCCCTCGTCGTTATCGGGCTCAGCGAACCCGCACGCGGCAGAGTTCTTCACCCTCGGGGTTGTAGAGATGCGTCGCGCACGCGAGACACGGGTCGAAACTGTGAATCGTGCGGATGATCTCGAGGGGACGTTCCGGATCCGCCACGGGCGTACCGATCAGGGACGACTCGAACGCGCCCAGAGCGCCTTCGGGCGAACGCGGCGACGCGTTCCACGTGGTCGGCACGATCGCCTGCCAGTTGGCGATGCGCGTATCCTTGATGACGCACCAGTGACCGAGAGCCCCGCGCGGCGCTTCGCAGAAGCCCACGCCGCGGCATTCCTTCGGCCACGTCTTCGGCTCCCAGAACTCCATGTTCGCCGCCGCTTCGTCGCCCGCCTTGATGTTGGCGGTGAGGTCGTCGACGTACTGAACCATCTTCTGAGCCGCCCAACGGCATTCGAGCGCGCGGGCCGCGTGACGACCGAGCGTCGAGAAGACCGCTTCGAGCGGGAGGTTGAGTTCCTGCAGAAGGCCGAGCGCGGGTTCCTTGATGTGCGGAACGTTCTTCGCGACGCCCATGACGAGGCGGGCGAGCGGACCCACTTCCATCATGTGGCCCTTCCAGCGCGGCGACTTGATCCAGGAGTACTTGCCGTCGGCCGAGAGCCACTTGAACTTCGTCTTCGTGCCGTCCGAGCCCGGAGGAAGTTCGAAGGCCTGGTCCGTGACGCCTTCCCAGGGGTGCAGACCCTTGGCGGCATCGGGGTACTTGTACCAGGAGTGGTCGACGTATTCCTGAATCTGTTCGAGGTCGCGCAGATCGACGTCGTGAACTTCGTCCAACTTCCCGTCGATGATGGCGCCGCGCGGGAGTTGCAGGCTCGCATCCGACCAGTCGTTCGCGACTTCGGGGAAGTCGCCGTAGCAAAGGACGTTCTTGCCGGAAAGGCCCCCGCCCACCTTGAACCACTCGGGGTAGAAGGAAGCGATCGCCTTGATGTCGGGCAGATACACGTTCTCAACCATTTCGAGCGACCGCTTCGCGATGTCGCGCATGTAGTTGAGGGTGACTTCGTTCACCATCGTACCCTGAGCGCCCGTGTCGTGGACGTTGATCGGGCAGGCGACGCCGCCGACCAAGTAGTTCGGGTGCGGGTTCTTGCCGCCCAGAATCGTGTGGATGCGCACGATTTCCTTCTGGAAGTCGAGCACTTCGAGGTAGTGCGTGACGGCAAGGAGGTTCACCGCGGGCGGAAGCTTCATTTCCGGGTGACCCCAGTAGCCCTTGTTGAAGATGCCGAGCTGACCCGAAGCGACGAACTTCTTCAGGCGATTCTGCACGTCGCGGAAGTACCCGACCGAAGCGAGCGGATGCTTCGGGGAGATCTTCTGCTGCAGGTCGGCCGTTTCGCGGGGATCCGCATCGAGAGCGCTCACCACGTCGACCCAGTCGAGGGCCGAGAGCTGATAGAAGTGCACGATGTGGTCGTGTACGTAGAGGGTCGCGTTCATCAGGTTGCGGATGATGTTCGCGTTCTTCGGGATCTTGATCCCGATCGCGTCTTCGACGCTGCGAACGGCGGCGAGAGCGTGGATGCCCGTGCACACGCCGCAGATGCGTTCCACGAACGCCCAGGCGTCGCGCGGATCGCGCCCTTTGAGAATCACTTCAAGCCCGCGCCACATGGTGCCCGTGCTCATCGAGTCCGCAATGCGGTTGTCTTCGCCCAGCAACGCCTGCACGCGAAGGTGACCTTCGATGCGGGTGACGGGGTCGACGACGATACGGCGTTCGTTGCTCATTCCTTGCCTCCGATTTCCTTATTCGTCTTGTTGCGGGCCTGTGCGACCGCGCTCAAAGCAGCGTGTGCGGCCGCGGCGGCGCCGACGACGGCAACCGTCGCCAACCCCACCTTGTCGACCGTCGATTCGACGCCGCCCCAGCCCGGGGGCAGAACCGTCGTTTCGTGTTCGTAGAAAGAGCCCTTATCAAAGAAGTTCGGTTCCGAGCAACCGATGCAACCGTGACCCGACTGAACCGGCCACGAGAGACCTTCGTTCCAGCGAACCGTGGAGCAGGCGTTGTAGGTCGTCGGCCCCTTGCAGCCCACCTTGTAGAGGCAGTAGCCGAGCTTCGCCCCGAGGTCGTCGAACTGCTCGACGAACTGGCCCGCGTCGAAGTGACCGCGGCGGTAGCACTTGTCGTGGATGCGCTGGCCGTAGAACATCTTCGGACGCCCCATGCGGTCAAGCGGCGGCAGACGGTCGTAGGTGAGGATGTAGGTGACGACGGCCGTCATCACTTCCGGAATCGGGGGGCAACCCGGGACGAGCACGATGGGCTTATCCTTGATGATTTCCGTAATCGGCACGGCGTGCGTCGGATTCGGCTTCGCCGCCTGCACGCAACCCCACGAAGCGCAGGAACCCCAGCCGATCACGGCCTTGGCGTCCTTGGCGACGTGCTTGATCTTGTCGAGGAAGATTTCCCCGCCCGGGATGCAGTTGACGCCGTCGTCGGCAAGCGGAACGTTCCCTTCCACGGCGAGGATGTAGTTGCCCTTGTACTTCGTGATCGTCTCTTCGAGGGCTTCTTCGGCCTGCGCGCCCGCCGCGGCCATGATCGTGTCGTCGTAGTCGAGCGAGATCATGGAAAGGACGAGGTCCTTGGCGACGGGGGTGTAGGAACGAATGAAGGATTCCGTGCAGCACGTGCATTCAAGCCCGTGCAGCCACACGACGGGCGTGCGGGGTTTCGTCTCCATCGCCTGAGCGATTTCCTGAGCGCCCGCGTTGCCGAGCCCGAGGCTCGCTGCCGTGAGCGAGCAGAACTGCAGGAAGCTTCGCCGGCTCACGCCCCGGCGGCGAAGAGCTTCGTATTGCGTTTCAAACATAGGGGTTCTCCCACGCATTGTTTTTATCCGGACCGAAAGACCGAAGGACTTCGCACCGGGCGACGGTGTTTTGCTCTCGAAGTCCTCCGCCCTTTCGGGCAAAGGAACGGACGACGGATGAGACATCCGCCCGACCTCCTCACTTTGAAGGTTAACGGGAGAGTCCGCGCGAAACCATTGGTCGAAACAACGGTTTTGCTTGTTTATTCATAGTTATTTGGTACTAGGCGGAGGTAGAAACAGAAGGCCGGCGTACGAAAAACGGCTCCGAAGAGCCGTTGGGTGGTGTTGGGGATGTCGGGCGTACGGCAAACGGAGCGACGGTTTTCCTGCCGCCCGATGCCGGTCGATTACTTGAGACCGAAGTTGCGGTCAAGCGACGCCTTCAGGTCGTCGCGCAACTTCTGCAACTTCTCGGCATAGTCCGCATCGTGGTTCCCGGGCGTGCGGTCGTTGACGAACTGACCGAGGTTCTTCACGCCCCAGAAGCCCGCCGTATCGTCCCAAACAGTCTTGTACGCCGTCATGTAGCTGTCCCAGATCGGGTTCGACTTCTCGCCCGCCTTCTGCGGGATGCCATCGCCAACGGAGCCTCGGCCCATGCCGACCCAGCCCGCATTCATAATGAGAAAAATGCCCTTGTCCTTCAAAAGGCCTTCGAGGCCCTTCTCGGTGTCGCGGTAAGCGAACTGCTTCGAGAAGACGCGTTCCGTATAGCCCTTCGTGATGGCGTTCGGCGAATCGTGCCAGTTCGGGTAGCAGAAGACGATGTAGTCGGCCGCAGAGACGATAAGCTGCTCGACCGCCACGTCCTTCGGCGCGGGACCGAACCCGTCCTTCGCATGGAAGAAGGATTCGAGCGGAAGAACGGGATTGAAGCCGATTTTGTAAAGGTCGCGGATTTCGACTTCGAGGCCCTTCTCCATGAAGTGCTTCGCAGCGGTGTTGACAAGGTCCCACTCGACCGATTCATGCCGGGGATCGCCCACCACGAAAAGCACGCGCTTCGCCTTCCCGTCGCGGGTAAAACCGTTCGGAACAATCTTTTGACGAAGTTTCTCGGGCACGACGGACGCGGACGTCACCGCATCGACGTTTTCGGGCATGGCTCCGCCCTGAATATTGACTTTGACGGTGGCGCCGCTTACCGCTTCCGGAGCAGCTTGGAGGGCGGGGGCGGCAAGGGCCGCGGCGGCGGCACAGACGAGAGCGCAAACGGACTTTTGCATGGTTCTTCCTCTTTTTTTCCCGGGTCGTGATCGATGACGACGATCCGGAAACACGCGCGGCGGAGCCGAAAGAAGCGCACGAGCGAGGAAATCCGCAAGGCCGAATGCGTCGGTGCGTGCGAAGCACTTGGGCACTTCAACATGCATCCGACGGTCGAGCGACCCGAAAAGCCCGACCGTCCAAGAGAATCCTCGGTCTCGGGCGGTGTGGTGAACCGAGCGCAGGCGGCGCTTCCGAGATCGAACAAACAGTGCTTCTCGCGACGGCGAACGTTAAGGAGGCGGCAAGAGCCTTGCCTCTAGCGGGTAGCCGGCGAGTATTCTACCGTCCGACCTTAAGCCACAAACCCCGTGTTAACACCGAATTATTCGAATCTCCATCCCCGAAAAAACCCGAACCTTCCGACGAAAAACGTGCTCCTCCGAACGTTCGGAGAGCACGTTTCAAATGATCCCGCACGGGCGCTCGGGCGGCGTCGATGCGGGGCGGATCGGGGCGGCGGGAAGTACGGATGAGCCTTACTTCGCTACGGCCTTCTTGTCCTTCTCAGCCGACTTCGTAACGTCGTTCACGCCCTCGGGCGCGACGACGAGGTGCACGCCCTTGTTCGAGAGCACGAACGGCACTCCGGCGGTTTGACCGAACCTCCGGCCGTCGAGCTACACCGACCGCTCCGGCAACCGCAACCCGATCTTGAAGAAGTCCGCCCAACCCGACACGCGTTCGACAGCTTCAAGACGCAGTTCAGCCTCCGGCGCGTTCTGGTCCGAATAGATGATGAGGCAGGGAACGATGCGCTTCGGATCGGGAAGCCCCCAGTCGACCAGACGTTCGATCACCCTCTCAAGGCGCGCATAGCCCGAGAGCTGGCGAGCATCCTCCTTGAGGACACTCTGGCAGGCATAGCGGGGCTTGTATTTGGCATCGGCGATGAAAAAGCCCCGAAGGCACCCCGTAGCCTCAACGCTCTTACAGAGGAAGTCGAGCTCCTGATAGTGATAGCGCCCGTGGTGCTCGACCCAATTCCCGGCCGACTTCGGCAAGGCCTGTCTAAGCTTCCGAAAGGCATAGAGCTCGAAAAGCTTCGTCATGTTGATCGTGTGCGGCGGGACGTTGCTTTGGGGCGCAATGCCCTCAACAGACGTCCGCTCGAACCCGCGCGCGCCGAGTTTCAGAATTTGGGAGGAAAGCGCGAGTGCCGTGACGTAGTCTCGAAAGAGGGGATTGCCCGACGCGTGACGCGCCACGCAGTCTGCATCAAACGCGGTGACCGGTGTGTCCGCTACGGACTCAAACGCCCGAAGCGCGAGCCGCGCACTTTCGATCAAGGGCGTCACATCAACATCGAACCGCCGATCCACGCGTTGGAGTTCGCCGAATACGATCCGAAGCGCCGCCTTGAGCGTTCGGTTCTCGGGGATGTCCGCATCAAAACAAGGGTAGCGGCACGTAAGTTGGTCGGAGAGGCGGGGCGAGCGGCGCTTCACCAACGTCTCGGAGAGAAGCACCCGCCCCTTGAACTTGCGTTGGAAGACTTCCTTTTTTTCATGGAAGCCGCGGCGCAACCCCTTTCGGACGATGCGCCCCATCACCGCCAGAAACTCGGTGAAGAGAAAGAGCCGAAGCCCGTCGAGTGCGCTTGGAAGCGGAACCTCGGGCACCTCGAAATCGACGTCAAGGAGACCGCTCAGATGATCGAGATTCTCGGGATCGCGCAAGGCCTCGCGAAGGATTGCAAGGATGTCGATCGTGCGCAGTTCCGTATTGAGCTTGGGCTCCACCTGAAGAGCGAGCACCCCGGGCACCACCCAGACGACTCCGACGAAGTAGCTCGATTGCACCCGCAGGCTAATCGCATCCGGACTACCCTTCTTCTCGACAACGAGTGCCGGCGCTTCGTCGCTCGCCCCTTGGTGCACCAGGCACCGCAATTCCCCCGCAGGAAGATCACGCAGTTCCCGATAGACGTCGCGCCCGAGCTGCGTCTCCGTCAACGTGACGGTGTTGTCAAAGTGCTCGGGCACGGTGAAGACGAAGGGTCTCACAAGTCGAGCTCCTCTTCCATCGCACGGATGCGAGCGAGCGCTTCGGGCTTCAAGACGCCATCGCGAACGTACTCGAGAAGCAGGGGCTTCACCTCGTAGCGCCACCGCATGCGGCGCACTGCAGGCGTCGCCATGAGGAAGTACGAGTGCCCGATCCGGACATCCGCCGGATCAAATTCCTCGGAGAGCGTCTCGCGATTCGGCGCCGAGTCCTCGACGTCGGGGTTTTCGACAAAGAGGCTGCTCACTTTGCGGAAAAGTGCCGTCTCGAAATCGGGATGATCGAGCACGGTCGGGTGCAAGGTATAGAAGCCAAAGCGACGGCGCAGGGCATAGTCGAGCGAACCGACGCTACGGTCGGCCGTGTTCATCGTGCCGATCACGTAGAGGTTTTTCGGTACCGTGAAGCGGTCCTTCGAGTAGGCGAGCGTCGCGCTCTCTTCGTCCGCACCACCCTCTCGCTTGTCGACTTCAAGCAACGTGATGAGTTCGCCGAAGATCTTCGCGATGTTCCCGCGGTTGATCTCATCGATCACAAGCACGTAGGGAACTTCGATCGTCGGGGTCTTCATCACACCCCGCGCCTTGAGGAAGTCCTTCACCTTCTGGATTGTAAAGCGCCGGGAGATCGAATAGACCGTACTGCGCGTGAAGCTGTAGCCGTTCATCTCCTCGCGAACACTCATGGGTTCGCCCTTCCAGAGCCAACGCACCGACCGCGATCGGCGGTAGCCGAGACCGCCGTCGTCGTCTAACCACTCGTAGTCGCCCGTCACGATCCCGACCGCGTCCGTACACGTATCCGAACGGCAGGACACGACGACATCGCCCACGGCCATGCGATTGATGAAGGCATTCAAAGGTTTGGCGCCGCTTTTCTTTGCTTCGATTTCATCCGTCGGGTCTTCGCCGTATTCGTCCCATCCGATGCGGATGCGGTTATTTTTGAGGCAGTCCGTGCGCAACGAGTTCTCTTGTGCATTGGCCAATGAAACCTTCCAGACACGCGCGTCCGCGCGCAACGTTTCTCTTGATGCAGAAGGTGCTTCGTTGCCAATCGCTGCGCTTTCGCAAATGCGCTTGAAGATGCCTGCTTCGAGCTGAAATTCGCGGCCGGCGGTCGCATCGTCATCCGCCGGATCCACAGGCTTCCAGCCTTCGACGAAATCCTCGTAGTCAAGCGACGGATGGAAAGTGGTGAAGACGACGCGTCCTTCGGCAGTGAGCTTCTTGTAAGCCTCCATCACCTTTGTCCGGTCATCGCCGCGCTTCGTGGCGCCGCAAAGCCGCGCGACGAGCTCGGGGACGACGTACGTCTTCCCCGTCCCCGGCGCGCCTTGAAGCACGATGGCCTTACGGAAGCGCAGGAGATCGAGCATCTCTTCCGTTGCGTCGGGCTCGTTGTCCGCCTTTTCGTCCGCCATCGCATCGGCATCGTGGGCCAGCAAGGGCGTCATAACCGCATAGGCAGCATCCCAGTAGTCGGTCTTGGGCTTCTTGGCGCGCAGAGCCATGAAGCGCTCTTCGCCCTCCGCCCAGGAAGGAAGGTCTTTCCCGTAGATCGTCTGCATGGAGGTGTACGACGTCACGGGGAGCAGGAAGGGTGCCTCGATCGGCTGGTAGAGGATTGCGATCTTGCGTTGCACGACCGAAGAGAAGACAGGCCCCTTTTCGTTCTCGAGTTCCTTCAAGCGCTCCCAGTTATTCGTGCTGGCCGCTTGGGCGGTGGCGACGATGACGCGCTTCAGACGTTCGAACGCAACCAGAGGATCGGGGTCGAGTCGGTGGTCGACCCAATAGTCCTCTGTCTTCTTCGAAAAGTAGATCCCGTGCTTGTCGGGCGAACAGTCCCCGAGGCTACAGAGGCTGAGCGTCCCGCATTCAAGCCACCAACTGAAGGTGTGCTCGTCAGTTCCGATGGCGTACTCCTCTAGCGTCATGTGCTCAAGCTTTTCGAGCGGCCAGGCATCGAGAAAATCTTTCCAGACCTTCGTCGCTTCGGTACGCCAATCGGTGACGGAATGTTGAAAGGGTGTGATGCAGCGACGTGCCATGGTTACCTCCGGGAGAGTTGGTGAGTAGAGGGGCTTTGTCGATTGTAGCTCCCTGCTGAGTCGCGGGCGGTGGGGTTCGTCGTCGTACAGCTCCGCTTCGAAGGGTCCGTCTGGATACAAAACAAACATCACCAAGGACTATTCCGTATACGGAACGAACCTATCGAAGAACGTTAAGGAGGCGGCCGAGAGCCGTGCCTCTAGCGGGTAGCCGGCACGTATTCTACCGTCCGACTTCGAGACACAAGCCCCATGTTAACACCGAATTATCCGATTCCTTCTCTCCGAAAAAAACCGAACGCTTCGATGAAAAACGTGCTCGTCCAAACGTTCGGAGAAGCACGTTTCGAAAGAGCCCCGCACGGGCGCTCGGGCGTCGTCGGTGCGGGGCGGATCGGAGCGGCGGGAACGGAAGTGCCTTACTTCGCTCCAGCCTTCTCGTCAGTCTTTGCCTTCTCAGCCGCCTTGGACGCGTCGATCGTCTTCTTCGCGTCGTTCATGCCCTCGGGCGCGACGAAAAGGTGCACGCCCTTGTTCGAAAGCAGGAAGGGGAGCTTCCACTCTTTGGACGAGATCTCTTCGGGCGGAATGTACACGAACGTCAGATCGGGGAGCGCCGGCGCGAGGTCCGTCAGGATTTTGCGTCCGTCGACCTTTTCCTTTGCCGAGTCGTAGAGGTTCATCTTCAGGCTCGCCTGCCAGGGGTAGCGCCAGGACACCGTTTCCTTCGGGTCCAGCCACGACGGGTTCGGGACCGCGGGGTAGTCGCTCTCGCTGATTTCCGGGATCCAGACGGAAACCGAGCAGCCGTTGGCGCCTTCCGGATCTTTGGTGCGGAAGCACCCGATGTCTTCCTTGATGATCGTGACGCCCTGTGTCGTGGCATCAACCCAGAGGAAATGGAACTTGGCGGGCTCCTTGTACCACTTGATGGTTTCGAACCCAAGCGTTTTTGCGCGCTCCTCGATGGCGTCGATGACCTTCGCGGCCACCAGCTTGTCGGCCTCCAGGCGCGTCGGCGCTTCCGAGACGGGCACGAATGCAAAGAGATGAGGCTTCAGGTCTTCGGGCTTCTCTTTCCCGAGCTCGGCGAGAAGCGAGAATCCGAGGTCAAGCCCGAAGGAGCCCCCGAAGGTGCGCGGGCCCGAGAGGTACGTAAGGGTCGAGAGCGTCACGTCGGTGCCGAGCGTGCTCGACGCTTCGAGGTCGCCGGGGTTGGACGCGTCCTTCAACTGCGTCGAATACATCTGCCGCATGAGGTTCAATGCATAGCTCTCGTCGGGATGATACGGAGCTTCTTCGGCCATCCACTCGCTGTAAGTGGTGCCGCAGCCGGAAAGCAAGAGAGCGCTCGCAAGGAGAGCGCTGAGGGTCTTCAATGAGGTCATGGGAAAAATCTTTTAAGGGTTGGCTGTGAAGATCGGGAAAGCCGATGCGTCAACCTTCCCGACCTTCCCATGATGCGCCTTTCCAAAAATTCTGCCCGCGCCCTCTTCTCTCGAAAAATTCCCTCGCCCCGAAATGAAAAAACGTGCCCCCCGATCACTCGGGCGAGCACGTTCCGTAGGGTGGATGGGCCGGATCGTCAGCAGATGCGCGGGAGCTGTTCGCCCTCCAACCAGTCGACGTTGCGCCGTCCCCCCATCAAGGTCGTCATCTCAACGCGCCCGGCATTCTCTTCCGTAACGACGCCGATTTCGGCCGCATTCGTGCCGTACGGGTCGCTTCTCATCGCCGCGAGCGCCGCTTCGACCTCGTTTTCGGGGACGATCACGATGAGCTTCCCTTCGTTCGCGACGTAGAGGGGATCGAGCCCCAAGAATTCGCAGGCCGCGGCAACTTCGGGACGCACGGGAATCTTCGATTCGTCAAGCAGCATCCCGACGGAACTCTGAACGGCGATTTCATTCAAGGTCGTCACGAGCCCCCCGCGCGTCGGGTCGCGCAGGACGTGCGTGTTGGGAGCGGCTTCGAGGATCGCTTCCACCATTCGGTTCAAGGGCGCGGAGTCGCTCTCGATGGTCGTGCCGAACGACATGTTCTCGCGCTGCGAGAGAATGGCCGTTCCGTGGTCGCCCATCGTCCCCGAAACGAGAATGCGGTCCCCCGGGCGCGCGGCGCGCCCCGAAATGGAATGCTCCGTGAGCTTTTCACCGATCCCCGTCGTCGTGATGTAGATTCCGTCGCCGTGGCCCTTTTCCACGACCTTCGTGTCCCCCGTCACGACGAGCACCCCCGCTTCGCGGGCGGCTTCGGCCATGGAGCCGACGATGCGATCGAGGTCAGCGAGCGGAAAGCCCTCTTCGAGGATGAAGGTCGCGGCGATGTAAAGGGGCTTCGCACCGCAAACGGCCACGTCGTTCACGGTGCCGCAAACGGCGAGCGACCCGATGTCGCCGCCCGGGAAAAAGAGAGGCTTCACGACGTGCGCGTCGCAGGAGACCGCAACGGGATTCGTCATCGGGGGCATCACCGCCCCGTCGTGCCCTTCGTTCAGATAGTCGTTCGAGAAGTGCTTCGCGAAGAGTTCTCGGATGAGGTCCGCCGTCGCTCGGCCGCCCGAGCCGTGCGTCATGTCGACGACGCCGCGGCGAATGTCGAGCGCCCGGCGATATCCGGATTTGACGGCCATGGTAAGTACCTCCTTTCTGTTCCTTTGGGGAGGCGCGAGGAGCTCTTCAGACGCTCTCAACGTTCTCAACGTTCGCCCCCAGCGCACTTGGAATGGTTCGTATTTGAAGAATAGTCGGTCGCTTCAGCTTGCGTTCGTCCTGCGTCCGTAGGCCCAGGCCGCGGCGCACGCGCCTTCGCTTGAAACCATGCACGCGCCGATCGGGTGCTGCGGTGTGCAGACCGTACCGAAAAGGACGCACTGTTCGGGCGTCTTTTCGCCGCGCAGAATCGCGCCGCAACTGCACGCTTTGTTGTCGGCCACATGGCGCTCTTTCAGAGCGAAGCGCTTCTCGGCATCAAAGCGCCCGTACTTTTCGCGAAGCTTCAGAGCGGACTTCGGAACCGTCCCGAGGCCGCGCCACTCGAAGGCGTCGCGGAGTTCAAAGACTTCGTCCATCAGGGCCTGCGCCTTCACGTTCCCTTCCGGCGTCACGGCGCGGCTGAATTCGTTTTCGACTTCGGCGCGACCGTCGTTCACCTGACGCACGAGCATTTCGATTGCCATCAGCATGTCCAAGGGTTCGAACCCCGCCACGACGACGGGCTTTTTCCACTGCTCGGCGAAACGCTTGTAGGGGTTCGAGCCGATCACGGTCGAAACGTGCGCGGGGCCCACGAGCCCGTCCAAAACGGGCGCGTCGGGGCGCGAGGGGGCGGTGAGGAGAATGTGCTCCATCGCCGCGGGAGTGAGGACGTGCGAGCAGAAAACGGTGAAGTTCGCGAGGTTTTCGGCTTGCGCCTGCTTGATGACGGCAGCGGTCGGAGGCGTCGTCGTCTCAAAGCCGATTGCGAAGAACACCACTTCGCGGTCGGGATTTTCTCGCGCGAGCTTCAGGGCGTCGCTCGGCGAATAGACCATGCGAACGTCCCCCCCTGCGGCACGGCACTGAAAGAGGCTTCGGCCTCCCGAAGCGGGCACGCGCATCGTGTCGGCGTACGTCGCGAGAATCACCTTGTGCTCGAGCGCGAGTTCGATCGCCTGATCGATTCGCCCGATCGGAAGCACGCACACGGGGCAACCCGGCCCGTGGATCATCCGAACGTTCGGAGGGAGGATGTCGCTCAGGCCCCAGCGGGAGAGCACATGCGTGTGCCCGCCGCAAAATTCCATGAAGCGGTAGGTCTTCTCGGGACGAGCCGCACGACGGATCGCTTCCGCCAAACCCCGGGCCGTTTCGCTTTCGCGGTATTCGGTAACGTACTTCACGCTCAAACCTCCGTGCGGTCGGAGGCGGAGCCCGCCGTCTGAGCGAGAAGCTTCAGGGTTTCTTCCGCTTCCTTCGGGTCGATGCGGTTCAGGGCGAACCCGACGTGAAGAATCACCCAGTCGCCCGCCTTGGGGGTGTCGATCAACGAAACGTCGACCGTCTTTTCAATGCCGCCCGCATCGGCCAGGGCCGTGAGCCCGTCGGGCGAAACGGTTTTGAGTTGTACGGGGATCGCCAAACACATAAACGAGATTCCTTATCGCTTGTCGGTGTGCCGTGCGGAGCCGCCCCTCCGAGGCTCGCTCTCTTCGGAGAGAGGAGCTCTTGAGATTCGGGCATCTCCGACGTCGAATTCTTTCGGTGGGTTCTTCGAGCTTCGTCTTTAATCCTACGCACTTGCCGCGCGCTTGTCTTCCGTCCTTTTGCCGAGAAGCGAAGCGCGCGGCATCCGTCGTTCGGGCGAGGTTTCAGCGGTTCCGAAGGGTTCGGTCCGCCCGAAAGACGTAGTCCGCCGGGGGAAGGCCGGTGGCTTTCGCGTGTTCCACGATTCGGGACGCGAGCCACGCTTCGCCCGCCGCAACGCCTCCGTCGCCCGCTGGGGCTTTGCGCGGAAGCAGCGCCTCAAGACCCATCGCTTCGAGACCCTTTGCAACGCCCGAGGCGAGGAAGCGGTTCGCGAAGCACCCGCCCGAAAGGGCCACGTGCTTGGGGTCCATCGGCGTATCCGCACACGCCGCGCGCACTTCGCCCACCCACCGCACGAGCCCCTTCGCGAGCGCGAGATGGAAAAGGAGCGCTCCGTCTTCGTGCGACTCGCCCCGGTCGTGCCCGTCGAGCAACCGATCCATAAGCGGAAGAAGATCCAAAACACCCTGCTCCGTCACGCGTACGAGCGCGTCCAATTCCGAATCCGCGAAGGTCGCCTTCGAGCGCGCCGCAAGGCTTTCGAGCCGCATCGCGGCCGTCGCTTCGTCGTGCTGCACGGGGACCCCGGCAAGCAAGGAGGCCGCCGCATCGAACCACCGACCCGTCGAGGTCGTGCGTTTCGTGAGTCGGGGATTTCGAATCAGCTGCACGATCGCTTCCGCCATTTGGGGCGTGACGTGCCCCGCAAAGCGCCGGGCGATTTCCGTTTCGCGTCCGAGCTCCGTCAGGAGAGCCGCGCCCATGCGCCAGGGCTCCCGCGCGGCGCGGTCGCCCCCGGGAAGCGGCAGGCTCCGAAGCGTCCCGAGTCGCTCGAACCCCGTCGACCCCGCAAGGAGCAGCTCACCGCCCCAGATGGTCGTGGACTCGGCAGAGTCAACCCCTTCGAGGACCGGTCCGAGACCCACGCCGTCGAGTGCCAGCCCCAGAACGGGGATTTCGCCCGTCAAGCCCGCTTCCGCCATCACGGCCCCGACGTGGGCCGCATGGTGCGGGACGCGAATGAGCGGAAGATGCCGTTCGTCCGCGAGCACTTGCGCAAAGCGCGTCGAGAAAAAGTCGGGATGCAGGTCGCAGGCGAGCGCTTCGACTCGTGCGTCGAGAATGCTTTCGAGGTGCTCGACCGCTTCTTCAAGCGCCCGTTCGGTCGAGCGATTTTCGAGGTCCCCGATGTGCTGCGAAAGGACGATTTCGTCCCCGCGCGAAATCGCGCAGGTCGACTTCAGATAGGGCCCGAGCGCCAAGACGCACGGAAGATCGGAGACGCCCGTTTTGATCCCTTCGGGCACGAACCCGCGGGAGCGGCGAATGAAGAGGGGCTTCTCGTCCGCCACCCGCACGACCGAGTCGTCGCAGCGCAGGAGAATGTCGCGGTTGTGGATGAGAATGTAGTCCGCCATGGATCCCAAGCGCTCCACGGCTTCCTCGTTTTGCGTCACGAGAGGCTCCCCGCCCGGGTTCGCGCTCGTCATGACGAGAAGCGTATCGACACCGGCGTCGTGCATCCACGCGGTCCCCTCGGGTTCGCCCGCGAAGGTGTGAAAGATCATCGCATGCAGCGGCGTATAGGGGAGCATCACCCCGATGTCGGTGAGCCCCGGAGCGATGCCCTCCAACCGCGCATCGAATTCCGCGTCCGTGAGAGCATTCGCTCCGGTCGTCGTGTCGATTGCCGTATCGGTCGCCCCTTCGGCCGTACGCTTGCGGGCGAGAACGATCGGACGCGCGGGCGAGGTGAGGAGCCTCTTTTCTTCGGGTGTGAATACGACGTACTGCTCGAGCGCCTCCACGGAAGCCCCCATGACGGCGAGCGGCTTTTCGTCGCGGTGCTTGCGGGAGCGAAGGCGCGCGACGGCCTCCGCGTTTCGCGCGTCGCACGCCAAATGAAAGCCTCCGAGGCCCTTCAAGGCGACGGTAAGTCCCGCCTTGAGCGCCCGCACGACGGCGCGCACGGGGTCGCCCGCGTCTTCGGGCACAAGTTCCGCAGGTTTCCCCGTCGGAAGGAGCAATTGAAGTTCCGGCCCGCACACCGGGCAGGCGTTGGGTTGCGCGTGAAAACGCCGATCCAACGGATCTTCGTACTCTCTGAGGCACGCGGGGCACATCGGAAACTTCGCCATCGACGTCTGCGGCCGGTCGTAAGGGAGTCGGCGCGTGATCGTAAAGCGTGGCCCGCAATGGGTGCAGTTTGTAAAGGGATAGCGGTAGCGACGGTTCGAGGACGAGAACATGTCCGCAAAGCACGCCTCGCACGTGCCCGCGTCGGCCGTAATGGAGGCCGTGACACGGCCCCCTGCGTGGGTTTCCGAAATCGAGAAGCCTTCGAGCCCTTCGGGGAGAGCTTTCGTCATCTCGATCGAATCGATGCGGGCCAACGGGGGCTTTTCCGCAAGGAGCGTATCGGGAAAGGCGTCGAGCGCCGACGCGTCCCCTTCGAGGCGGATGCCTACGCCCGCTTCGTCGTTCCAGACGCGGCCCGCGAGATTGAGGGCGGCCGCAATGCGGTAGACCGTCGGGCGAAAGCCCACGCCCTGTACGAGCCCCGTTACGCGAACGATGCGGGCTTCACGAGAGCCGTTTGAAGAGTCGCTTGAATTCCGAGTGTCGGGAGTGTTCTGCGGCATGGTGGTCGGGTTTTCCGAGTGCTTCACGGCGACGGTCTCCTCGGGGATCGAAGGACGCTGCGCTCTTTGAATTCGTTGAAGCGAGCGCCTCCGGTGAGTTGCGGGCCCCGAATGCGGGTTTTGCAGGGATTCGGGGCACACTTCGAAAAATCCTCCGAGGCCTTCGGAAACGCGTGAGAACGACTCAAGCTGGAGGCTCGGAGGATCGGCTGTATCAGTGAGACGGGTTGTACGTGCAATCTCAGAGGGACGCCACCACAAGCTCCGCCTTCACCCAGGCGAGCCATTTGTCAAGTCCTTCGCCCGTCGTCGCGCTCACGACGAGGATCTTGATCCTCGGGTTGACGCGGCGGGCATATTCCTTCGCCTTTTCAAGGTCGAACTTCACGTAGGGGAGAAGGTCCGACTTGTTGATGATCATGAGGTCCGAGGCGTGGAACATGTCGGGGTACTTGAGGGGCTTGTCCTCCCCTTCCGTCACCGAGAGGATCGCCACCTTGTGGGCCTCGCCGAGGTCGAATTCCGCAGGGCAGACGAGATTCCCGACGTTTTCGATGAAAAGGACCGAGCGGTCTTCGAGCGTCATCGCGCCCAAGGCCCCTTCCACCATCGCGGCGTCGAGGTGGCAGCCCTTCCCCGTATTGATTTGGAGCGCCGGGGCCCCCGTCGCGCGAATGCGGTCGGCGTCGTTCGAGGTTTCCTGGTCGCCTTCGATGACGGCGGCGGGAAGGTCGCCCGAGAGCGCCTTGAGCGTCGCCGTGAGGAGTTCCGTTTTGCCCGAGCCGGGCGAGGAAACGAGGTTCAGCGCGAGAATCCCGCGGCGCGCGAAGTACGCCCGGTTGCGCGCGGCCACTTCGTTGTTGCGCCCCAAGACGTCTTCTTCGATCGCAAGCATCCGCCCCGTCTTTCCGCCGTGATCGTGGTCGTGATGATGGTCGTGATCGTGGTGGTGATGCCCGTGATCGTGCGCATGATCGTGCGCATGGTCGTGCACGTGCATCGTCACGTTGCCGTTTTCGTCCGTATGGGTGTGCAGGTGGCCGCTCGTGCCGCAGCCGCAGGTCGTACACATAGTGAATTTCCTCCTTCGCAAAGTCCGCCGCCGTCTTCGTGGAAGTGTGAAAGCGGAGAGCGTCTGTCTGTTCGGGCCGGGTGTGTCGCTTTCGGTCGCTTCGGGAAGCGGAAAACCTTCGGGGGCTCGCCCGGCCGTGTGTTTGAATCGTTGGATCGGATGGGATCGGGAATGTTTGTGCGTCGGCTCTCAGGGGAGGCCGTCGGCGCTCTCGGACTTGCCGTCGGGCTCTGCGGGTTCGTTCGCCTCCTCGTCGAGCGCCTCGACGATCCCCGTCACCTTGAGTTCGTCCCCGCCCGTGGCGGTCATTTGATACCCCCCGCACTTGGGGCAGGGGTCGCCGTAGCGGTGTAGGGGAACCGTTTCCGCGCAGGTGTGGCACCAGGCGGCGCCCGGTACGGGTGTCAAGACCAGTTCGGCCGCATCCGCGGGTCCTCCTTTGCGCACGCTTTCCCACGCAAAGAAAAGCGCCGCGGGGTCGACCGCGGCGAGTTCCCCGACCGCGGCTTCGACGCGCTTGACGCGTCGGACGTTGTTCGCGCGGGCCGTACGTTCGACGATGTCGATGATCCCTTCGGCGATGGAGAGTTCGTGCATGAAGCGGCTTCCTCGTATGGATTGGCTGCGTCCCGCGCGAAGCTCCCGACTCGGTCGACCGCTCCGAGGATCCTCACGCGTGACGGTGAAAGTCGAGCGGCACGCACGCGTCGAGTCCGAAGAGCGCGAGCCGCAGAAGCGATTCGAACTCCTCGAAGTCGACGGGCTTTTCCTCGGTCGCGTCCGCATTGAAGTCGCGCGCGAGGAGCGTGGCCGCCTGTTGGCCCGGACCGTCGGGCGAAAACTGCCATTCGGTGGGCGAAGTGATCCGAAGACGCACCGCCTCCCCCGCGTCGTTCACCGACACGGCATGCGCGAGCAGTCCTCGGGCCGTCTCCGTCAAGCATAGGGCCTCGCCCGCACGAAAACCATAGGTCGAAAGAGGGGTTTCCCATCGGCCGTTGGGGGACATTCCCGAGGAGGTATCCGAGTCGCCCAGGGACGCCCGAAGCGCCTCAAGCATCGCGGCGATGTCCGTCAAGCGCGCGGCCAAAAGGCTCACCGCGCAAACTCCGCGCAGAGCGACGAGCCCCGCGACCAACGGTTCCCTCAAGCGCCGCACGATCGCCCCCGTCAAGCGGGTTGCTCCCTTCCAGACGGGCGCGAGGTCGAACCCCGGCTCGTGCATCATGCGGTAGAGCAACTCCTCGGCAAAAGCGGGGCCCGCATTGTGACCGGGCAATAAAGGCGCGCTCACACGCCCGAAATTCGCGGGTCGCATGAGAAACCCCCGCGCCAAGCGCGCGGCGGGGAGCTTGTCGTTCCACTGCGCGGCCCACGCTTCCATCGCCTCAATGCTCGTCGTGTCGCTCAACCACGCTTCGGGGACCATCCCGAAAAGCATCGTTGCGGCGGCCTCTCGGGCGTCGTCGAAGAGCGCCCGCACGGTGTCGGTCGCAGCCATCCGGTGCGGCGTGTCGATCGCCTCGGGGTGCAAGGGGTCCATGGCCGCCATATGCTGAAGGACGGTCGCGACCTCCGCACGCAACCGCCCGATCGAACGAAGCATCGCCGCATCGGGCCGCAAGCCGGAGAGCGCCCCCGCGTCCATCACGAGGACGCGCAGATTTTCGACGACCGCCTCCAAAAGTACGGCGCGCTCGGGCAAAGCGCCCGTTCTCGCACGACGCTCCGCGTCGCACAAACCCACGGCGCGCGCTCGGGCCGCATCGAAGGACGCCAGGTGCGCGCAGGGGCAAAGCCCGTAAAGAAGCGGAATGAGGCGCCTTGCTTTCGCGCGCTTTTCGGGAGACGCGAGCATGCGGGCGATACCGTTCGTGCGGGCGTTCAAAACGACAACACCCGCGCGGCCGCCCGGTTTGGGGCTCAGGTCGATGTGAACGGTACCGCTCTCAATCATCCGACTGCGCTCCCGGGGTTCTTTCGACGGCCCCCGTCGAAGGTTCGTTCTGCTGCGTTTTCTTTCCGCCGAAGGGGGCGAAGAGCTTCCGGCGCGAAACGGACGTCTTTCCGGCGCGCTCGATCCGATCGAAGAAGGGTTCGCGCTCTTCGGGCTTCTCGGGCTCGAGCGCCTTGGGCGTGAGGACCGGCGTCTCTTCGATGTTCTTCGGGGGCGCGATGCGAATCGGAATCACGCGGTGGAGTTTCCCGTCCGCGTTCGGAGCGATGAGCGGCGTTGCGTCTTCGTCGTCTTCCGGGATGCGGTCGGCGGTGAGCATCATGTCGAGCGCCATCTGCGCGATCAGGTCTGCGGTCTCCCCGTCCCCGACGTCGTTGACGGGACTCTTCAAACTCAGCATCCCGTAGGCGCCGAGCGCCTCGTCTTCCACCGTCGTGAAAGTAAAATCCCCTGCGGGCAATTCCACGACGAAGGTCGAGCCCGCGCGACGGGTCTCGGGCCAGGTCTCGCGACAGCCGCAGGCAAAGACGCAGAAAATCGCCCAAGGCGTCGTCATCGCGCCGATCCAGTCGTTCCCCCAGCGGCGAAAACCGTGCGCGCGCACGGCGACTTTCGGGTTGAGTACGGGCAACCCCTTCATGCGGGTTTCGGCCGCATGCCGAAACCCCGCCTCGAAAAAGGACGAGGGGTTGAGGCTGTGAACGCGAAGCTGACGAACGTCGGACATGGATATTCCCCTCGAAGCGGCGGTGAAAAACAGAAAAGGACGCTCGAAAAACGCCCCGAACTCCGAACCCTCGGAGGTACACGGAACCCGACGGCTCCGTGCGACGTGCTCTTCGGAGTATAAAAAGCGTGGGACCGCTCGGGTATCGGTCGTTGGTGGAGTCGGGCTACGCCGAAGGGCGGAGGTGCGGGGAGAAAAAGGCGCTTCAACCGAACCGGAAGCGAGTGCTCGCTCTCAACATCACCCCCGACAGGTCGTGCGTTTTTGCGGCATCATGTACCTCACGCGTGCGGAAACGCCGCTCGGGGCGCGAGCCCCCCTCTTTCCCGCACGACGCCCGTTTCACATTTTCAACCGAGACAGAACAAAGGAGGAGCGCTCCCGAAGCCGCCCGCGCGCCTCGGGGGCCCAACCCATGACGGTCATTCGCTACGCGTACTTCACCCATCGCACCGGCCCCCGAGGCACCTGGGAAGCGGCCGTACGTCGCACGGGCGACGACGAAGCGCTCGTCGGCCTCGGGCTTTTGCCCCCGGGGGTCGACCCCATGAACGAGGACTCGCCCTCGCCCCTCACGGAAAAGCTCTTCAAGGAGCTCGCCGAATACCTCGATGGGCACCGTACCGAATTCGACATTCCGCTTGCCCCCGAAGGGACGGAATTTCGCCGTGCCGTCTGGGACGTGCTCCGTCGCATTCCCTACGGCGAAACGCGCTCCTACAAAGAGGTGGCGCTTGCGCTCGGCGACCCGAATGCGGCGCGCGCCGTGGGCGGCGCCTGCAACCGCAACCCCATTCTGGTGCTTGTTCCCTGCCACCGCGTGATCGGTGCTTCGGGCGACCTCACGGGCTTTGCGTTGGGGCTTGACGTGAAGACGTCGCTTCTGGAGCTTGAAGCGGCGCACCGACCCGAGCCCTGAGTGCAAAAGAGAGCGGCCGAGCGCCCCCTGAGAAACACCGATCGCGCGGCAGGCCTTCGAGCGGTAAGCTTCGAAAATCGCGCTTTGCGCAACACTTTGGGAATATCGCCATGACCTCCTCCACCCGCCCGCCCGTTCTCGAGCGTTTCCTTCGCTACGCCGTTCTCGACACCGAGTCGGACCGCGACAGCACCACCGCCCCGTCCTCAGAAAAGCAGCTTCGCTTGGCGGAGCTGCTCGTCGAAGAACTCCTCGCGCTCGGCGTCGAAGACGCCCGCATCGGGAAGGGCGGCGTCGTCTACGGGAGCCTTCCCGCGACCCCGGGGTGCGAAGCGACACCCGCGATCGGTTTCATCGCCCACATGGATACGTCGCCCGACGCCCCGGGCGCCAACGTCTCCCCGCAAATCGTCCGCTACGAAGGGGGCGACGTTCTTTTGAACGAAGCGCAAGGCATTGTGTTCGAAGCGGAACGCTTCCCCGAAATCCGCAAGTACGCGGGCGAAGACGTGGTCTTCACCGATGGCACGACCCTTCTCGGCGCGGACGACAAGGCAGGGATCGCCGCGATCGTCGAAATGGTCGCGCGCCTGCAGGCCGACCCCTCGATTCCGCACGCGAAGATTTGCGTGGGCTTCACGCCCGACGAAGAGGTCGCCCGCGGGACGGAGAATTTTGATATTGAGATGTTCGGCGCCCGCTATGCTTACACGTTCGACGGAGGCGAGGTCGGGGGACTCGAATACGAAAACTTCAACGGCGGCACCGCGTGGGTGACGTCGACGGGCGTGGGCGTCCATCCGGGGAGCGCCAAGGGGAAGATGGTGAATTCCCTGCGGTTCCTTGCGAAATACATCGATCGATTGCCTCCTGAAATGAGTCCCGAATGCACGAGCGGGCACGAAGGCTTCGTGCATCCCAATCACGTCGAAGGGTCGGTCGTTTCGAGCACCGTGCGCATTCTCATTCGCGACCACGACCGGGCGCTTTACGAAGCGAAGAAAGCGCTCCTCGTTCGGATTGCCGACGAAATCAACGCCGAATTCCCGCAAGCCAAGCTCGACGTTCGGATCAAGGACTCGTACGAAAACATGCTCGCCTACATCGAACGCACCCCGAAGGTGCTCGACGTCGTGCGCGAAGCCTACCGCCGTGCGGGGCTCGAACCCGTCGAAGAGCCGATTCGCGGCGGCACGGACGGCGCCCGCCTTTCGGCGCGGGGCCTCCCCACGCCGAACGTCTTTACGGGCGGTCTCAATTTCCACGGGGTCTACGAGTGCCTCCCCGTCAAGTCCCTCGAAAAGGCGTGCGACGTCGCGCTCGAACTCGCGCGACTCTCGGCCGAGGTGACGTCGCTCGAGTGAACGCTTGATTGAACGGAACACCCGAGAAGACCGCGATCCGAGTTCGAACCGACCCGAACACGAACGGACGCAAACGCGGCATTGAGAGAGGAACACTGGCCCCGAACGCAGCAGCTGCCGCGTTCGGGGATTTTTTTCGCCCGGCGGGAGCGCCCGAAAGTTCTCGATCGCGCGTCAAGCGTTCCCAAGCGCCCTCGATCACCCTCAATGGCCCGAAGCCCGCCCCCGTTGAATCCATGCCCGTTAGAATCCAAGAAGTTTTTCCCGATGCTTTCCGAGAAAGCAGCGGGAAATCCCGCCCGATTCTCAATCCCCAACGACGGACCAGATCGACATGCAAGCCAGTCCCGAACAATGCGACGCCGTAGAGAGCCTCTTCACCTTTGTGGAAGAAGTGGCCGGAATCCGCCAGGCCAAGATCAAGAACCTTTCGAAGTGCGACTGGAAGCTCGACATGCGCGACGTCGACCCGTCGCTTCCGGGCGTGCTCGAGGTTTTCAAAGAAGGCTCGGACGATCCGACGCTCCTTTGCCGAATCGAGCTTCTCGACCTGCCCGCCGCCCCGTTGCCGCCTGCGGAATTGATCGAGCACCTCGAAGGCGGTCGCACGGCCGCGGCCTCGACGGCGGCGCTCGTCTGGAAGGGGGGCTTCGGCGAGAGGACGCTTGAAGACGCCCGCAGCGCGCAACTTGCGATCCCAGAGGCTGAACTTGAAATCGCCGAAACGGAAAAGAGGCTTGCCGAACCCGCAGGTGAAAGCGGTGGTGAAGGTGAAGTCGAAGGGGTTGCGACGGAAGCCGCGAATGCGGCGGAATTGACCGCCATGCTCGAAGCCCTTCGTCGAAAGCTCGAGACGCTGCGTGCGGACGCGGCGCTCCTGCCCCTTCTCGAAGCGCGCGACGCGTGGCTCGCGAAGCGCGCCGAGTGGCTCAAAGAGCGGCTTCCGCGCGAACGCAACAAAGCGCTTTTCGAGCGGTTCCTCACGGCGCGCGAAAAACTCGAAGCCTCGAACCTGCGCTCGGAACTCCTCGTCGGGAATTTCATCTTCACGTCGGCTCCCGGCCTCACGGGAACGGGCGATTCCAACGAATTCGCGGACTACCCGCTTGTCGCGCAGCCGATCGAAATCACGATCGGTTCGAGCAAGCGCAATTTGCCGCTCCTTGAAGTGCGCGTCGACGAAAGCGCGAGCCCTCGCTTTCTCGGTGAGGTCGTGCAGGTCTTCGCCGAAGAGCGGATCGACCTCGCGGTCCTGAACGAACTCAAGGAATACGTCGCCTCCGCCTCCCCGGAAGTGCTCGGGGACGAGGCGCTCACGTCCGAAATCCGCAATGCGGCCGTGCGGCTTTCGACCGCCTGCCGCTGGGTCGACCCGAACGAGGCCGAATCGGCGGCGCTCGACGCCGAGCGGGACGCCTCGGACGTCAAATTCCGCATCACCCCTCGAGCGGTACTTTTCTTGCAGGACCGCCCGACGGGCATCAAAGAAGCGGTCGAGGCGATTCGCGCGCAGATCGACAAGGAGAGCGACATCCCGCAGCACCTCGTGGAAATCGTCTCTCCGGACGCCTTCCCGACCTACGCCCCCGAAGAGGACCGCAAGCCCACGCTCGAAGAAAAACTCGCCGCCACCGCGGGCGAAGACGAGACGATTCTCCTCACGAAACCCGCCAACAGCGAGCAGCTCGCCATTGCTCGCTCCATCATGCGCAACGACGTCGTGCTCGTTCAGGGGCCTCCGGGGACTGGGAAGACCCACACGATCGCGAACCTTCTCGGGCACTTCCTCGCTCAAGGGAAGCGCGTCCTTGTGACGAGCCAGACAACGAAGGCCTTGGCCGTCCTGAAGGAAAAGCTCCCCGAAGAAATTCAACCCTTGTGCGTTTCCGTCATTCAGGATAAGAAAGACCTCGAACGCACGGCGGTGGCGCTGCAACGCACGATCAGCGCGACGACGCTCACGGAACTCTCCGAATCGATCGAGGGTCTCGAAGCGGACCGCCGCACGTTGACGGCCGACCTTCACGCCGCGCGCTCGCGTCTCTACGCCCTTCGTCTCAACGAAACGAAGGGCCCCGTCTACCAAGGCGTCGAAATTCCGATTCGGGACCTGGCCGAAGATCTTCGCCGAAACGAAGCGCTTGCAGACCTCATTCCGGGCGAACCCGAAGCGGGGCCGATGCCTTTGACCGCCGAGGAGTTTCGCGACCTCTACGCGACAAACGGCCGGTGGAAGGCCGAAACGCAGCGCGAACTTTCGTTGGAACTTCCCTCTTCGACCGAGCTTCCGACGGGCGAAAAAATGCGCGAGATGTCGGACGTGTACGCGCGTCTCCAAGAAGCGACCTCCTCTGAAAAAACGGGGATCGCACGCGTTTCGGGTCGCAGCAACGCAAGCGGCACGAGTTTCCTCGAGTACGCGACCGCCTCCGGGGCGCGCCTTCTCGTGAAGCGCGACCGCAGCGCGATGCTCGATAAGGATCCGGGGTTCGAGCTTATCGAAAAGTGCGATTCGGACCCGATCCTGCGCGCAGCGCTCCTTGCGGCTCTTGATCCGAGCCTTGATGCGGGGGGAGCGGACCTTTTCGTGACGCTCGGTCAAAAGCTCTCGACCTTGGACGACGCCGAGCGTGAGATGACCCGACGGCGGATGTCGACGGGGCTTGCCGTCGAATTCCCGAAAGATTCGGTTGATGCGTCTCAAGGCGGCTTTGCGGCCCGGAAAGACGCCGCCGAGTGGTTCGCTCAAAACGCCCCCGACGGTCGTCCGGGCTGGTTCTCGCGCGTCTTCGGCAAGGGTAAGAAGATGCTCGCGACGCTCGCCTCCGTCACCGTGAACGGCAAAACACCGAACACGCGCGAGATGTTCGAAGCTATCGCCGCCGAATGCGTCTACCGCGAGAAGGAGCGCGAAACGGCGGACCGTTGGAACGCCGTCGCCCGTGCGGCGGGCGCGCCCGACTTCGCGTCGTTCGGCGAGAACGGCTCGAGCGCCGCGACGGAACTCGCCCGAACCTATGGCGACGATCTCCCGAAGATCGCGGGATGCCGCGCGACCGTCGCGCGTCTTCTCGAAGATCTGCGCGACGCGGAAGTCTCGGCTTACGACTCGGACGGCAAGGCGATCGAACTCCCGCTTGATGTTGCGGATGCCAACGGGAAGCTCGATGAGAAGAAAGCCTTCGAAGATCCCGAAGCGCTCCTTGCCGGCCTTTCGACGCTCGTTCGCGACCTGCTTCGTCCCGTTCATGCTTTCCGTCATATCGAAGCTGACCTGAAGAAAACGAACGACTGGAAAGCGGCCGTAGCCGAAAAGCTTCTTCCCGTTTCGGACCGCTCGCCCGTGGTCGCGCGCCTTGCGGCCGCGCTCCTCGCGGACCCCGACGGGTGGACCGAAGCCGACAAGGACCTTCAGCAACTCGAACGACAGCGCGCCCCCTTCGTACGCCGTCGGGCGCTCCTTGAAAAGCTCGGTGCCGCCGCCCCCGAATGGCGCGATGCGCTCCTTGAGGGGCGTCCGGGGTTCGACGGCACGACCGTTCCCTCCGACATCGAAAAGGCCTGGGACTGGAAGCAAAAAGATCGGCTCTATCGTGAGTGGACGTCGGAAAGCCCCGAAGCGCTCCAGGAAAAAGCCGCTCGGCTTTCGCGGGAACTGCGCTCGAACACCGCACGTCTTGCGGCCGAGAAGGCCTGGTACGCAACGAAAAAGCGCCTCGAAGGGTCGGAAGCGATTTCGAACCTCTCGAAGCTTGTTTACTATATGAAGCGCGCGAGCGGTCACGGAAAGAAGGTGGCGGAATACCGCCGGGAGGCGAACCGGTTGCTGCCCGACTGCCAGACGGCCGTGCCCGTCTGGATCATGATGCTTCAGGACGCGCTGCTCAACTTCAACGGCGCGGGGCGCTTCGACATCGTGATCGTCGACGAGGCGAGTCAGGCGGATTTGCTCGCTCTTCCCGTTCTCTACATGGCGGACAAAGTCATCGTCGTCGGCGACGACAAGCAGGTGACCCCCCTGGCCGTCGGGACGAATCTCGATACGGTCGACGCCCTCGCGCGGCGGTTCTTGGCAGGCCGCGTGAAGGAACCGAAACTCTACAACGCGCAGATTTCGCTCTACGACGTCATCAAGACGATGGGCTTCCCGACGCACATGCTGCGGGAGCACTTCCGGTGCGTTCCCGAAATCATCGGCTACTGCAACCGCTTGAGTTACGAAGGCTCCATTCGTCCGCTTCGCGACGGCTCGAGCACGAACCTCAAGCCCGCGATCGTCCCCTTCCGCGTCGAAAACCCCGAGGCGATCGACGAAGCGACGGACGCGTCGGAAACCCGCGCCAACCGCGCCGAAGCGGAAGCGGTCGTGCGTCTCATGCAGGCGATGATTGCCGATCCCGCGTACGAAAGGAAAACGTTCGGCGTCATCTCGATGCGAAGCGGTTCGCAGTCGCAGATTCGTCTTCTCAAAAACCTCATCTACGCTGCTTTCGACCCGCGCGAAATCGAAAGGCGTCGGATCCTCTGCGGGAGTTCCGCGGAATTCCAGGGGGACGAGCGCGACGTCATTCTCCTTTCGCTTGTCGACTCGGCCGCTCCGGGGAAGATGCTCCGAAAGATGGGCGACGGGAACGACGACTTGCAGAAGAAGCGCTGGAACGTGGCCGTGAGCCGTGCGCGCGACCAACTCTGGATCGTGCATTCGTTCGATCCCCAATCGCAACTCAAGCACGACGACCTGCGCTACGGGCTCTTTGCCTGGGCGCGGGAAGCGTCGCGCGCGGTCGACGTCGATCGTGTGAAGAAGGCCTCGGATTCGCCCTTCGAACTTGAAGTCGCCGCCGCCCTTTTGAAGCGCGGCTTCAAGGTCGAGCAGCAGTACGAAGTAGGCGCCTACCGCATCGACATGGTGCTTTCCTCGCGCGGCCGCAAGGCGGCCCTCGAATGCGACGGCGAACGCTACCACTCGACCGACGCCCAGATCCGCGACGACATGGAACGTCAAACGGTGCTCGAGCGCAACGGCTGGCGCTTCGTCCGCCTGCGCGGCTCGGAATACTTCCGCAACAAGGAGGCGGCCCTGGAGCGGGTCGTTCGCGACCTCGCCGCGCTCGGGATCGAACCCGAAACCGAAGCCGAGGTCGATGCGGGCAGTCCGGCCGCCACCCCGCTCCTTGATCGCGTCAAGGCGAATTACGCACGCCTTGCGGCAGGCGAAGCGCTCGAGGTCGTCGAAACGATCGAACCGAGTGCGACGGCGGATGCGACCGATGCGTCCGCCGAGGCGGCCCGCACCGCGAAGGACGAGCCCGAAACCGTCCGTCCGGTTGAGCCGGTTGAGCCGGTTGAAACGACTGAGACGGCTGAGATAACGGACAAGCCCGACGTCGCCGAAGTCGTTGAGGCCGCCGAACTCCGCGAAACCTCGGAATCGACCGCATCGGCCGAAACGAGCGAAACGAGCGAAACGAGCGAAACGAGCGAAACGACTGAAACGGCCGAAACTGCGGCCGGCAACGAACCCGCCGACGGCGAAGCGGAAAGCAAGGTCGAACCCGAATCAACGCACGACACTCGAGAGCCGCTCGAGCGTCGGCCCTTCGTCCGTGCGCTTCTTGCGGCACTCGCGACGAACGCGGCCGAGCCCTTGCAGGTCTCGACGGATGCGGCGGGCCTCGCCTTCCTCGCCCGCTCGGGCAAGGCGGCGGCGCGCATTGCGGCCTCGGGCGACGATTCGGCACCGATCGCGCTCGAAATCCTCCGAGCGCAAGGCCTGCGGGCGCGCGGGCTTCCGGCCGCCGTCGACAAGAACGGCGACTACCGCATCTGGCGACTTGAGGCCTCCGAGGTCGACGACGAGGCACGGGCGGCCGATCTCGCACGGCGATTCGCGGCTTACGTGCAGCGCGTTGCGGTCAAGATCGACGAAACGGCCTGACAACGCTTGAACTACAGACGGGCGACCTTCCTGCGGGCGGGTCGCCCGTTTGCTTTTCGGACTCGACGGAATCCGAAAAAAGATGCGGGCGGCATCCCGACCACGGATGCCGCCCGCGGACCGCACGTCACGTGCGGCTGGACCAAGGAGAGGGGGAGAGGAGGATTTTCGAGCCGCGCGAAAGCGCCGCCCGAAAATCCGAGGAGAACGGAGTTCTGCCGGTCATCCGACGACGGGCGCTTCCCGCCTCCCCGACGGGAAGCGCCCCGGGGCGACCCGCGCGTCGCGTCGTACGAACGTACGCCGCTCGGCCCGCGTCGTCCTTCGTCGGACCGGTACGTTTCAGAGTCCCTGAGCGGCGGACTTCCCGGCTACGCGCCCGAAGATCAGGCAGTCGACGATCGAGACCGTCCCGAGGCGCACCATGCCGTGCACGCCCCCGGTGATTTCACCCGCGGCGTAGAGCCCCGGAATCACCTTGCCGTCGGCGGCCAACACGCGGGCCTTCGGGTCGATCGCCAGGCCGCCCATCGTGTAGTGCACGCGCGGCCAGAGACGCACGGAATAAAATTCGCCCTTGTTTTCGAGGGTGTCGTCAAAGATCTTCGCCTTGAAATCGGGGTCCGTCTTGCGGGCGATGTAACCGTTCCAGCGGGCGAGCTCTTCGACGAGTTCCTTCTTCGGGATCTTGTGGAAGTCGGCCAGAGCTTCGATCGAATCGAACTTCTTGACGACGCCGTTCTCGAGCCCCGTCTTGAGGGCTGCGGCGGGAACGTGCTTGACGTTTTCGGTCGAGACGACGAGCACCGCCGGGTGACCCGTCGCGACGATCGCGTCGGAGCGCACTTTGCGGTTCCCGGTTTCATTGACGAAGCGCTTCCCGGTCTTGGGATCCACCATGAAGCCGTAGCCCACGACCGCCTCGACGATCTTCGGCGCCACGCCGAACCCCGGTTCGTCGGGCGAGGTCCAGGGACCGAGCTGAATCCAGTCCATATGGAGCGTGGCCGCACCGATTTTCTGCGCCGCAATCAGCGCGTCGCCCGTCGCGCCCGCCTGGTTCGTGCTCTCGAGCTGAGCCCCGAGGCGCGGGTCGTGAAGGCTCCGGAGCGCGACATTTTGCGAGAAGCCGCCGCCCGCGAGCACGATCCCCTTCGTCGTACGGTAGTAGACGAGCTTTCCGGAGTCGTCCTTCGGGAAGACGTAGCCTTCGCGCACGGCGGCCCCCACCACGCGACCGTTTTCCGTGAGGATTTCTGCAAGGCGCGTGCGCGGCGAAATGACGATGCCTTCGGCCTTGCACTTCTCGACGAGAGGCTTCACGAGCTTCGCGCCGTTACCGTTCTGATAGGCGGCGCTACGCGCGACGGAGTGCCCGCCGTGGTAGGCGAGGCGGTCGAACTTGACGCCGATGTAGTCGCGCACCCATTCGTACGTGGGGAGCGCGTTGTCCGCGACGACGCGGGCGAGCTCTTCGTGCACGAGGCCGCCGCCCGACTTCAGCATGTCGGCATAGAGCTGATCGGGCGAATCCTTGATGCCCGCCTTCTTCTGTAGGTCGTTGCCCGGAGCGGCGATGCCGCCGCCGCAAAGGAGCGAATTCCCGCCGAGGATGGCCATCTTTTCGATGACGACGGGCTTGGCGCCCGCGTCTTTGGCTTCGACGGCGGCGCAAAGCCCCGCATAACCGGAACCGACGACCAGCAGATCGACCGTCTTGTCCCAGGCGGGCTTGGGTCCGCAGGCGAGTTCCCGCGCGGATACGCCCGCCGCGGCGAGACCCGCGGCACCCGCCGCAACGGAACCGAGGAAACGACGACGCGTGGTATTTGTCATTTGCATTCTCCTAACTCAATCGTTCAGAAGCGGGTCATGAGACCCGCAAGCACTTCATAGGCGTTCGGATCGCGTTCGTCCGAGCTTTCGCCCGCCCAACCCGCACCCGCATAGAGCTTCGTGCGCTTGCTTAACGGAAATTCGTACCCGACGCCCGCGTTGTAGCGGTCGAGGTCGCCGTCGCCTTCGATTTGGGCGCGCTGACCCATCACGCGGTCGAGGTCGGCCGACATGTAGCCGAAGCTCGCCTTGAGAACGCCCGGACCCGCGGGAATGTCGGCGCCGAGCAGAAGACTCGCGCCCTTATAGGTGGCGGCCGCGGCGAGCACGTTGAATTTCCCCTGGTCGCCCTGGAATTCGGAGCCCTTCATGCCGGCAAAGTACATGCCCGACGCGTAGGCCTTCAGAACGCCGAAATCGTAGTTGCCGCCCAAGCTCACGGCGATCGAGTCATCGTAGTCGGCCGCGGTGTTCGCATAGAGGACCGAATCGACCACGGCGGCAAGATGCAGATTCCCGGCCGTGTACGTGGCGCCCAGCCCCCACTGGCGGTCGGAACTGGCCTTGCCTTCGGTACCCGCTGCGGTCGAATTGGACTTCAACGAATACTGCGCGTAAAGTTGCACGCCCGACCAGACGGGACTGCGGTACGTAATCGCGTTGTCGATCGCCTTGAAGCCGCCCGGCATCGTGTACTTGGTGCCGCCCATGTAGTCGCCCCAGGAGTTCGAGAAGGGGTTGAGCTTCGCGGCCCAAATGCCCGTCGTTCCGAAGCCGCTGCGCAGAGCGCCCGAGCGACCGACAATCACGGTGCCCGCACGGTCGGAGCCGAGCTCAAGCTGCGAGACACGATGGAAGAGCCGTCCGCCCGTCATCGTGCCGTCGTCCGAACCGAACTGGCCTTCGAGCATGAAGCCCGCCTTCAAACCGTTGCCGAGATCTTCGCTGCCCTTGAGACCCCAGCGGTTCGGGATGGTCTGGCTGCTCTTCATCTGAGCCTGGTCGGTCGCGTCCGTCCCCGCGCGGTCCTGATCGACGTGCTGATAGTTGAGACCCGTGTCGATGATGCCGTAGACCGTCACGTCGGCTACGGCACCCGTTGCGAAAAGCGCGCCCAGGGTCGCGACACAGAGCGCGGAAAGTGCGGGACGAAAGTTCTTGGTCATGATCGTCTCCTGTTTAATTCGGTAGTTGAAAGAAACGGCGCCCGTTCCCGTGCGGAGCCTCTTCCCGAGACCGCGGGCGTTCGCCGTCAACCCCGAAGGGATAGCACGTCGCCCTACGCGCGTAAGCACGGGTCCGTACCCCGAAGAAACCCGAGTCGCGACCTTCAAATTTCCTCAAACTTAGCGATTTTCAGGGAGATTTCCAATCGTACTTTTTCTCGCCCGTCCTCTTTTTCGTTCGCCCCCCTTTTCTTCCTTTCGAGAACGACGAAAAAGCCGGCGGTTTCCCGCCAGCTTTTTCGTCACGTCCTGCGTCGTCTCGGAAACGAGACGCACGCTCAGTGCCAAGGTGCTTTTTCCTCGCACGGAACGCCGTCCGTCATCGTGAAGCCTTCGAGGCTCCCCGCCTTCGTCTGCACGCAGATGAAGGTGATGTCGCTGTCCGCGGCGGCACGGATCGCGCGACGCCCTTCGGGCGCGATGCGGAACCAGTCGCCCGCGGCGATCGGGTGCACGGTGCCGTCGAGGTAGAGTTCGCCGCGACCCGCAAGCACGCCGTAGAGCTCTTCGTTCTTCGTATGGCGGTGCACGAACGGAACGGCGGCGCCGGCGGGAAGCGTGTTGATGCTCGTTTCGCAACCCGTCAGATCCAACGCTTCATGGAGCTCGGTGCGGCCGGCGGCGGGGTCGACATGAAAAAGTTCGAAAACGTCGGACATGGTCCTTCTCCTTCAACGGTAATGGGGAGTGTGTTTGTCGTGCGAGATAATTCGACATCTCACCAACCGCGAATACTACGTCACGCTTAGTTCGATGTCAAATTATTTGAGGGAAATTCTTCGAGAACGACTGCAAGTCCGAATGCGCAAGCGCAGCCGAACGGAAGAAAGTTGAAAGGAAAAAGCCCGAGGGCGTCGGTCGCTCTCGGGCTTCGGGGCACGTTTGCGTGCGCTTTCGTGTTGCTTGACTTGACGGTCGCGTCAGTCCTCGCGCTTCCAGCGCTCGATCCCGTCGCGGTAGAGGGCCGCCACGCGGATTTCACCGAGCTTCGCGGTGTGTACCTTGAAGGGGTTGGCGGTGAGGACGACGAAGTGAGCGCGCGCTCCGGGCTCGATGATCCCCACGGTGCCTTCGGTCGGGAGAACGAGCGCCGCACGGCCCGTGTAGAGCGAGAGCGCCGTGGCGACGTCGACCGCTTCGTGCCCGCCGAAGACCGTGTTCGTCGCGTCACGACGGGTGACGGCCGCCTGCACGGAGACGAACACCTGATCGGGGTCCGACCAGGTCGTGGCGGGCGCGTCCGACGAGAGCGCAAACGCGTCCACCGCCTTCGCGATCGAACGTACCGGGTAGCAGGCGTTGCGGTCCGCTTCGGAGAGGAACGCCCGATACGAGGGGTATTCGGCAAAGGGGAAGACGACCTGCGTCGTCACGGCGGGGCGAATCGAGAGCTTCGCGAGCTTTTCGAGCTGATCGGGTCGGAAGAAGGTCGCGTGTTCGATGCGAAGGCTCGGAATCCCTTCGAGCCAGTCGTCTTCGTCGCGAAGCCAGTTGAGGATCGCGTCCATGGCCGCATCGCCCATGACGTGGACCGACACCTGAATGCCGTTACGCTTGGCGTACGCCAAAGCCGCACGGAAGACGGGTTCGGTAAGGAGCAACTCTCCGTTCTTGGGCGCAACGCCCGCAGCCGTTTCTTCGTCCGTCAGACGGAAAGGTTCGCGCATCGCCGCCGTGCGACCCGAGATCGACCCGTCCGCAAACAGCTTCACGCCCGCGTAGCGCACCGGACCCGTCGTTTCCGATTCGTCGAGGTCGGGCATCCCGTAGGGGTCTTCGCCCCCCAGCCACGTGAGGTAGAGGTCGACATCGAGCGGCAACCCCCGACGGCAGGCTTCGCGCCAGATTTTGAGGGGGTCGTACGGGCGACGCACCGTCATCATGTCGGTGACGTTGAGAATGCCGCGCTCAAGGTAATGGTTCCCCGCGGAGAGCGCCCGGGCGATGAGGTCCTCTTCGGTGACGGTGCCGCCCGCGGCGCGCTCGACGAGGCGCACGGCGGGGGTTTCGATCAGGCGTCCGTCCAAGCGCCCGTCCGCGTCGCGCCCAAGGGCGCCCCCTTCGGGGTCGGGCGAAGCGTCGGTCAAACCCGCGAGCTCCAGGGCCTTCGAATTCGCGACGGCCGAATGGCAGTCGGAGCGGCGGATAAGAACGGGCTGCTCGGTCGACACCCGATCGAGGTCCCAACGCGTCGGGGTGACGTTCCCTTCAAGGAGGCTCTCGTCGTATCCCGCCCCTTCGATCCACCCTTCGCCCGTTTGCGCGGCCTTCGTCGCACGAAGCGCTTCGACGAGCTCGTCGATCGTTCGGACGGCGGGCGGCGTCAGAAAGGCCCCCGAGAGGCTCGAGGCCACCAGACTCGCGTGCGTGTGCGCGTCGATGAAGGCGGGCATCACAAAGGCCCCCTTCAGGTCGACGGTGATGAGAGGCTCGCAACTGCGCATCGGTTCGTCGGCCGCGACGAAGCGTCCGTCCTCGACGTAAAAGTCCGTGAACAACGGTGCGTCGGCGTTGCCCGAGAAAACGACGGCATTGGTGTAGTGGGTGCGCATAGAACGGACGATTCCTTCGATTCGGCGGGCCCCGCGTGCGGAATTCCCGCACCCGAGACCCTCGGGACGAGCGGCCTTGCGGGGCGGCGGGTCGGTCCTGCGACCGCACGCGCCTTGGCACCGGGCCGCGGCATCCGAAAAAACAACGACCCTCGTTGGCGCATCTTTGCGTGCGGTACCGAGGGGCGACACGCCTAGGGAATAGGCTGTCGGATTCGTGGATTCTAATCGAGAAATTCCCCGTCGGGCGGCCCTTGCACGATCTTTGGAAAAGCGCTACAAACAGTCGCCGAAAGGTCGATTTGTCGACATTTTTGCCGACAAAAGCCCCTCTGAAGTCGGTTGTTTTTCGACATGAAAAACCTATTGCTCGACCGCCTTCGATTTATAGGTCCTCGCCCTTAGAAAAGCTTTTTCGAGTCAAAAAAGACGATTTTTCGGGACGGTGAAAACCCGATTGCGAACGTTTTCGGGCGCGGCCTTCGCCTATAGTTTTCGAACCGCTCGCACGTTTGCGCCTTGAACGTGGCGAGACGAGCGCCTCTCGAAACACGCCTTTCGCGTCGCGCCGCCACCCCCTACCGCTCACAGGAGAAACCATGTCGTTCGCCAAAACGGCCGCTGCCGGCCTCGTTGCTCTCATGCTCTCGGGCGCCGCGCTTGCCGCCTCGCCTCTGAAAGTCGCCACCAACCCGACGTTCCCCCCGTTTGAATTCCAAGATTCGAAGACGGGTGCCGTGCAGGGCTTCGAAGTCGATCTCATCCGCGAGATGGCCAAGGTCATGAACCGCGACCTTGAGCTCGTCACGCTCAACTTCGACGCGATTCTCCCCGCCATTCTCTCGGGTACGGTCGATGCGGGCGCCTCGGGCTTTTCGATCACCCCCGAACGCGCGAAGCGCGTCCTCTTCACGGACCCCTTCTACACGTCGGGCCTGACGATCGTCGTCAAGAAAGGGAACGACACCGTGAAGGGCTTTGCGGACCTCAAGGGTAAGAAGATTTCCGTTCAGATCGGTACGACGAGCGCCGCGGCCGCGAAGAAAATCGAGGGCACCGAGGTTTCGAACTTCAACAGTGCCGGGGATGCCATCCTCAACATGCTCGCGGGCAACGCCGACGCCGTCATCAACGACAAGCCCGTCACGGACTACATCCTCGCTCAGAACGCTTCGATCGCCTCGCAGACCGTGCACCTTCCGGAAATGGCGACGGCCGACCAATTCGCCATGGTCGTCTCGAAGAAGAACGAAACGCTTCGCGACGAAATGAACGCCGCCCTGAAGACGCTCAAGGAAAACGGCACCTTCGACGAACTCCACGTGAAGTGGTTCGGCAAGCCCGCCGACAAGTGATTCCCGCTTCGGGGCCGCAACGCAACCGCCGCGGCTCCGAAAGCGCCCGAAGAAGAACGCCCGGCGTGAAACCGGGCGTTTTTTCGTTTCCCCGGGTCGCCTCAGAAGTACTCGATGCCAAGCTCGATATAGCGCTCGAAACTTCCGCTGCCGAGCTTTCCTTCGCCGCGCACGAGCTGCGCGGCGACGGTGAAGCGTTGTTCCGCCGTGACATTCGAGAGATCGGAAACGTTGAGGAAGGCCGAGCCTTGAGAAAACCCGACTTTAACGCCGTTGAGAGTGAACTCGACATAGAGTCCGTCAACGCCCGTAAAGACGGCGCCGTCGACGGGGAGTCCGTCGTCGGGTTCGCCGTGATCCACAAACGTAAACCGAGTGAGCGCGACGGCGTCGGAGTCGAGCAAGTTGCACCCCGTCACGCGAAACGACTGTTCGATCGTTCGCGATCGCGTCCCGACGGTCGCGAAGTCGCTCGCGGCGAAGGTACCGAAACTAAAAGGCACGGTTCGGCCGGTGTCGCTTGCAAAGCGGCAGCCTTGTGCGACGACGCGTCCCGAGACGGGGACCGTGACGGTGGCGGCACAGAGCAGTGCCGGCAGGAAGCCGAGGGCCGCGGCGGTCGTTTTAAAGATATTCAAAGCGCACCTCCATGCGGGCATTGAGTTCGCCCGCCGTCACGTTGCGGCCGACGGCGGTATAGAGTTCGGCCTTCAAGTCGATCGTTTGTGGCGATGTGGCGTCGGCGCCGAAGTCGACGTCCTGCTCCTCAATCTCGGTCAAGCCGTTTTCCCAAACGAGCGTTCGCCCCGTACGTGTCGTGAGGCGCACGACGGCTCCCTTCGACGAGACAAGCCCTTCGGACGCCGCTTCGCCGTAACCCCCTACGTCGTGCAGGGAGATGCGAATGGTATCGAAGTGGACGGTGTCGTCGATGACGCCCGTCGGCGGGTACCAGCCTGCCGGAGAAAGACGACACCCCTCGAAGCTCAGCGTGACGGCCTGCGGGGTTCCGGCCGTTTCCCCCTCGCGAAACTCGGAGAGCATCATACGGCCGAAATCGACGTCAGCGGTCGAGGTCGACGCAAAGCGGCAGGACGAAGCCACAATGCGTCCCGTGACACGGAGGTCGAGCGTCGTGAAGTCCTCGGCCGTCGCAGGAGCGACCGCGAAGACGGCCGCGGCCCAAACAATCGGTGTGGCCAATCGAACCATAACGATTCCCCCTTACTGAAATTCGGCGGTGATTTCCACCGTCGTGGCGTAATCGCCCGCGCGTCTCGCAGTACCTCGTTGGCAGAGCCCCCAAACAAGAGGCATCGTGAGGCGCCCGTCGCTATCAAGGGCGCCCGCCTCGCGCGGGACGTTCCATGCTTCGCCGTCGCTGCAGAAGTCGGGCGGCGTCGAGCCGAACTTATAGACGAGCGAGAGATCCTCGTAGTCGCGGAACTTGGCTTCGTTCGTCCCCGGGTACGTCCCGTCCGTGGGACGGAGCGTCACGTTGACGGCCGATTGTGCGGCCCATCGCCCGCAGCCGTATGTGAGCGTCGTCTCGCGCGAGTCGACGACCATCTCTTGCGGCGCGAAGTTCAAGGCATCCAGCGTTTTGAATTGAACGACCTTTGTTGAGAGCGAGAGCTTGCAGTCTTCGCCGAAGACAAAGTCCGTGGGGGGCAGCAAAACGGGGTCGCCGCTTCGCACTTCGAGAATGTTGACAATCAGGTTGAGAAGATTGCCAACCATGACCGTCAATTGCAATCCGGGAGTCGACACCTGTCGGGTTTCGACGAGTTTGCGAATCGTCTCCTTGGAACAGGGGCCCTCTTTACACACAAGTTGAACACGCACGTTGGCGTTGAATTGTGCGTAATTGAAGAGCTCGGCGACTTTGACAATTTCAACGTAGGCCGGGTAGTTTCGAATGTTTTTCGAAGTGACGGCGCCCCAAGGATTTTCGTGAGGCATGTCGGTTTCGGCCTTGCCGAGACTGACGCTCACCGCGCTGAAGGTGTCGAGGTCCAGATGCCCCGTAACGGCAAGCTGAAGACCGTGACCCAGATCGATAGGAGCCGAAACAGGCTTATCACTCCCCTGGCCGATCCCCCCTCCGGTGGAGCCGAGCGCATCAAAGAGCGGGGCTTTAAAGGTCGGAGAGCGCGAGATGAGCTCGCTCTCCCAGAGGACACCCGTTGTCATGGCTCTGGCGAGGGCTTCGTCGTCGATCGTGATCGTTTGTGCGGTCGCCGTTTGTGCGGCAAGGGCGAGCCCGAGAGCGACCAGGGTCGCGGCCGCGTGCTTTGAGGTCCGAGAAGTCATATCACTTGGTTTCATCATAGGGACGGCATACGAGCGTGATGCGCTGAACCTTGTTGTCGGGCGTCAGCGAGTCGAGTCGATAGGGAGCGCGACACCGTTGCGGACGGTTGCCGTCGTCCTTCCAGCGAGCCGACAACGCGCCTTCGAGGGGGAGCGCCCCGAAGTACGCACGGCCTTCTTCGTCCGTGACGGTTTCGAGCGCAAAGGCGTCGCGCCCTTCGAGCATCACGGTGCTCCCGAAGGGTAGCGGCGCGCCGCTCGCATCGGTGAGCGACGCGAGCACCCGGCGCCCGCGCAGCGTTTCAAAGGGAATCGACACGACGGCGCCGTCCGCCGGGACGACGCGTTTCAGGTAGACGGGCAATTGCACGTTGAGAGGCAACGCATCGACGTCGACCGTCAGGTCGTTGACTCGGTACTCGTTGAGGTGCGTGACGATGCTCGTCTCGCCCGCATGGGTCGAATCGATCCCGTTCTTGAACACGGCCTCGGGCACGTCGGGGAAGTGCGCGACGACGTGACCGCCGTAGAGTTCGCGTGTGAGGTAGAGCCCCTGCGAGAGGAGCGCAACGCCGCCCGAAAGCGACCCACCCAGCGCGTAGTTCCCGTCCGAAGCGCTCACGTTGAGACCCGCGCGCACCCGGTTGGCACGGTAGTCGGCCGAGGCCGAGAACCGATTGGCGTCGCCCGACTGGGAATGCTCGGCCTGAAGCGAATACGAGAAGTCTCCGTTTTCAAGGGCCGAACCCGACGCCGAAACCGACGTGTCGACGCCGTCGTCCGTGTAGACGAAGCCCGTACCGATCGTGTGCCCGAAGTGGGCGGCGCTCCCCGTCAAGACGTCAAGCGGAATCGTGAACTGAAGGGCCGCCGTGCGGTCACGCCCGCCTTCGAACCCCGAGTAATGGGTTTGTTGGACCGACAAATTGACGCCGATTCCCCGCACGGTCGTATTCCACGAGACCGAGTAGGAGGAATTTCCCCGGTTGTCCTCGCGCTCTTCGCGTCGCATCGAGGCGTAGAGGCTCCCATATTTGTTCATGGTCTGCGAGAGATTGAGGCTCCAGCGCGACTTGAGGGCGCCGCGAAGTCCATAGCGGTCGCTCGGACGATACGCTTCGTCGATCGTGCGGTAGTCGCCCGCTTCGTAGTGTTCGTACTGAAGCGAGAGGTAGGAGCCCGTCGCTTCGACGTAGCGGTTCCAACCCAACGCCCAACCCCGGCCGTTTCGATGGTTGTCGTCGACGTCGGAGCGCGCGTAGCGCCACTGGGCGTCGACGCTCCCCACGATCGGAATCATCCATGCGGCGCCGACCAGGCCGTTGAAGTAGTCGGGCGTCGTTTGGTTCGCGCCGAAAATCGTTGTGTTGAAGGGGAGCCCGTAGCCCGCGTCGAGTGCGAGGACGGCGGGATCGGATCCGAGGCCCGAACGGTCGAGAACGCCCGCCGCAACGGACCAACGCGTCTTCCCGGTGCGCAGCTGTTTGGCGTTCGTCGTGAAGGGGACGACGAAAACGCGCTCGCGCCCGTCCGCTTCCGTGATCGTGACCTCAAGGTCACCCGAGCCGATCGAGGCGGGAAGATTCTGCAGCGTAAAGGCGCCCGGGGAGACGATGCGTTCGTAGATCACATACCCCGCACGGCGCACCGTAACGCGCGCCTGAGTTTGGGCGTAACCCGTCACGACCGGCACGAAATCGAGTTCGTCGTCGGCCGTAAGACTCGTGTCGACATAGAGCTCCGCCCCGCGTATCGTCACGCCCTGCGAAAAGAAGGGCGACGTCGTGAAGTTCCCGGCCTTGAGACGCGAGCGCGTCTCGGGGAAGATCCGAGTGAGGTAGAGGTTCTGCAGAGACGTGTCGTTGTTCGAGGCTTGGCCCGTTCGGTCGTAGGAAAAACTCCCGTCGGCGATGAGACGCCAGCGGTCGAAGTTCGCCCGAGTGTTGAAGGACCCGTAGAAATGGTCCGCATCGTCGCCCCCGGACGTAAAGCGTCGGTCGGCCGAGAGTCGGTAGTTCGCAAGCAACGCGGGCTCGCCCCAATCCCAAGAGGTAACGGGCGCAAGCGTCGGACGACGGGCGCTGAACCAACTCTCCGGAACGAGAAAGTCGATCGATTGCTCCACGGTCGACACCCGAACGCGGGTCCCGGGAATGAGAGTCGAGACCTGGTCGGTCGTAACGAGGGTCGAGGGCTTCAGCGCTCGGAAGGCTTCCGGCAGATCGGGGTTCGTTTCGTCAAAAGGCAGGTCCGCCAAAAGACGGGCGGGAAAGCGCACGCGATAGCGCGTGCCCGTCGACTCGACCGTCACGACCTGGCGCTGCACGAAGCGGCCGTTCACGAGAATGTCGTAGGCGCGGCTGCCGACGATCGATTCGGACTCGTGCGACTGCAGGTCGGAAATCGAAACGTCGCGCCCGAAGAGCGACTTGAGGGTTGCGGCATCAAAGGCCGCGTCGAGCTCGGCCGCAGCCTCGGCCGTAAGCGGCGCCGCGTCGACCGTAACGTCGTCGTCGGCATGAAGCGGCGCCGAAAATACGGCCGCAAGAGCGATAGCGAGTGTTCGCTGTCGGAGTGGCGTCATTGTTCGGTGTTCCATCGCAGGGGATTGCTCGGGCGGCCTTCGTCGTCGAGCAACCGCGCTTCGACGAGGGACGACGCCGGAGCATCGAATTCGTAGTGCCCCGTCATCGGGGCAAGCATGGGTTTGCGAGCGTCGGGAGCGAGCACGGGCTTACCTGCGACCTCGAGCGAATCCAGGGTGAGCCAAAACGGCGTGGCGTTGCGAATCGCCATGCGCCCGCCCGCAGTCTTCTCAAGCTTCAAGTCGCTTCGAGCGCGCTCGATCGGATCGACGTCGCGCAACGACTCGGGCCGAAGGAAAACCTTCACGAGGGCGGCAAGCACCGACGTGACGCGCGTATCGGAATCGGGCGACGCTTTCGGAATGAAGCGCGCACGCAGAAAGCAGAGCGATTCGACCTCACCGGGCGCATCGAGCAGGGCGACGCGAACGATCTCGGTCTCGCCCGCGGCGAGGGGCTTCAAGGGGCGCTCAACCGTCGCGAATCGGCACAGATCCCGATCGGCCGTACCGTCGGCGCGCGCATCGAGGACTGCGGCATTCATCAGAACCGTGTCGCGTCCGCGATTGACGAGCGTGAGCGCGGCGCTCCCGCGCCCGGCATTGAGCACGATGCGGGTTCGCGAGAATTCGATGCGGTTGGCGTCGAAGTCAAGCGCGGAGGCAACGGTGGCGGCGGGGCTCGCGGCAAGGAGCGCCAACGCGCCCCAGAGTACGGCCCGCATCGTCAAGGCACGGCCGGAACGACACGGCCCGTCACGACGCCGCCGTAGTCGTCGACGCCGTCCCAGCGAACCGTTGCGTCGGCGGGATGTTCGCCCACGGTGAGTGTGGTTCGCTCGAAGGGCTTCACGATCAGGTGCTCGGCGTAGCGCTTCCCTTCGATCGAGACGTTCGCAAGCGTCACGTGAAGGGGCGACCCGTTTTCAACCGTGAGGGTGTTGCCGTCACGCGTCCAGGCGAGCCCCCAGATGGCGTCCTGCATGTTGGCGTCAACACCTTCGGGACGATAAAAAACCTTGAGACGCGAGGCGTAGCGGATGAGAAGCGTGTTTTTGGAACTTTGGTCGCCCACGCCCGGCGTCGCTTCGCTCGAAAGCAAAAAGAGCGACTCGCGATCCTTGGGGAGGGCCTCGGGGTCGAGCACGGTCACGGTGACGCGAACCTGCTTGCCCGTGGGCATCAGGGCGACGGGCGGCGTTGCGATCACGTCACTGCGACGTTCGCGCGTGAAGTAGTCGAGTGCGGTGTTTTTGGCGGCGTAGGGAACGTCGGAGCCGTTCGTCAGAACGCAGCTCCCCGATTGGCGCCCGTTCTCGATGACGATGCGCGTCACGTCGACGCCGAAACCTTGAGGAAGGTCGTTCGGAGCAGCGCTGAGCGGCATGACGACGGCGGCAGCCAGCGCGGCGAGGAAGGAGGAAATTCGCATGGCAAAAAAGAAGCCGAAGACAAAAGAAGCGCTTGAAGACAAGCTTCAAGCGCAGTTCTCGATTACCGAGTTGTTCTTCTTAGAGGTATTCGAAGCCGACGGTCATCTGGCCCTTGAAGTTGCCGGCGACGGGTTCCGCATCCTTGATCCCCTGGAACCAGGCCGTGAAGGGAACGGTCGTGCCGACTTCGGCACTCTCACCCGGGGTGATGCTGTATTCGCTCAATTTCGCTTTGGAGCTGCCGCTATTGAAAGTCAGCTCCTTTTGGTTGAGCTTGATGTGGATGCCCACCTGGGCGGATTCGCCTTCGGCATCAGCTTTGACAGCCGTAAGGGCATTGGGGTCTTTCGAACCCGTGGCGTCCGATTTCTTATCTTCGAACGTCAGCTGGACGAGTTCAAGCGGAATGGCGCCCGCTTCGTATTCTGCGTCCGCATTGGAAAGGAGCTTGCACGAGGTGATCTTGAGCTTGAAGTCCTTTTCGACCGTTTTGTTGTCCTCATTCTGCAGGAAGGCCACGCTGGCCACACCGAGGTTGACGGTCTTGTCCGAGTTGTCGTTGTCAATCTGACAACCGGACTGATAAATGCGACCCGTAAAGTCGACGGTGTGCGTTTCAGAGGCTGCGGCTTGCGCAACGGCGCTGCCGAGACCGAGCACGGTCACAAGGCCGAGAGAAAGAACCGAGGGGGGGGGGAGGGTAAGTTTACACATCTGTATTCCTAATAAGTACACGAAAATACACCAAATACCGGAACCCAAACCTACCATTTTGCGCCAAAAAGGTGGGTAAGAAAACAGATTATAGCTTGGGATTCTCAGCCTTAGCCAAGGCCCAAGATACGATATACCACTTAATTCAATGTAAACCAAGGAAATTCGCAATTGTTGTTTTCGTTTACTTTTCGATGAGTCACCATATGTGCACGTACCGTAAAAAAGCGTAAATGTCCTACGTCAACAACCCCGAAAACCATCTGACAGAAGCCCTTATCCCCTGTCGCCCAGGTTGCGAGTTACCCTCTCCCGCCCGTTTTCATGCGAAATCCGGCACCGAGACCGTCTCCTTCCCTACGACTGCAGATTAGACGGCGAGCGCATCATGAAGGAGCTTGGCTCGCAACCGCCGCGCCCCATGGGACGCTTATGAAAAGACGCCCGGGCTCAACCCCCGGGCGTTCTCCTTACTCTTCAAGCCTCCATTGGTCGACTCTCGCGAACGTCACCGTTATTCCGTCGTTCGGAGAATCACGCTTTCGCGGAGCTCCGCGTCGCCCCCGCAAGACGCACTGCTCGCAGTTGCCCGCACCCGCCCTCGACCGTTCGGGCTGCGCTCTTTCGCAGAGTTGCTACGGTACCCGAACGCCTCAAGACCGTGATGAGTTCCTGCGCCCGCTCTTCGGGTACGGGACGGAAGTCCGAGCCTTCGACGGCATTGAGGTCGATGTAGTTCACCATCGCGCGCCGCCCCTTGAGAAGCCCCGCGAGGCGCGCCGCCTCGTCGAGACCGTCGTTGACGCCCGAAAGGAGCGTCCATTCGATTTGCACGGGGAATTTCGCCAGGTCTCCGTAGCGAAGCGCGGAGTCGAGTAGCTTCTCGACCGGAATGCGGGCCGCCCGAGGAAGGAGCTCGCGCCGAATCGTGTCGTTCGTCGTATGGAGACTCAAAGCGAGCGCGGGCTTTACGGGAGAACGTTCGAGCGCCTCGAATAGCCGCTCGTCGCCCACGGTCGAAACGGTGAGCGCTTTGTGTGCGAAGCCGAGTCCCTCGGCCGAGCCCAAAAATTCGAGCACCTCAAGCACGGCCCGAAGGTTGTGCGAGGGTTCGCCCATGCCCATGAATTTGATTTTCGCGAGCGTCGGCATCCGCCGCAGCCCCTCCCGCACCTGAGCGAGGATTTCAAGACTGCCGAGCTGGCGCACGAGACCCGAGCGCCCCGTCATGCAAAAGCGGCACCCAACGGCGCAACCGACCTGGGTCGAGACACAGAGTCCCTCGCGCGGCAGGAGAACCGCTTCGACGAAGTCGCCCGCACGCATCGCAAGGAGAAGCTTGGCGGTTTCCGCATCGGAACATTCGACTCGTCCGATCGACTCCAAGAGCGCCCGCACCTCGGGCAACGCCCGCGTGAGAGCGGCCGGGTAGCGGCACTTCGCATCGGCCGCCCAGGGGGCGAGCCCCATCCACGCAAGCAGAATCCGCCGCACGTGTTCGGGCTTTGCACCCCGGCGCGCCAACGCCTCCCGCAGGGCGGGCAACGTCGGCGCATCCAGGGCGAATGTGCCGGAGTCGATCTCGGTCGTGGTCTCGGTCGTCATTTCGTTTGGCCGTTCGAGCGTTCGTCGGACGCGGAGGCGTTCTTACGCTGCGTGAAGAGCCGCACCGTATCCCAGTTCACAACGAAGAACATCGCAACGATTGCCAGAATCACGAAGCCGTACCCCCAGAAAACAAGCGGGGTCTTGTCGGGAATCGTCCCGTAGAAGGCCCCGAAAAAGGCCATGGGGGTCCCCTCCTCGACGGCGTTTGCGGCATAGCACCCGAGGGCCGCAAAGTAAAGGCCGAGCGACAAGCGCAGGAAGATGCGCTGCGGCTTCCAGGCGGGCGGGCGCAGGCGCGCGATCATGAGAACAACAATCGGAATGAGGAAAGGAAGCGCTGTGAGGAGCGTGTTGTAGAGACGTGCCATCGAGGTGGGAACGGTATGCGGAAGAAAGAAATGCGGACGCCGGACGACCGAGAGGAGCATTCAAACACCCCCGGCGCGCCCGTACGCGGGCATGCGTCACTATAGCGGATCGTGCGGGAGGGGAAAAAGCGCGGGGCGCCCGGGGCTCTCCATGAAAAGCCCCGACCTTCGCGCGGAAGGCCGGGGCTGCGTCGGAGGTTATGGAATGTGAAGTTCGTGCGACGTTCTCACGCCGCCGCTTCTTCCTTCGTCACGCGAGCGGGTTCGCGAAGCTTCAGGATCGAGTGGTAGACGACGAGCACCGCGAGCACGATGAGGGCAACGGCAAGGATCCCCTGGAGGCCGTGCACCATGAAGACGAAGTTACCCGAGGCGAGGGCCTCTGCGATCTTGACGAGTTGCTGAACGAGAGCGGTCATCGTGACGGCGAGCATCACGGCCATCGGGCCGTAGAGCATCCAGCCTTTGCGACCCGTCGCCTTCAGGAAGACCGCAAGGCCCGTCAGAACGAGAGCGGAAAGAAGCTGATTGGCCGAGCCGAAAAGCGGCCACACCGACATATAGCCCGCCATGCAGAGGGCGTAGCCGAGCAGGAGCGTGAGGGTCGTCGCAAAGACCGTGTTCGTGAAGAGCTTGCGCACGGGCGTCATCGCTTCGCCTTTCGCCGGCATGAAGAGTTCCTGCAGCGACATGCGCCCGATGCGGGCGACGGCGTCGACCGACGTCAGAGCCAAAGCCGACACGCACATCGTCAGAATGCAGGCGGCGATATCCTGCGGCACGCCGAAAATGTTGGTCAAAAAGCCCGCCACCGACGTGGAGAAGATCTGGAAGGGCGTACCCGCGGGAAGAGCGCCGTCCGTCGCGGCCGCGCAGACGACGATGAGCGACACGACGCCGAGCACGACTTCAACGGACATGGAGCCGTAGCCGACCAAACGCATGTCGGACTCGTTTGCGACCATCTTCGAGGACGTACCCGAGCTCACGAGCGAGTGGAAGCCCGAGACCGCACCGCAGGCGATCGTGACGAAAAGGATCGGGAACATGTCAAGGCCGTTCACCTCAAAGCTCGTGAAGGCGGGCATGCGGATTTCGGGGTTCTCAATGAAGACACCCGCCACGGCGCAGAGGATCATCCCGATCAAAAGGAACATCGAGAGGTAGTCGCGCGGGGTTTTCAAGGCCCACATCGGCACGACCGACGCCGCAAAGAGGTACGCGAAGACGACGTAGCGCCAGGTTTCGGCGTCCGCGAAGACGGGAAACGCGATCCCCGCCGCAACCATCGCGACCATGAGGACGACGCCCGTCACGAACTGCACGCCCGCCGAGGGCTTCGCGTACTTCAAGAAGAAGCCGAAAAAAACGGCCACGACCATGTAAAGGAGCGAAATCGATGCGGCGGCCGCGTTCGGGACGATTTCCGCGCCGTCCTTCGCGAACCCGTTGAAGGTCCCCGCGACCATGTCGCAGAAAGCGGCGATCACTAGGAGCGTGAAGAGCCAGCAAAAGAGGAGAAAGAGCTGCCGACCCGTGCGCCCGACGTAGTCTTCGATGATGGTGCCGATCGAGCGGCCGTTGTTCTTCACCGAGGCGTACAGAGCCGTGAAATCCTGCACGGCGCCGAAGAAGATCCCGCCCGCGAGCATCCAAAGGAGCGCGGGCAACCAACCGAACATCGCCGCGATGATGGGCCCCGTGACGGGGCCCGCCCCGGTAATCGACGTGAACTGGTGCGCGAACACGGTCCAACGCGACGCGGGCGCAAAGTCGCGTCCGTCGTTGAGACGCACGGCGGGCGTGGGATTCTTGGGATCGATCCCCCAGGTTTTTTCAAGCCAGCGTGCGTATCCGAAATACCCGACAGCCAAAGCCGCGAGCGTGATGACAATCATGGTGAGCCCGGTCATACCGAAGGCCTCCTCACAGTCGAAAGAAAAACGGGAAAAAGTGGGAAAAGCACATAGCCGACGCCCTGCAGAGCGCGTGCGTTTTTACATTATTCGCACTTTTACAAATCTCCTGCATCGGACAAACACCCTATAGCACACTGAAAACATTTGAATTTTTTCTGTTTTCCCAGATTTTCATTTTTGCAAAATCGTCGGTTTTGCAAGTCGCACCCTCCGAATGTCGCACTTAAGACCGCGCGAGCGCAAAGGCTCTCGGGAAAAGTGCCGAGGCGCCCGTCGTGCCGCACCGATCGTCACGGGACCGTCACGCGTTTGTAATGCGACGTACGTATCCTCTTTCGTTTTCCCCTTCTGCGATTCGGTCCGCACGTCCCATGTCCTCGTCGCGCAAACTCCGCAACCCCGCCGACATCCGCACGCTTTTTTGGCTCTGCTGGCTTGTCTACGGAACGTCCTACCTCGGTCGACTCAACTTTTCCTCCGCCATGGTGCCGCTTCTCGATTCGGGAGCGCTCACGAGCGTCGCCGCCGGCTGGATTCAAACCGCCTACTTCGCGGCCTACGGGATCGGGAGTCTCGTCAACGGCCTTGCGGGCGATCGGGCGCACCCGCGCACGATGATCCTGACGGGGCTTGCGGGCTCGGCCGCGGTGAACGCCCTCTTCGCGCTCCTCACGACGGCGGGCGACGGGGGAGCGGCGTCGGGCGTCGTCGCCTCGGTCGGCACGTTCCTTCCGATCCTCTTGTGGGGGGCAAACGGGTGGTTGCAGTCGATGATCTGGGCGCCGATCGTGCGGATTTTTGCGGTCATGCTCACTCCCCGCGACAAGCTCGACTGCTGCATCAACATGGTGTCTTCGCAGGTAACGGGGACGCTCGCCAGCTACGTCTTCGGGGCGATCCTGCTTGCGGTCTTTCCCGTCGAGAGTCTCTTCTGGATGCCTGCGTTGCTGCTTGCGGGCGCGGCGGTCGCCTGGGTTGCGGTTTTCCCAAGGCTCACGGCCCGAACGGGGGCATTTGAAAAAACCGTGAGCGTCGACGCGCCCCGCACCGAAACGGGGAAGAGTGTGACCGAAGGCACGATGAAGAGCACGAACAAAGGCAGGAACAAGGGCACGGTTGCCTTTCTTCTCACGGCGGGCTTCGGCTTTCTCGTCTTTCCGGCCCTTCTTCACGGGACGCTCAAGGACGGGCTCGTCGCCTGGATTCCCGCTTTTCTCGCGGACCGCTTTGCGCTTTCGGCCTCAAGCGTCCTGATGCTCACGACGGCCGTGCCGATCGTGAACCTTTCGGGCGCCTACATCGCACGAGCGCTTTACCGCCGTACGGGCGAGCGGGTCGAACGGTCGGCGGCGATCCTCTTTCTTGCGGGCTCCGTGGGGCTCGCCGTCACGACCGCGGCGGGGAGCGACGCCGTCATGCTCTCCGGCATGCTTCCGACGCTCCTTTTGCAATGCGCCTCGATCGCGGGCCTGGCCGCGGCCACGGCCGCGATGATGGCGGTGAATTCTCTCCTCACGGCCATCTACCCCCTGAAATTCGAGCGCTCGGGGCGTGTGTCCACCGTCTCGGGCTTTTTGAACGCACTCGGCTACGCGGGTGCGGCGCTTTCGATGTGCGCGACGGGATCGGCGCTCGACGCCGTCGGCTGGACGGGCATTCTCGCCCTTTGGACGGCGCTCACTCTATTGACGAGCCTGGCGGCCTTCGCGGGGTCGCTGAAGGTTGTCAGTCGCCGCGAAGCTTCTCCCGTCGATCGGCCGCAACGCCCGACGCGCCCCAAAGAAGGATCACCGCGCCCGTAAAGAGGAACGAAAGCGCAAAGCCCGCACTTCGTTCAAAGAGCGCCCCGAAGATCCACGGCCCCGCACCCGCCGCGACGTAGCCCGCCCCTTGCGCAAGGCCCGACATCGCGAGCATTTGACCGAGGTTCGAGGCCTTTTTGGCCATAAGCAAAAAGGCGACCGAAAGCATCGAGCCCTGCGCCGCCCCGGCTGCGACACTCCCTGCAACAAGCCACAGAACGTTCGTTTCGCCCCAATACCAGGCGCATGCTCCGAAGAGGTAGAGCGCCGTCAGAATCAATGCCGCACGCGCGTCGTTCCCGCACGCCTTCATGAAGCGCGCCGTTCCGATCGAGGCGGGAAGGCCCGAGACGAGGTAGACGAAAATCCAAAAGCCCCCGGCTTCCGCCGTCATTCCGATCGAACGCCAGAAGGCGGGCATCCAGGCGCAGACCGTGTAGATCAAAAGCGACTGCAAGCCCATCACCGCCGTGAGGCTCCAGGCGAGGGGATCGCGAAGAAGTGCGCCGAAGCCGAAAATTCCGCCCTTCGAAAGCCCCCCGGCACCCCGCGCATCGCCCCGCCCGTCCGCGGGAAAGCGCGCAAAGGCGACCCAGAGCAAAAGCCCCGCAAGGCCCGCGGCCGCCCAAGCGAGCATCGTCGCTTCGTACCCGCCGAAGGCCCGTGCAAGCGGCACGGCCGTGAGCCCCCCGATCGATCCCGAGAGACCGATCACGCCCGTGTAGATCCCCATCATGAGGCCGAGCCGTTCGGCAAACCACGTCTTGACGACGACGGGCATGACAACGTTCAAAAGTCCGATCCCGGCCCCCACGAGAAGCGTCCCCGTCCAAAGGGCTTCCGGGAAGGCGACGCCCCTCAGCGCCGAGCCCGCTGCCAAAAGGAGCACGGCGATCGCCGCCGCTCCCTTGAGACCGAACCGCTGCCCGATGCCGGGCGCCGGAAAGGAGACAAGTCCGAAGACCGCAATCGGAAGAGCCGCAAGCAACCCGTACTCCGCGTAACCGATCGCAAGCCGCCCGACGATCTCCTCCGAAAGCGGCCCCACTGCGGTGACGGGGCCGCGCATCAACAGGGTTACGGCCAGAAGCGTCGCGACGAGAACTGCAAAACCAGCGGACTCCGACGACGTTCGTGCGCCGTGCGCGGGAGCGTCTTGCGACGAAAGCCCGTTCGAACGGGGGAGGACGCGGAGGGTGGGATTCTCATGGAGTTCGGTGCGGTCGGTCGGCATGTTGAAACCGGTTGGCGGGAAAGAGGGAAAAAGCGAGCGAAGCGGGACCGGAGAGAAATGCAGTCGGGCTTTCGACATTGTCGCACCGTGCGCGCTCCCGACGTTCTCGGGCTTCTCGGCGAGCTCGCGCCGCACCCGTAGCCCCGGGAACCAAGTTTTGTAGAATGACCTCGATGCGACGTGCTTCTCGACGACTGTTTTCGGATCGGGTTCGCCTTCGGAAGCAACATCAAGCGCGCGCAGCAACGTTCGGAAACAGTTCCTCGCGCAGCTGAACGATTGTTCACCCCGAGACGCGCTATTCTCATCCGAACCCGAATCGGCGGCATGCGCGCCGTCATCGGCCGGGACCGATCCCGATGCGTTCCCAGCGACGGACCTCGGGCCCGACCGAAAAAAATCTCCTGGAACACCAATGAAAAAATCGCTTGCTCTTCTCCCGCTCGCCGCTCTCTGTGCCGCCATGCTCGCCGGCTGCGCCGCCGACGGGACGGCCTATCGTTCGGACGTCTACTCTTCGAGCAGCGTCAACCGCGCTCAGGAAGTAACGACCGTTGAAATCATCGCGATTTCGCCCGGGCGCGTCGCCGTGAGCAACACCGAAAACCGCGACCGCGCGCAGATGACCGGCGCCATTCTCGGCGCCATCGCGGGTGCCGCGCTCGGCAGCCACAACAACCACGACACCTCGTCGCGCGTGATCGGCGGTCTCGCGGGCGGTGCCGTGGGCGCGCTCGCGGGCGACGCCGTCGGGGGCGGCAGCTCCACGTCCTTCGTCGAAGGCGTGCAACTCGTCTACAAGACCTCGACCGGTCGCATGCTGCAGTCGACCCAGGTCGGTCGTCCGTGCGAATTCAAGACGGGCACCGCCATCATGGTTTCGCCCAGCCCCTCGGAAACCCGCATTCAGCCGAACAACCCCTACGGTTGCCCGAAGAACTGATCGGCCGACGACTCTCCATTCATCGATAAGGGGCGCCCCCGCTTGCGCGGCACGCGCGCAAACGGGCGCCGGAAAAAAATCTTATGAAGAAAACCATCCTTGAAGCCGCGATCCTCGCCGCTGCCGCCTTTGCGGTCCTTCCCGCGTCGGCCGAGCCGGCGCCCGTGCCCATGACGGAGATGGAATACAACATCAACGTCGTGAAGCAGACGCAGATGCAGATCGAGGCCGAAGCACGCGCCAAGCTCGAAGAGCGCCGCCGTGCCGAAGCCGCCGCTGCCGCCGCCAAGGCGAAGGCCGAGGAAAAGGCTCGCGTCGAGCGGGCCCGTGCCGAACGCATTCGCGCGGAATCGGCCGCGGCCAAAGCGAAAGCCAAGGCGGAACGTCAGGCGAAGCTCGATCGCTACGCCGACGAAGAACGCGAGCTCGAACTCGAATTGAAGCGCCTCGACGTCGAAGCCCGCCGTGCCGCCGTCGGCAACTCGATCGCGACCGACAAGGCCCGCGCCGAACTTGCCCGCGAAAAGGCTCAGCTCGAACTCGACGCCCTGCGCGTGCAGATCGACAATCTCAAGAAGGAAGATCCGGCGCTCGCCGCTCCGACGCCCTGACGGGCGACCCCGGACGGGCGGCTTTTGGACCGGAAGTCCGGAGAACCCGCCCGCTTCCGAGAAGAGAGCGCTTTCGCCTTTCGAGGCGGAGGCGCTTTTTTATCGACAGCACGGCGTGCGAACCGTGACCGACACCTGAGAAAGATGCGTATAATGCGAATCATTATCGTTTGACGGACGAGCATAGCACCTTGATCGAGGCTCTTCCTCTTCGTCAAGCATCGACCGCACACCGATTTTGTCCGGGAGGACCTGACGTGACTTCGATCATCGACATTCGCACCTACATTCGCGAGCACCCGGGCGTGAGCCTCAACGAGCTCGCGCTTCACTTCAAAACGTCGGAACCGATGATGGAAGTGCTCCTTTCCCGCTTGATCGAGCGCGGCGACGTCGAAGCGTACGAGCGCCCGAAATGTACGGGCTCGTGCTGCTGCTCGGACGACGCCCGTCAGTGCTATCGCCCGACCCGCCGCTGACCGCACGCAGGCTCCGCGTCCGACCGATCGTGCGTCATGATTTCGTCATCGCACCGTCATCGAAATGTAACTCCTTGAAAATTTTGGGATTGCCCTTGCATTTTGTTGTCGGACCTGCTATAGTTCGTCTTGTTGTGGTTCAGGTGGTGTCTTTCGTTTCCGCGAGGCTTCGTCAGAATCAAGTCGCTGTTGGGAGTCCATTCGGTTCCGTTCCGCTGTTGCTCAAGGATCGGGATTGAGCTTGATTGTCTACGAGACTCCGGAAAAACCACTGACCACAAAGAACCAAGGTTGCAGGGCGAATCGAGAGATTTCGCCCTTTTTTCTTGCCTGAAATTTCCCGCCCACCGTTTTTGCGCGCTTCCGTCGCCCGGGCTTTCCGCCGGTTCGACGACGCAGAGCGACACCATTTTGGAGGCTTCTTCGATGACGCTTGCCGAATCCCTTCAGCCGGGCATGCCCGCTCCCGATTTCACGCTGCCCGACGACACCGGGACCGACGTGACGCTTTCCTCGCTTCGCGGCCGGAAAGTGATTCTTTACTTCTACCCGAAGGACAACACGTCGGGCTGCACGCTCGAAGCGCAGAACTTCCGCGACCGCCTCGCCGACTTTGAAAAGCTCGGTTACGCGATCTACGGCCTCTCGCGCGACGGCGTCAAGACGCACTGCAACTTCCGCGCGAAGCACGGCCTCACCTTCCCGCTTCTCTCCGACCGCGAAGAGACGGTCGTGAAGCTCTACGACGTGCTCAAAGAAAAGACGATGTACGGGAAGAAGTGCTTCGGGATCGAACGCTCGACCTTCGTGATCGACGAAAACGGCATCCTCACGCATGTCCTTCGCAAAGTGAACGCGAAGACCCACGTCGACGAGCTCTACGCGCTGCTCGCGGGCTGATCGACGCCCGCCGACCCCCGATCAAGACGAACAACGGGCCCGTCGCAGCCGAACGGTACGTACACGGGTACGTGCGTTCGGTTGCGGCGGGCCCGAGCTTTTCAAGGAAGGCACGCCCTCCTTCGACTTACCAGCTCCAACCGACCGCAACGTTCCCCGTCACGCCGCGGCGGTCGAGCCCGTAACCCTTCAGACCGAAGTGAACGCCCCAGGACGCATCCTCTTCGGGGCGCAGTTCCAGACCGAGTTCGCCGATCAACGTATTGCCCGAAAGGCTCGGTTCGTCGAGTGCGAGCCCTTCCACCGTGCCGCTTGCATCGCCCCCGAAGACGTGCTCGTACGCGAGGCCCGCGTGCCAGGCGAATCGCCTCGAGCCTTCGCCCGAAAGCCTAAGGCCGGCACGCGCCGCGTGTGTCGTCACGTCGTCGGCCGAATAGCGCGACGCGGCCTCGTCCGTCAATCGCACGTCGTCGCCCTCAAGGTAGACGCCGACGTAGCGCCCGTAGAAAGCGAGTCGCATCGTGTCGGCAAGCGGCATCGTGCGGGTCACGCCCGCGTGCACCGACGCATAGAGCCCGTCCGAATCATAGGCGGCGTGTTCGCTTTCGAAATGGCCGTCGAATTCGGTCGACGAGCGCCCGAGGCGCAGCGCCGCATCGAGCCGCCAGGCATCCGAGAGCTTCCAGAGGCCCGCAACGCCCGCACCGAAGTAGTCATGGTCGCCCTCGGCCGTAGCATTTCCCGCCGCCGCGTCGCTCGACGCCCAACCGGCTTCAACGAAGAGCCCGAGCGCACCGCTTCCGAGCCGAACCGCTGCGCCCGTTGCAAGCGTCACGCCGTCGACGTCGACGCGCGACCCCGTTTCGTAGCGGCTCGTTCCGCCCGTGACGACGCCGAACACCTGCCGGTCCCCGAGCTTGAGCGCGTCATCGAGCGCCCGCAGGCCGTCGTCCGCCACGAATTCCGCCCCCTGCGCAACGAAGGCCGCCGTGCCTAGACGCACTTCGGAGAGGGTCTTCGCGTTCTCATTGAGGGACGACCGCGCGCGTCCGACCGAAAGCGTGTCGCCCGTTGCCTCCGAAAGGATGTCCGCTTCGAAGGCATAGTCGACGAGCGTCCCTTCGTAGACCATCGTGTCGGCCGTGAGGCCCGTGATTTCCGGCGCGAGCACGCACTCGTAGAGCGCATCGGGATCCTTGAGGTTCGAAGCGGTCAGTCGAACGGTGCGGCCCGTGAGGTCCAGCGGGTCTTCCAGAGTGAGCACCGGACTTTCGACGTTGACGTCGGAAAGCGTCAAGACCAACGTGTCGAAACCGCCCGCCGAGCGGACGCGGTTGACGCCCGAAGCTTCGATGCGGTTTCCGGCATCGATCCCGACGCCCGTGTAAAGACCGCTCGTAACGTGGAATCCCCCGTAGACATCCCCTTCGACCGTAGTGTTCCGGAGCCGAACGACGTTACCCGAAACGGTGAAGTCTCCGTCCGTATCGACAACGCCCGCCGCCACCAACTGTATGTCGGCGCCGTGAAGCGTACTGTCAACGATCGACACGCTGTTCTCCGTCACGGTGGCTTTCCCGCCCGAACTTCCTGCATAACCGCCGAACACCAAACGGTACGCAGAGCGTGCGTCAAGCTCGCTCCCCTCGATCTCGACCGCGTTGCCAACCGCAGAGAGCTCGGTCGTCGGACGATTGGGAAGCGTCGAGACGCGACCTCCGAAGAGGTCATAGAGCATCGAGCCGCCCGTCACGTTCGAGAGCACCGCACGATTCCCGGAGACCGAGAGCTGCTTGGGCAGGTCGCCCGTACCCGTACCTCCTCCATATACGAATACGTAGGCGCCGCCCGCGGAAACCGCCTCCGTTGTCTCGGGGATATGTCCCGTAAACCGTACCGTATTCCGCTCGGCCGATACGCTTTCGTACGATTTCGCGGGCGAGATGTTGATATACGCGCCCCGCACGTCCGAAGCCACGCTCTCAACAAGCTCGACCCGGTTGTCCGAGAGTGTCACCCGACCCGATCCGGGGTGTTCGTCGACGAAATTGTTCGAGTGGTCCGCGCCGTAGAAGAATCCGGTATCGTCCCGCACGCCCGTGAGCGTCACGGATCCGTGCTCGAAGGTGTTGCGATCGGGATCTTCATCCGCGTCCCAACCCGCAAGTCGGCAGTTTCCGTCCGGACAGACAAGAGCATAACTCTCGGCATCGAGCGACAAGACGCCGTTCGTCGCGTTGCCGGTTACGACGACGCTCTCGGCATTGCAAACCCCGCACGCCGCAACCCCTGCAAGGCCGGCGAACGAAAAGGAAAGTACGCGGGCAACCGCATCGGTATGTGTCATGGCGCCTCCTTCGGTTCGAGTGCTTCGGTTGAGAGCAAGGCGATCGGCAATGCGACACCCCGCTTGGGGTTAGTTTATGTAGGAAGGCCGTCCGATGTCATCGGTCATTTCCCGAAATTCGCCGCTCCCGTCCCTCGCGCTGCTCCTGCTTCGCAGGCGATAATCTTCCGGTCTGCCGGCTCCGCTCTCTGTTTCTTTTCCCATGTTCCGCTCGTTCACGCACGTTCGACGAGGTCTTCGAAAGACGCTTGCGCTCTTCTCGGTCGCGCTTTGGATTTCGGAAGCTCCGCAGGGTGTCTTCGCCGCCCGAATGCCCGAAGACGCCCCCGTTCGTCTCGGGATCGTCGCCTACGTTCGACCGTCGCCCTTCGAAGCCGTCGTCCGCCCGACGATCGAAGCGTTGCGGGCGCACTTCGGAGAGCGCCTCGAGGTGCGTTTTTACCCGACGGCGGACTTGGCCCGAGCGGTACGGGCGGGCGAACTCGACGTCTTTCTTTCGAGTTCGGGCTTTTTCCTCAGCATGCGCGCGGCGGGAGCCCGGTCGCTTGCGACCGTCGCCTCGGTCGACTATCCGAACCCGAACCACAATGACGGGGCGGCGCTCGTCGTGCGCTCGGACCGCGAGGACCTCGCAACGCTTGCCGACCTCAAAGGAAAAACGCTGGCGACGAACGTCCCCGAAAGTTTTACGGGGAGGCTGGTTCTCGCGGGCGAAATCCTTCGCTCGGGCTACGACCCCGACCGCTTTTTCGGCGCCGTGCGCTACCTCGGGCCGGGCGAGCGCCTTCAGAGTTCGCTCGGACTTCTCGCCTCGGGCGAGGTGGATGCGGCGAATCTGCGCCTGTGCTTTTTGGAGGCGTGGCTCGCCAGGCATCCCGAAGATGCGGGACGCTTTCGCGTCCTGCATCGCAAGGACAACCTCGGAGCCGCCTCGGCCGGCGACGACGAAACCCGCACGGGCCCCGAGCCCTGCCGGCGCTCGACCGACCTCTACCCCGCCTGGACGGTCGCCTCGACCTCCGTCACCGATCCCGACGTCTCGCGCCTCGTGACGCGGATTCTGCTCGACATTCCGCCTTCGGGCGAGCACGGTCTCTACTGGAGCGTCGCCACCGATTTTTCGAGCATCGACCGGCTCTTTCGCGATCTCAAAATCGGGCACTACGCATACTTGCGCGAACGCACGCTGCGGCGTTTCGTCGCCGAGTACCGCGAATGGTTCCTCGTTGCGGGACTGCTTGCGCTCGGGCTCGTGCTCCATTCCGTGCGCATCACGCAACTCGTGCGGCGTCGCACGGCCGAGCTCGTGCGGGCGCTCGGCGAACAGAAGCGCCTTGAACTCGCGCAGCGCGAAGCCGCGGAGCGCTTGGAGCGCTTGGAGCGTACGGGCGTCGTCGGGCAACTCTCGACGATTTTCGCGCACGAGATGCGACAGCCGCTCGGCGCGATTTCGCTCTACAGTTGCGGATTGCGAAAAATGACTGCGACCCCGAACTTCTCCCCCGAGCACGTCCGTACGGTACTCGACAAGCTCGATCGGCAGACGGCTCGAGCCGATGCGATCGTCGAGCGCGTTCGCGCCTACGCCAAACGCGGCTCTCGCCCGCGCACCGTCTTTTCGCTCGAATCGGTCGTGCGTCGCGCCGTCGCGGACCTCGCCGCCGCGGGACGATTCCGCGCCCGCATCGCGACCGAAGTGCGCTCGGGCGAAGCAAGCATTTCGGTCGAGGCCGATCCGCTCGAAATCGAAATCGTCGCCTTGAACCTCATTAAAAACGCGCTCGAAGCCTTGGAGCAACAACCCTCAATCGCGGATCCGCTCGTCACCGTCACGATCGGCGCCTCGGAAGGTCGGGCGGAGCTCGCGGTTCGCGACAACGGCGCGGCGCTCGATGCGGAAACGCTCGAACACATCCGCACCTCTCCGCCCTCGTCGAAGGCGGACGGACTCGGCCTCGGTCTTTCCATCGTGCGCGGAATCGTCGAAAATCACGGCGGGCGCCTGGCCTTCGAGCACGCGCCCGAAGGCGGATTGCTCGTTCGCGCATTGATTCCGCTCGCACGCCGCGCGACCCGCGACCCGTCGTCATCATCCTCTCCGAACGTTTCCTCCGCCGACACGCTCAACACCTTGTGAACCATGCCCTTTCGACCATCTCTCACCGAAAACGACATCGCCCTTCTCAAACGCCGAACGCTCGTGCGCATCGTCGACGACGACGCGGAGCTGCGCGACGCCCTGCAATTTCTTCTCGAAGTCGAAGGCTGGCGCGTCGCCTCCTACGGGAGCGCGGAAGACTTTCTGAAGTCCGACGCGCCGAGCGTTCCGGGCTGCGTCGTTCTTGACGTGCGCATGCCCTCTCTGTCGGGGCTCGAAGCACAGGAACGGATGAACGACCTCGGGATCCGACTTCCGATCGTCTTTCTGACGGGACACGGCGACGTCGACATGGCGGTTTCGGCCATGCTCGACGGCGCCGCGGACTTCATCCTGAAGCCCATCGACAACGAGCGGCTTCTCGGCTCGATCGCCCGCGCCGCCTACCGGAGTCTTTCGGATTCGGACGGCCCGCCTCCGCCCGCCGAAGCGCGGCGGCGGCTTGAAACGCTCACCGAGCGCGAGACGGAAGTCGCGAAGCTTCTCGCACAAAAGCTCGCGAACCGCGAAGTCGCCGAACGACTCGAAATCGCTCTGCGCACCGCGGAAACCCACCGCGCCGCCGTCCTTCGCAAGCTCGGCGTGCGTCGCACCGACGAAATCGCAGCGCTCTTCGAGGCGGCTCGCGATGCGCACCCCTGACTCCGTCGATCGCACCGGCGCCGAAGACCGCCAAGCTTTTTTGCTTCTCTCCGGCGCCGACGGGACGGGGGCACTCGCTCCGAAATACCCCCGTGATTTCCCTTAAATTTCCTCCGTTTTCACCCCGCCTTCGCTCGAAATCGCCCGTTCTTTGACACCGCAGCGGACTACGTAGCGGGTCGTCTGTCGATACTCACGTCACGGAGACCGGGCGGGTCCGTTCGGCCCGTTCCTCCGTTCCTTTTTTCCCACACAACAACTATCGGGTACGAACATGACCAAAGAATTGAGCCGTCGCGGACTGCTGAAGTCTTCGATTTTCGGCGCCGCCGGTGCCGCCGCCGCGGGTTTCTCGGGCGCCGCCTCCGCCGCGCAGAACGCCAAGGATTCGCCGAACACCGCCTTCGACGCGATCGTTCTCGGTGCGGGTCCCGCGGGGCTCGTCACCGCGATCACCGCGCACGACGCGGGCGCCAAGGTTGCCGTTTTCGAAAAGAAGGACCGCCCGGACGGCAACGCCATTTTCGCGCTCGGTTCCGTCTGCGGCTGGGGCACCCGTCACCAGAAGGAACAGGGCATCGAAGACACGGCCGACGCTTTCTTCGAGATGATGATGGATATCTCGAAGCAGATGGGCGATCGCGCGCTCAACCGCTGCTACACGGACAACATCTCGGCCGGCATCGACTGGCTTGAGAGCAACATCGGCGTCAAGTTCGGCAAGATCCGCCCGATGCCCTATCCGCGTCTCGGCCGCACGTGCCGCGTCGAAGGCGAAGGGATCACCGGTGGCGCCCAGCTCGTTCGCAAGCTCCTTGCCGCCTGCGCGAAGCGCAACATTCCGATTTTCTACGAACACAAGGCGGTCGAGCTTCTGCACGACGACCGCTATGCCGTGACGGGCGTGCGCTTTGCGACGCCCGAAGGCATGAAGTCCTTCGCCGCGAAGGCGGGCGTTTGCATCGCGACGGGCGGTTTCTCGGCGAACCCCGAAATGGTCTGCCGCTACATCGGCGGTTGGGCCACGCGCATGGTGCTTCGCGGTTCGACCTCGACGACGGGCGAAAATATTTCGCTTACGCTCCCGCTTTTTGCGAAGTGCGTCAACATGGATCAGATGCACAACGGCCCCATCATCGGCTCCACCCACGTCAACCCCGCCGACGTCCTCAATTCGGGCTACGGCGTTCAGGTCGACACCTCGGGCAACCGCTTCATGGACGAAAACAATACCTACGTCATCAAGGCCCGTACGTGCGCTCAAAAGACGCTCGACAACTTCGCCTGGGTGATCGTCGACAGCACGTGCCCGGTCCTCGACAAGGTGATCCCGAAGTTCGACCGCCTGAACAGCCCCTACGGCAAGGCCGATACGATCGAAGCGCTGTGCAAGAGCGTGAAGCTCCCCGTCGAAAAGGTGACGAAGCTCGTCGCGGACTACAACGCGCGCGTCGAAAAGGGCACGCTCGGCGAAATGAATCCGCCCTGCACGTACAAGAAGCCCCACCCGATCGCCAAGGCCCCCTTCTACGCGGTGCCCTTCCAGGGCGGCCTCACCGCCACCTTCGGCGGGCCCCTCATCAACACGAAGGCGGAAATCCAATCAATGGACGGCCGCTCGATCCCGGGCCTCTATGCGGCCGGCAACGCCGCGGGCGGGATCTTCTACCACAACTACGCGGGGGGCGCCCAGCTCGGTGCCGCCACGGTCTTCGGTCGCATCGCCGGCGCGGAACTCGCCAAGCGCGCGAAGGCTTAAAACGTTTCAGGAGAACACTTAAATGATGAAGCACATTGCGACCCTTGCCGTTGCTCTTACGCTTGCCGCAGGCAGCGCTTTTGCCGCGGACCACAGCCTCGCCGACCGTCACGTCGCGCGCGGTCTCGAATGCGCGAGCTGCCACAAGACGGCTCCCGCCCCGGGCGCCGTCGTGAAAAAGGACGCCTGCAAGACCTGCCACAACTACGACGACCTCGCCAAGCGCACCGCGAAGCTCGAACCCAATCCGCACTACACGCACTTGGGTGACGTGAACTGCGTCGAATGCCACCGCGGTCACCAGGCTCCGCGCCTGATGTGCAACGACTGCCACAAGTTCAACATCATGCCGAAATGATGCTTTCCCGAGGAGGGTTTCGGCCCTCCTCGGGATTCGGACCCCCGGGCGCCGACGCCCCGTTTCGCCGCATTTCGCCGTGCGCCGAAACGGGGCGTCGGCCTTTTTGTCGGCGAGCGCCCCGGAAGAGTTTTGCTGCCCCGTCGCATCGCCTCTTTTCAATCCCGCGTACCGTTCGCCCCATCAAACCGTTGCAATCGTCGACAATTGATATACACTCTCGGCCTCGGGGCTCTTCCCGACCTCGATTTCGAACCCGAACGCGGACGCTCCCGTCCGACACCGCGCTTTTTTTCATCTCCATAGGTTCAACATGCGCCAACTGAAGATTGCCGCCACTCCCGGTACCGTTTCCGCGTTTCGCTGCGAGCGCGAAGTGGTTGCGTTCGACCACGCCGACCTCACGGACGTTTCCGTTGCGGTCATGACCGTCAAGGAAGCCGAAGCGGGGCTTCTCGACAAGGTCGACGACACCGGATTCCGTATTCCGATCGTTCTCGTTGCCGAGGGCGAACCTCTTCCCGCGGCGCTCGCGGGGCGTGCCGCGGCCGTCATCAGCCGCAACCCGACGGACGCCATGCTCTTCGGGCGCCGCATCGACGGACTTGCACGCGGCTACGAAGAGCGCGTGCTGCCGCCCTTTTTCGCCCGACTCGAAGACTACGTCGATCAGGGGTACGCCCAGTTCGACTGCCCGGGCCACCAGGGCGGGGCGTTTTTCCGCCGTCACCCCGCGGGGCGCGAATTCGCGGACTTTTTCGATGAGAACCTCTTCCGCTCCGACCTCTGCAACGCCGACGTCGCGATGGGGGACCTCCTCATTCACGAGGGCGCTCCGCACCTCGCGCAGCAGGCGGCGGCCAAGGTTTATAACGCCGACAAGACGTACTTCGTTCTGAACGGCACGTCCTCGGCGAACAAAGTCGTTTTGAACGCGCTCCTCGCCCCGGGCGACCTCGTTTTGTTCGATCGCAACAACCACAAGTCGAATCACCACGGCGCGCTCGTCATGGCGGGTGCGGTTCCGGTGTATCTTGAAACCGCCCGCAACCCCTACGGCTTCATCGGCGGGATCGACGATCACTGCTTTGAAGAGAATTACCTGCGCGACCTCATTCGCGAGGCGGACCCCAAGCGCGCCGACGCAAAGCGCCCCTTCCGCTTGGCGGTCATTCAGCTCGGCACCTACGACGGCACGATCTACAACGCCCGTCAGGTGGTGGACCGCATCGGACACTTGTGCGACTACATCCTTTTCGACTCCGCTTGGGTCGGGTACGAGCAGTTCATCCCGATGATGAAGGACTGCTCGCCCCTCCTTCTTGAGCTCGGGCCCGAAGACCCCGGCATCATCGTCACGCACTCCGTTCACAAGCAGCAGGCAGGCTTCTCGCAGACGTCGCAAATCCACAAGAAGGACTCCCACATCAAGGGACAGCGCCGCTACTGCCCGCACAAGCGCTTCAACAACGCCTTCATGATGCACGCGTCGACGAGCCCCTTCTATCCGCTCTTTGCGGCGCTCGACGTCAACGCCAAGATGCACGAGGGCGAATCGGGTCGTCGCCTCTGGGACGACTGCGTCAAGGTGACGATCGAAGCGCGCAAGCAGATTCTTCGCAACTGCAAGTACATCCTTCCCTTCATCCCGAAGGAAGTCGACGGCCTCAAGTGGGAAGACCACCCGACGGGGAAAATCGCTTCGGATCTGCGTTTCTTCGCGTTCGAGCCGGGCGCCTCGTGGCACAGCTTCGAAGGCTACGGCCCGAAGCAGTACTTCGTCGACCCGTGCAAGCTGCTCCTCACGACCCCCGGGATCCGTGCGGAAACGGGCGGATACGACGACTTCGGCGTGCCCGCGACGATTTTGGCGAACTACCTCCGTGAAAATGGGATCGTTCCCGAAAAGTGCGACCTCAATTCGATCCTTTTCCTGATGACGCCCGCCGCGGACCTCGCGAAGACCGAACACCTCGTCTCGCAGATCCGTCGCTTCGAGCGGCTCCTTGACGCGGACGCGCCGCTCTCCGAGGTGCTCCCGTCGCTTTACGCCGCGCACGAAGAACGCTACCGCGGCTACACCATCCGCCGACTCTGTCAGGAAATGCACGACTTCTGCCGTGCGACGAACCTCAAGGGGCTTCAGAAGGCGATGTTCCGCCGCGCGCACTTCCCCGAGCGCGCTCTTTTGCCGCAGGCGGCGCACTACGAGTTCATCCGCGGCAACGCCGAACTCGTGCCCCTGGAAAAAGCCGCGGGTCGCATCGCCGTCGAAGGGGCGCTCCCCTACCCGCCGGGCGTTCTTTGCGTCGTTCCGGGCGAAGTCTGGGGCGGCGCCGTCCTCGACTACTTCCTCGCCTTCGAAGAGAACATCAACCGGTTCCCGGGCTTCTCGATCGAACTCCAGGGCGTGTACGTCGAAAAAGACGCCGACGGACGCAAGCGCGCCTACGGGTACGTGCTCACGGAAGAGCGCGCAAAGGAGTTGCTCGGCTGAGAGCCGCCCGTGACGACGCGAGGTTCGGACTGACTTGATCCGAGCCGGACCGACGTTCGACACGCTCGACACCCGCGACGGGGCTTTCCTCACTTTGGGGAAGGCCCCGTCCGCTTTTTGGAAGGAGCCCCGAGCGCGAGCTCTCGAACCGTCGGTCCTGCGGTTCGTTGGATTTCATCCGCCGTTCGAGTCTAATTCGTCGGGTTTTCAGTTCATTTGTCGACCGAAATCGTGGATTCGGAGGTTTTGCCGAGCCCGCTGCGAGTCGCCTCAAAGACTCGCGATTTCGTCCGACAAAAGGGCGGTGGGACAAGGGTCCGAGGGCCGAAACGGGCGGTAGAGTGTTCGAACGGACCGAGCCAACCGAAGCACAACCTGCGCGCAATCGGCGCTCATTCCGACGCCCCGACGGAGCTCGGTTCTTCGAAAGCCAAGAACAATCCATTCGCCTCCCTTTCAGGATGAAAACCATGCTTCCCTTTACCGCCCGCCGCAATCTCCTCGCCGCCGCCGCGGCGCTCACGCTTCTCTCGGGCCTGCCCGCCGCGGCTTCGGCCGCCGATGCGGCCTCCGCCGAACCGCTCAAGGTCGGCACGAGCAGCACGTTCCCGCCCTTTGAATTCAAAGATTCCCAAACGGGCAAACTCGTCGGCTTCGAAGTCGACCTCGTTCGCGCGATCGGCGCCAAGATGGGCCGTCCCGTAGAGTTTCTCGACTTCAGCTTCGATGCGCTCCTTCCCGCCATCGTTTCGGGCTCGATCGACATGGGGGCCGCGGGCTTTGCGAAGACGCCCGAACGCCAGAAGCGCGTTCTCTTTTCGGACACCTTCTACCATTCGGGCCTCACCATCATCAAACGCAAGGGCGACACGCGCATCAACGGGATCGACGACCTCGTCGGCAAAACGATTTCCGTGCAGTTGGGCTCGATCAGCCACGAACGCGCGAAGCAGATTCCGAACGCCAAGGTGGTGACGTTCGACAGCGGCGCCGAAGCGATTCTCAACCTCACGACGGAAAATTCCGACGCCGTGATCAATTCGCGCCCCTCGACCGACTACATGGTCGTGCAGCGCCCGTCGCTCGGCGAAAAGATCGAACGCCTGGAGCCGATCCGCAAGTCCGAAATGGGCATGGTCGTGCGCAAGGGCAACACCGAACTCGTCGAAGCCGTCAACAAGGCGCTCGCCGAAGTGAAGGCGGACGGCACGTACGCCGCCCTCGAAAAGAAGTGGTTCGGTCACAACGACCCCGAAAACCTGAAGTAAGCACCCGCTTACCCATATAAATGTCTCGGCCCGACGGGAGCTCGAGACGCAGCAAAGCCGCATGAGAAGCCCGGTCGGCCGGAAAGCCGATCGGGTTTCTTTTCGTTGTGAGGCCCCTACATGCCCCAGGCGCGCACCGCACGAACACCCTGCCGCTTCCTCCGAAGCCCCCCCTCCTGCGTCCTCCGGGCCGCTCGCATCGCGCCGACCGTCATCTCACGTCCCGAACACCCCTTCGTCGGATTTACAGCGCGCTGCAGTCGCCATTCGTCGGTTTCCCGCCCCTTTTGTCGACCGTTTTCGTGGATTCGGGAGTTCTGCCGATCTCGCCTCGGATCGGCTCAAAAGTTCGCGAATTCGCCTGAGAAAACGCGGGGGCGGACGAGCTCGATGCGGTCGAACGAAAGCTAAAGTTGCCCTAACGGAAGACGCCGACGCACGACCGAAAGAAAAGGCCAAGCGGCTCGAACGCCTTGTGCCGCAGGCCTTTTCGCCGGTCCTCGAGAACGTGCGCGACGTTCCTCCGTCTGAAAACTCGAAAAACAACTTCCCTTCACTCTCCCCCATTTGGAAGGACACCAACATGACGCCCTCCGCTACCCGCCGCACTCTCCTTGCCACCGCCGCGACCCTCACGCTCCTCTCGGGCCTCCCCGCTGCTGCCTCCGCCGATACGGCGGAAAAGGCCGCGCCGCTCGTCGTCGGCACCGAACGCACGTTCCCGCCCTTCGAATTCAACGATTCGAAGACGGGCGAACTCGTCGGCTTCGAAGTCGACCTCGTCTACGCGATCGGCGCCAAGATGGGGCGCCCCGTGAAGTTCGCCGAGTACAAGTTCGACGCCATTCTTCCCGCGCTCCTGACGGGCACGATCGACATGGGTGCGGCGGGCTTTGCGAAAACGGAAGAGCGCAAAAAGCGCGTGAACTTCTCGGACACCTTCTACTACTCGGGCCTCTCCATCATCAAGCGCAAGGGCGACACCCGCATCAACGGGATCGACGACCTCAAGGGGAAGACGATTTCAGTGCAGTTGGGCTCCATCAGCCACGACCGCGCGAAGCAGATCCCGGGCGCGAAGGTCGTAACGTTTGACAGCGGCGCGGACGCCATTCTGAACCTCATCACGGAAAATTCCGACGCCGTCATCAACTCGCGCTCCTCGACCGACTTCATGCTCGTGCAGCGCCCGTCCCTCGCGTCGAAGATGGACCGCTTGGAGCCCATCAACAAGTCCGAAATGGGCATGATCATCCCGAAGAACAATCCGGAACTGCTTGCAGCCGTCAATAAAGCGCTCGCCGAACTCAAGGCCGACGGCACGTACGCGGCGCTCGAAAAAAAGTGGTTCGGCTACAACGATCCCGCCAACGGCGCGAAGTAAGCCCACGCTCTCGCGACAACGCCCGAACGTCGGAGAGGCCCCCGAAGACGAGCTGAAGTCCCGGCGAGAGCAGTCAAAACGAAGCCCGGTCGTCCGCAGAGGTCGACCGGGCTTTTCTCCGCCCTTCGATGGAGAGGAAGGGAAAGGGGCGCAAGGCCCCCACTCTCACTTCTTCGCGGCGGCTTCGGCCTTTTCCTTTTCGGCCGCTTCGATGAGGATGTCGGCGCGTTCGCGCAGGGTCGCTTCGTCGAGCGCACCCGTGTGGACCCAGATCGGTTCGCCGTGCACGTCGTAGAACATCTGCGTGGGCATCGAGGTGATCAGGTACTTGTCGTCGATCCCGGGATACTTGTCGATGTCGACCGTGACGAAGGCGGCGCGGTCGCCGTAGTCCTTCTGGAGCTTCTTCATGAGCGCTTCCATTTCAGGGCAGCTCGCGCACCATTCGGCGCCGAAGTCGACGACCGTGACCTTGCCCTTGACGGGGAAGGGTTCGACCCAGTCGGCGGCGAAAACGTTCGCGGAAAGACCCGCAAGGAGGGCGGCACCTGCGAGGGCGCCGATCATCTGACGACGAAACATAGGAAAGTTCTCCTCTTATAGGAAAAGTGGTGTCGCAACCGACGCGTGGCGGTCGGCCGCGAAAAAGTGGTTGGTCGGGTTTCAGCGGGCTCGTTCCGTAAGCACCCCTTGCGCCATGTCGTAGAGGCGGTTCGAAACGTCGAGACTCGTCGAATCGTGGGTCACCATCAGGACGCCCGTCCCCGCATCGGCAAGCTTGCGGAAAATCCTCACGACGCCTTCGGCGGACTCGGTGTCGAGGCTCGACGTGGGTTCGTCGGCGACAATGAGGCGCGGTTCGTTCATGAGCGCCCGCGCGATCGCGACGCGCCGCAGTTCACCGCCCGAGAGCGCGCTCGGGTACTGGTTCGCGAGGTCCCTGAGACCGACGGACTCCAGAAGCTCCAGCGCCCGACCTTCCGGTTCGGGCCCGTGCGACGCGAGGTACCAGGGAAGCCTCACGTTGTCGAGCACCGTGAGGGTGGAAAGAACGCCGGCCCCTTGCGGGACGTAGCCCACGGCGCGGTTGCGAAGCTCCGACGCTCCCCGGTCTTCAAGGCCTTCCAAGGGGCGGTCGACAAGGGTCACGCTCCCTTCGGTCGGGCGCAGAAGGCCCACCAAGATGTTGAGGAGCGTCGACTTACCCGAACCCGAACGCCCGAGAAGCGTCACGAGTTCGCCCGAGCGCACCGTGAGGTTCGCGTGGCGCAGCGCCCAGAAGGGGCGGCCGCCGCGTTCGTAGCGTTTGCCGACGTCGCGGGCGTCGATCAGAATCGTTTCGTTTTCGCTCATCTCATTCCCCTTCGCGAAGCGACGTGTAGATGTCCTTGCGCCCGATGCGCCAGGCCGTGGGCAGGGTCGCAAGGGGGCACGTCACAAGACCCGCCACCGCAGACGTCACGACCGTCCCCCAGAAGGCGCCCGAAGCGGGCGAGAGGTAGGGTAGCCCGATCGCCTTCGCGATCGACACCGAGAAGACTTCAAGGAAAAGCCACCCGAAGAACATCCCAACCACCGTACCCGCAAGACTCATGAGGAAGGATTCCGTCATCACGATCGAAATCACCTTCGATTTCGTCGCCCCCAGGGCACGCAACGTCGCGAATTCCTTTTGTCGCTCGTTGAACGCGAAGAAGAAAACGACGAACATCACGAGCGCGGCCACGAGCCACACGCCCGCTGCGGCGGAATACATGACGGTGACGATGTTTTGAAGTTTCGCCGACGTGTCGCTCATCATGTTGGAGGCGAAAACGAAGTTGACGTTCGCCTTGAGGCCCATGCGGTCGAGCACTTCGTCGGAAATGGAAATCGGGTCGACCCCGGGTTTGACGCGCACGAGAATCGAGGAATAGGCCTTGTCGACCTTATTGCCCATGTCGGGCGAAGCGATGTGAGCGATCCTGCGTGCGGCCTCCATGCTCATGAAGACCGACGAGTCGAAGCCCATGCCCGAGGGCTCCAAGCGCCCCACGATCGTGAACTTCTGGTTGTAGAACGTGATTTCCGAACCGATCTCGCCGAAGATGTAGTCGCCGACGATCACTTCGTTGCCGGTCAAGGGGCGGTCGACCGCCTTGCGAAGCCACGGCTCCACGACGAAGTCCGTCGACTGATCGATCCCGATCAGCTGCACCTTCACCGTGCAGCACTGCGCGTCCAAGGACGAAATAAAGAGCTGTCCCGAGGCTTGCGCGACGGTCGGGATGTCTTTCACGACGTCAAGGACCGACTCGTCGATATAAAAGGTCGAGGGTTCGGCACGCAGCAGGACACTTTCCATTTTCTTCCCGGAGCCCTGCGGCACGACGAGAAGGTCCGCACCCATGCGGGCGGAAAGCGAGGAGATGCCCGATTGCAGATTCGCCGAAATCATCGAGCCCGCAAAGAGCATGAAGGCGAAAATCGCCACGACGAGCGCGAGGCTGAGCGATCGGAAGGGTTTCTGGGCGAGGTTCGCCGAGGCGATTCGCCGGGTGGATAGAGGCAACATGAAGGTGCGACTCCGAATATCCGGTGGGAAAACCGAGCGAGGCAAGAGACCGCGAGAATCGGGAGGGCGACCGTCGGTCGATCAACCGAACGGTTCGACCGCTCCCCCTGTTTCACAACCTCGGAAGGTCGCGCGGTCGTCGCGGGCCTTCCGAGCGTTGATCGGCGTCGATCAGCGACGGCGCGAGAGTCGCCAGAAGTCCGCGAGCGCCGCAACGGCCAGAACTGCACCCGCGATCACCAGGGCGCCTTCCGTCGTCGAGTGGCACTTCATGAGGGGATTCGGGCAGGGGCCGATCACGACCGTCGCGAGCGCGATGATGAGAAGACCCAAAACGACGTTCGCGATCTGAAGCCCCATGGCAACGCCGCGATCCGCAAACTGCATGAGAACGCCCAGGACGGCAACGGCGCCCGCCGCCGCGGCCACGGCGTGCGTCATCCAGACGCACTTCATGGGCGGATTGGCCGCACAGTGCGGCAACCACACGAGCGCGGCAAAGGCCGTGAGCGCACCCAGAACGAGCATGAGAAGGCCGGAGAAGAATGCGGGTTTCATGGGAAAAATTCCTTTTTGGTCGTAAGGGAAGAGGGGCTCGGAAAAAAGGGACGCGTCCCCCGGCACGTCCCCTTTTCGGGAAAAACTGCGGCTTCGTGCGGCTTACTTGTTGCGCGACGCGAGACCCGGGTCACGGCGGCCCGTGCCTTCGAATTCGTAGCCGTGCGACACCCAGCCCTGGATGCCGTCGGGCATCACGTAGACATTTTCATAACCTTTGTCGATCACGACGAGCGAAGCCTCGAAGGAGACGTTGCACATGCGGTTGATGCAGTAGAGGATGATGAAGGAATTCTTCTTGTCTTCGGGCAGCAACTTCGTCCAGTCTTCGATGTTCGCGTGGATGGCCCCGGGGAGATGGCTCTTCTGATAGATCTCGTCCGGGTTGCAGTCAAGGAGATACACCCCCTTCTGCCCGAGCACCTTGTGCACGCGCGCGAGCGACAGCGGAATCGGCTGGCGCATTTCCTGAACGGTCTTCCCCTTCGGGTCGATGATCTGTTCGACCGCGTGAGCGGAAAGCGCGGTGAGCGCCAGAGCACCGGCGGTCAGGACGGAAACGAGGGCTTTTTTCATGGGGTTCTCTCCGATGGATGGGTGGCGGTCGTGCCGACGGGGACGAGACCCGCGCGTCGGCGTCGGGCGCAAGACCCGAAAGTTAAAAGGAGCCTAGCAGGAGAAGATTAAGGCTTTGTTACCGAAAACACGTTTCGGGCATGAGGGAAAACACTGCGAAAGCCTGTTTTCCCGAACGATTCGATCGGTTTCCTCGTACGAAGAAGGCTTAAGATTTCGCGCCCTTCGGGGGCTGCGAAATAAAAAAACACCCCGGCGAACCGAAATTCGTCGGGGTGCCTTTTTCGGCCTTCCGGCAGACCGGGCGGCGAGCCGCCCGGTCGACTCGGACCTCAAGAATTACTTCTTGGCGGTCTTCGTGCCGGCGTCGAGGATGGCGAGAGCCTGTTCGCAGAAGACCTTGCCTTCGTTCACAAGGGTCTTCGCGTACTTCGGACCGTGGACGCCCCACGAACCGTCATCCTTGATCTTGGCGGCGTTCTTGCGGGCCTGTTCCACATAGAGCAGAACCTGAGCGCGTTCGGCATCCGAGATCTTGGCGACTTCGAGCTTGTCCTGGATCGTCAACAGGTCGGCCGTGATCTTGGCGTAGCCTTCCTTAACGGGGGTCTGCCAAGCGATGACCTTGTTGTAGATCGTCTTCTGGTCCTTGAAGCGCATGCTTTCCGGGAACTTCGACTGGATCGGGCTGTGGCAGCCCATCGATTCGACGAGGTAGCGGTCGGCAAACGCCGTGCGGCCGCAGCTCCACATCAGGTCGATGTAGGGACGACCGTCATCCTTCGTGAGGTTCCAACCCTTCGGGCTCGTAAGCTTGCGGTCCTTGGTACCTTCGGGAGGATTGATGGACTTCTTTTCCGGGTCGACGAGGATGCGCCACATATGGCTGCGGCGGACGTTGTCGAAGCCGGCGAGGTCCGGACGCTGGATCGCGGCGAAGTTTTCGCACGAACCCATCATCGGCATATGGCACGATTCGCAGCTGTTGCGGCTGTGGGTGCCCCCCTGAGCGAAGAATTCGGCAGCCGTCGTATGGCAATCCTGGAACTGCTTCTTCAGGTTAGGGACGGTGTAGTGAGAAGCCCAGTCGTTCGAGGTCACTTCATGCGGGTCGTGGCAGGTCGTGCAACGCATGCCCTTCTGATAGTGCTTCGAATAGTGGGACTGCGAACCTTCGGTACCGCAAGCCGGGCAGAAGCTCTTGAAGTAGGTGTTGAACGGCGTCTTGAAGTTGTTCTTGGCATCGTCCTGGTTGTAGACGAAGCGCTGGTGGCAGCGTTCGCAATCGGACGGCATGCCCGCACCGCGAGCACCGTAAAGGTGAGCGCCGGCGCCGTGGCATTCTTCACACGAGACGCCCTTGGCGATCGTGTGCGAGCGCAACTTCTTGGCGTCGCCCAAAGCGGCGAAGAGTTCGTCCTGGCTCTTGAAGTCGAACTTCCACGTATGGCAGATTTCGCAGTAGGACGAGCCCGGCTGGAACATGGCCTGCGTGCGGTTCGACGAACCGTAGGAGTTGAAGCCCCAGACGTTGGAAGACTGAGCGCCGAAGTCTTCGAGCTTCACGGGGAAGGTCGGATCCCAGGCGTTGATCTTCTTGGCAACTTCCGGAGTGATGTGTTCGGCCCAGTTGCGGGAGAACTGGTTGCCGCCCGCGACGATCTTGCCGGTGCCCTGGCCGAGGTTGCCGCCTTCGACGTGGTACGTGCCGCGCACGAGCCACTTGTCGACGAAGCCGTACTTCGTGCGGGGCGTGCCCATGATGACGTAGACGTCGTCGGCTTCAATGCCTTCGGGCAGGACGGAAGCCTTCGAGTTGTAAAGGGGCTTCTTCATGTCGCCGCCGACTTCCGTGAGTTCTTCAGGGAAGCGGACGATCTTGTTGTGGCGGGAACGTTCCCACTTTTCGTACTGCGACGGATGGCATTCGCCGCACTTCTTCGGGCCCACGAAGTTGTTCGGGAGATCGAGGAAGGATTCGTACGGCAGACGATACGTCACGGCAGCCTTGCGGCCCGTGTCGTGGTGGTACTTGTCGCCACCGCCGAATTCAACCCACTCTTCGTTACGGTCGGACATCGTGAACTTACCGACGACGCGACCTTCCTTGAGGTACTTGAAATAGGGGTGGTTCGCCTTGAGGTAATCCCAGAAGGCCTTGTCCTGAGCGACATAGCCGTCGAGGGTGCGCGGAAGGTCAACCGACGTCTGATCGGCGGCAGCCGGAGCTTCGGCGGCAAAAGCCGTCGTAGCCACAGCGGCCGACAAGCAGGCGGCCAGAGACAGAAGCTTGGAGTGCTTGGTCATGATTAGCTCCTTGGTGGTCTCTTTGTGAAAAAGTGTTGAAACAAATGTCGTTCTCTTTCAAGTCCGACTTCAATTGAGGTCAAATGCAAACCCTCGCGGATCCGCAAGCCGAACTCTACTCCTTAATCTCAAATTAAGAAAGCACCCCGTCGAACCCCCGAAAAGTCCCTTTTTTCCCGACTTTTTCAGTCGGATTTTCATTAGGATAAACAAAATTATCCCTTATTTTTCATAATGATAATTACAACATTTGGTCATTCAGTATGGTGCGCCGCAGGGCGAAACACTCCATTCGGATAAACCGATCGTCTTTACCTCTACTTAGGTAGATACTATGGTATATGCCCCTAGTCTTTCGAAGGTTGTTCCACCAAATGGAATGAGTCATTCCATTAACAGGTCGTTACTAGGTAGTAACCTCCCCTCTCACAGGAACCTTAAGACGGGTGATTTTGAGAGCTCAAAAAATACCTCCTTAGAGGTACAAAATGATGAAATTTCCCGTCTCTCAGGGAAATTACCAGGGCCAAAGCTTGCCTTTTACTATCAATCATTAGATTTCAATAGTTAAAACCCACCCCTGAAACGGCGATTTCGAGGGGCGGGCGAACGTGTCGCGGGTGCCTCCCTCCGAACTTCGTTCGGTCGAGTCGAACGGGAAATGACGGATTTCGGCGTGCGGAAGCGGGGTTTCGCGGGCGACGGAGACGCTCACGGCACTGCTCGGAGGCGTTGCGAATGAACGCGTACGGAAGAGCGACCGAGAGCACCGCAGACGGCCGGAGACGGAAGGAGACGCCGGGGACCGCTCGAAAGGCATGCGGCCCGGGCGCTCGTTGCGCACCGGGCCGCATGATCGGCGGGTTTCAAGAAACGACAGAAGAAAGCGTGAGGACGCCTCAGCTCTTTCCTTCGAGGCGATCGAGCATGCGGCTGAAGCCTCTCGAATGGATGGTGACGGGGGTGTCCTCGCCCGGAGTTCGATCGGAGCGCTCGCTCGGGTGGTCGCGTTCAGCCGCGCGGTCGACTTCGGAGCGGATCTGCGCGTCGAGCATTCCGGCGGACTTGGCAGGCTTGGGGTTCCCTTCGTAGACCGTCATCCGCGGCGGCAACATCGCGTCTTCGATCGGCTTTTCGGTTTCGCCCGGAAGCCGCGGGAACGTAATCGTAAAGCGCACGCCCGCCGTGCCGTTACGCTCCACCGTGACGCGCCCCGCATGGCGTTCCGCGATGTTGGCGACAATCGAAAGACCGAGCCCCATCCCCTTCGCACCCTTCGTCGTTTGAAGGGGCTTGAAAAAGAGGGCGAGCTGCTCGTCCGAGATGTAGGGACCGTTGTCGCCCACGGAGAGCGCCCAGGTTTTCGCGTCGCGCGCGACGAGCGACACTTCGATGCGGGGCTTCTCGACCCCGGAGATGGCATCCGCGGCGTTTTTGAGGAGATTCAGGACCGCAAGTTCGATTTCCCAGGCGTCCACCTCGGCCATCGATCCCGGATTCACCCGCACGACGATTTCGGCGTTCGTCTGGCGCGAGCGGCGGAAGGTCGTGATCGAGTTTCCGATCACGACCGACAGATCCGTCACCGTGCGCGGGGGGTAGTCGTGCTTCGCGTAGGAACGCACGCGATCGACGATGCGGCTTGCGCGTTCGGCTTCGTTCGCGATTTCGGTAAGCGCCCAGATGAAGCTCTCTTTGTCGAACTTGTCGTTTTTCGTACGGCGGTGGAGGCTGTTCGCGTAATTCGAAATGGCCGAAAGGGGCTGCTTCAGTTCGTGCGCGATGATGGTCGACATCTGCCCCACGATCCCCGTGCGTTCGAGGTTCGCGATGTGTTGGCGCGACTGCGCGGCTTCCGCCTCGACAAGGTCGCGGTCGTGCAGCGCGTCGCGGAGCTGCTGGGTTTTGCGGCGCACCAACACCGACAAACTCACCGCGTAGGAAATGACGACGAACGTAAGGAAGATGATGAGCGCCAGAGCCTCGGAATTCTCCCGCATGAAGCGGTGCAGGCTCCACGTCGCGAGGTGCTCGTAGGGGCCCATCTTGAGTTCGTAAAAGAGGTCGTAGATCGAGCGGTTGAGAGCGGGGAACTGCCACTGCCCGCCGTAGCGATCGGCGTTCATCGAAAAGAGGAGCGACCCGATGTTCTTTTTCAAGAGGGGATCGGTCTTCGCGGTTGTCCCGAAGGCCCAGCCCGGGTACGTGGGGGTAGAGTGCGCGCACGCAAGACCGTCCGCGAGCTGCGGGTCGACGATCACAAGGTCGCGCTTCACGTCGACGACGCCCGCTTCCTGAAAGCGTTCGAGCGAACACGCAGGCAGAATCCCGAGCACCGCCTCGCCCGAGAGGACCGCATCCAGAACCGCGCGTTCGTCCCCGTTCGTGAAGGTCGTCCGGCGCCCCGCGGCCTGCGCCGAAAGTCCTTCGCGCTGCAGGAGCGCCAGGGGCGCGAGCCACCCGCCCAGGGACGTGCGTTCGACGGCGACGATACCGCCCTCCTTGAGGCTTTCGATCAGGTGCTGAAGGTTCTGCCGTTCGGAAACCCGACTCCCCGTCGAGGTGAAGACCGTGGCCGTGCCGTCGGACGTGACGGCACGCTGCGTTGCGACGGTCGTCGCAGAAGTCGACCCGCCCGCGTCGTTGCGAGCGAGCATGTTCCCTTCGAGGGCGCCCTTTTTCATGAAGAGAACGCCCGCCTGCGCCTCTTCGGCGCGCAAGGCGTCGACGGGAAGGAAGGTGGCGAGCTGCTCCACAGTCGTTTTCGACTGTTGCAGCGCAAAGGTGTGCGAATTCGCGATGAAGAAGTCGATTTCCGAATTCTGAAGCGCAACCGACAAGCCGCGGCCGTCCAAGTAGAAGACCTGAACGTTCTTTTTTCCAAGCGCGTGACGAAGCGCCTCAAGCGTATAACGAATCCAGGAGGCATACTGCGTGCGACCGAGCTCCGCCTCAATCCCGATGCGAATCGGGCGACCGATCCGCATGCGCTCCGAGATGACCGGCACGCCGACCAGGGCGTCCGCGGAAATCTTCGCGTTTTTGATCGCCTCGGGTTCCGGAATTTCCGCCATGTCGGGTCGGATCGCCGCGCGGATGTCGCTCGACGGGGTGCCGGTCGTCGTTCCCATGCCGATGAAGGAGCTCCCCGCGGGCGGCGCGGCCGAAGGCGCGGGGGCGTGCAGGCTCAGGGCAAGCCCGAGAGCGCAGGCCAGGGCCGAAGCCCGAGCGGGTGAGCGGACGGATCGAAAAGAAAGGCGTGCGAAAGAACGGGGAAAAAAACGAACGAGGGACGTCGGGCGTATCGGCATGGGCGACGAGGGATTGGGTTGAGGGTTGGCTAGTTGCAATTTAATGCACCAAATCTACCGACGCGCAGAATGACTGCTACCATCTTTATGGGATCTGCCTTCAAAGGAGGTCAATATGTACGTCGGTATTCATTACTTCATGGAACTTTACGGCGTATCGGCGAGCACGATCCGTCGATGGTGTGACAGCGGAAAGCTTGTCGTGCATCATCGAACCTTCGGCGGTCACCGGCGCTTTGCCGTCGACGCTCCCGCCTCCGAGACCGATGAAAGAGGTATCGTCGGCTATGCTCGGGTCTCCTCGTACGATCAAAAGTCCGACCTTGAGCGGCAGGTCGAGCGCCTCAAGCGTTCCGGCTGCGACGAGGTCCTGACCGACATCGGCTCCGGTCTAATACATGGTCAGCCCCCTGATTGCAACGAGGGCAGCAATTCACATTGGCCTCCGAAGGCGGGCGCAGCCCGCCATCGGGGACCAATATGTCGTGCTCGGGTACGATGCTTGCCGAGGTCAAGCGCTCGTGGAATAAAAAGCTCGTCGCGCAGCGACGAGCGGCTTTATGCCGCGAAAGGCGCTTGACGGAGTTCCTGCCGATAAGCTGCTCGCGAGACGAATGCGACGCGCGAAGCGCCGGCCGCATTCGCCTTAGCGACTAGCCATCGGCTCGTTTGACCTCAGAGCTTGTTTATCGTTTTATCGTTTTATCGTTCCTTTCTCCGTTTTGAGTCTGTGGCCCCGAAGGCGGGCAACGCCCGCCTTCGGGGCCCATAGGCCGTGTTCGGGTATGGTGCTTGCCGAGGTCAAGCGCTCGTGGAATAAAAAGCTCGTCGCGTAGCGGCGAGCGGCTTTATGCCGCGAAAGGCGCTTGACGGAGTTCCTGCCGATAAGCTGGTCGCGAGGCGGATGCGACGCGCGAAGCGCCGGCCGCATTCGCCTTAGCGACCCGCCATCGGCTTGTTTGACTTCGGAGAGGATTCATCGTTCCTTTCCCTGTCCGGGGAACACCAGTGAGGTGTCCGGCTCACGGCCGGGCGGGGGCTGACCATTTCATTATTGCCGGAAGCCCGGCCTCAACACGTTGCTCGGGCGCTTGCTCTCCGGGCGGGTTGGCGTTCTCCGCGTCGTCCATGAGGACCGCCTGTTGCGATTCGGCACGGAGCTGATACGTCGCATCTGTCGCCACGAGCGCACGAGCTTCGAGGTGATGGAAGAGCGACCCGCGATGTCGTTCGAAGCGGAGCTCGCCAAGGACGTCATCACGTTGATGACGGTGTTCTGCGCTCGGCTCTACGGTCGCCGAAGTCATCACAACAAGGAGGTTGCAGGCGACGCTGCGGGACCTCCTACCGGACCCCCACACCCCCCGCACAAAAGTGCTATCGTGGGTGCTCCATGATTGTGTGGACACCTCATAATGAAACCCGATTTCCCAAACTACGTCTACCTGAAAGAATCTCGCGTCAAGGAGCTCTGCGTCAACGAGGCGCCCGCCTACCACGTCGGTACCCGAGCGGTGGATATGGAGCACCTCGACCCGGAAGACGAGGCTGTGTTGATCGAGCTGCTTCTTCGATGGAACAAGCAGGTGAACGTCTTCGTTCAAAAGTTTGAGTCCTCGGAGTGGCGACTGTTCGTAATCGGGAACGGTTATCGGAAGCTTCGCGACGCTTTGGTGGCCGGGAAAAATCCGACCTCGTATTTCGGACTTCAGGGGCGGCAGTGGAAGGTGGCCCTGCAATTTGCAAGCTCCGTGCAAAGCAACCGCTGGCGGCTGGCGCAAACCAACGCTCTGAAGTCGATCAAGAAAGGATCGAGATGGGTTGCGTTGAGCAAGGACGCTCAGAAATTTGTTCGTCGCATGCTCAACAGTCTGAGCATCGACTTCTTTGACCTGATGGACGGGAAAACTCCCAATCTTTCGGATCGTGAAAAAGGTATCCCGGACATTGAAAAACTGTGCGCATGGGGGCGACATAAAGTCCAAGACTGTCTGGGGAAAATCCCGGAGGTGTCTCCGACTTTGATTCGTTTTGATTCCGACTCGTTCAAACTTGAAGAAGAGGACGGACGTCAGTATCTGTCGTTGATGAGCCTTACGCCGGGAAAGCGCATCAAGCTTCCCATTTTGGGATATGTTCCCGCTCGAAAAATCGACGGCAAAAACAAGCTCTCCACAATTTCCGTCATTAAGACTCATGGCACTTGGAAAGTAGAATTCCAGTATTCGCTTAAAAAACCGGACGGAAGCCTTCGAATCAAGCCGTTGCTCCTGCCCGATGCTTATCGTTTGAAGGACGGTTTCGCCGTCACTCGCGCATTGGATTTTGGATTGACAGAGCCCCTCACGACCCATGACGGGATTCGCTTCGGCGCTCATGAAAGCCGGCCCGACCTCGGGAAGCGCTCGAACGGCCGCACCTTGGAGATTCCGGGGCTCGGCGAACTGATCGAGCGGTATGCGCAATATCTCGACCGGAAACAGGCCGAGCGCAACCGATTCGAAGCGATGGTCCGCGATCCCGATACGGACAAGAAGAAAAAGAAGCACATCAAGAAGAACAACCTGGGATCGAAGCGGTACGAAGCGGAAATCTGTCGACTCAAGGCGGCTATCGTATGTTGCATCAACAGGGCTATAAACAATTTGTTCGCCCGGTGTCCCGCCAATGTTTACGTCATCGAGTGCCTCTCCGAAGTGTTTGATTTGAAAGGAATCTCAAAAAAGGTGCGCAGCAAACTTTCGAAGTGGTGTCGCGGAATAATTCGTGCACGACTGTACTATAAGGCTGCGAAGCGAGGCATAAGAATTGTCGAGGTTGCCGCAGCTTACTCGTCGCAACAATGTCCGATTTGCGGACACGTGGACCGAAACAATCGACACGGGGACAAGTTCCACTGTAAGGCGTGCGGCTACATCGGGGATTCCGATCAGGTTGGGGCGCTGAATTGCCTGAAAAGGGCGGAATCGCCAAAGTACGAACGATTCATGTCGACAGAGGAGGTTCGCAAGCTTTGTCGGGAGGAGTATCTCTCATACTGTAAGGCTCATAACATTGCCCCCTTGCCCGAAGCCAGACCCAAACCTAAAACCAAACCACGAAGTCGGCCAAGGTGCTAAAATAATGTGTAATTTTCAGAATCAGACGAAGGCTTACAGGAAATAAAGAATCAAATGATTTCCGAGATGTAGTAATGTCATGCCTCCCATGTCGCCGGGGGCGGTCCATCTCCCTCCTTGGCTTCGCGAACGGGAAACCGGGAGTGTGCCATCAAGGACGAGGCCATAAAAGCCGCCGTGAAAACGGCCGGCATGTGAGGGGGATTCCGCAGGCATCGGGAGAGAAAACGGCGCGCTTTGAGATAATTACCGTTCGCGTGCCGGGCTTCGCAAGGAGTACGAATTAGGCCCAAAACCGGATGATTTGATGGGTTTATACGAACGGCGAAAAACCGTGATTCGAGGAACGTTTCGAAAACGTATGCCGTCGATTCTATCCCGCGCGCCGCGGCGCGGCCTGACCAATTCTTCTTACGATCCGCCCGTAAAGCGAAAGCCGCCCTCTTTCACGACCGGCCGGGGCTCCGAAGTGCGCGGGACCCGGGCGCGGGCGACGACGAAGCCGACGCGCTTTGAGGCGTGCTCTCTATACTTGACGGATCGATGTTGCCCGCGCCATCCCCTACCCACGCCCCATGTTTCTTTCTTCCACGCCTTACGGTCAGCCGCTTCGGCCCGACGATCGCCTCGCCGACCGCCTCAGTCCGGAAATCGCCCTGACGCTTGCCGCTCACGAGGTTGAGACGGCCGAGGACCTCTATGAATGTATGGCGACGGGCGCCACGTGGTTTCGGGCGTTCACGGGGATCGACGCCAAGCGTGCGACGGAGCTCGTTCGGTGGATGCGCGACGCGGGGCAAGCCGTGGGCGAAGTGACGGAGCGCTTCTTCCTGCCGGGGAAGGCTTCCGAAGCAAATGACACGAACGGCACGAACGATTCGGCCGACACGCGTGAGGCCGGAGGAGCCGCGCGGGAAGGTGCGGCTGCCGCTCTCCGCGACGGGAAAGTTGCGGCGGGCTTCTTGAATCGCCCCCGCGGCGACGCGAAGTCCGGAACCGGAGTGAGACGGAACGCGGGTACGGGATCGGGAGCTTTTCTTCCCGCCCACCCCGGCATCGTACCTCTGGAGCGCATCGTGCTCCCCGCGGAGCTTGACGGCTCCGAGGGGCTCAACCGCGCGCCCGCCTTCGGCTGCTCGCTTGAGGCCCGAAACGACCTCGAAGCCATTCGCACCTGGTTGGACGCCCGGGCGGGAAACCCGAACACCTACGCCAACTACCGCAAGGAAGCGGAACGCTTTTTGCTCTGGTGCCTCTACGAACGGGAAACGCCCCTCTCCGGCATCAAGGCGGGCGATGCGTCGAAGTACCTGCGGTGGCTCGAAGAGCTCGGGCGACGCGACGAGCGCGACTTCGGGGAGCGCTGGAAACTCCCCGCCGCGGTTTGGATCGGCCCCAAAAACGCGACGCGCGATTCGTCCGCCTGGCGGCCCTTCAACGGTCCGCTCGGGGCGGCGAGCCGCCGAAACGCTCTTGTCGTCGTGCGGCAGCTCTGCAACTTTCTGAAGAAGACGGGCTACCTCATTTTCAACCCCTTCGACCAGGTGAGCCCCAAGGTGCCTCTGTTGAAGGGCGAAGGCGCTCCTCAGGCCTTTGCGGACAGGTCTCTCACCGACATGCAGTGGCGCGAGATCGCCGACCGTCTCGAACTCCTTCCCGAGGGGCTTCCGCGGGAGCGCATGCGTTTGATCCTCATGCTCGGGAAGAGCCTGGGGCTTCGCGCCTCGGAAATGCTCGAAGCGCGCGCTTCGTGGATCGTCGAGCGGCGCGTGGGCTTTTCCGTTCGGTTGGCGATCGAAGTGCTCGGTAAAGGGAGCAAGGTGCGCAGACTCCCGCTCAATGCGGAACAACGCGACATCATCGAGAGCGCTTTCCGCGCTCGGGGCCTTCCGGGCTACGCCGGGTGCAATCCCGAGACGCCGCTTCTCGTCAACCTCGGGCGAGGCCGCAATCCTCACGGGCCCATGTCCCGAAGCGGCCTCTACCGCGTGCTCGAGGCGTTTTTCGATCGGGTGGCGGACGAGATCGCCCTTGAGCGCCCCGGGGACGCCGCGAAACTTCGTGCCGCTTCGACCCACTGGTTGCGGCACACCTTTGCGGTGACGGCACTTACGAAAACGAGCGTCAACGTCGTGCAGGCGGCGATGGGCCACGCCTCGGTCGCGACGACCGGGCGCTACCTCGCGCCGGAAGAAGAAGAGATGAGCAAGGCGCTCGAGTCGATCCGAACGTTCTGAGAGTTGAAAGCCGACTCTCCCGGCGGCAGACTTACGCCTGCCGTACCGCCGTAAATCCATAGGAATTCTCCGTTATGCCGGCGGAATTCCTTCGTCGGGTCGTGCTTTCAACGGGCTCACCGCGCCCAGATCTGTCGATAGCGGATGAAAACCGCCTCCCACACCTGGCGGGCGTTCAAGGGATGTTCGGCCGCACGGCGCACTCCGGCGCAGACGGCGAGAAAGTCCCAGAGCTTGGCGGCTTCCGCTTTTTGGGCAAGTCGCTCGATCGCGTCCGCCTCGCCCACGAAGTAGCGCGGACCCACGCCCGACTTCGTACGCACGAGATCGTGGCTCCAACGAGAAAGAAGCATCGCGAGGGCGGGCACCGAGAGGTCCGTCGGATGCGCGCGCAGAATCGCGTCGAGCCCGATTTCGTCCCCGCGGCGCAGCAAATCCATGACGGCCGACTCGGCTTTCGTCGCAAGGCGCGGCACCGTGTCGTCCTTGAGGGCGGCGAGCGGCGCCCCGCCCGCCATGGCGAGCGCCGCTTCGGCGTTCTTCACCTTTTTCGTGCGCAGGAACTGAAGGGCTTCGTCCTTCGTGGGCAACGGGACGCGCACGAGGCGCGAGCGCGAACGAATGGTGGGGAGAACCGCATCGATGTCTTCGGCGCAAAGGATGAAGACGAGCCCTTCGGGGGGCTCCTCCATCGACTTCAGAAGGGCCGACGCCGCCTCTTCGCGCACCATGTCGGCGGGGTAGACCAAGACGACGCGACGGCCGCCGCGGTTCGCAGCGAGACCGATGAAGTCCGTCAGGGCGCGCACCTGATGGATGCGCACTTCGCGGCTCAGCTTCTTTTTGTCGCCGCTTCGTTCGTTGTCGGCAGGCACGTACGGAAGTTCGAAGACGTTCGCCATGAATTCCGAGACGACGGGTTTGAAGTCGGGGTGGCTCCCTGCATGAACGAGTTCGCACCCGCGGCAGCGCCCGCAGGGCGTTCCGTCGGCGGCGGGCGATTCGCAGAGAAGACTCGTCGCGAACGCACGCCCCAATTCGAAGACGCCCGTCCCAGGCGCTCCGTAAAGAAGCACCGCATTCGGAAGACGCTCGCGCAGGAACGCGAGCTGCGCGGCGGGTTCCGCGTGCCAGGCATAAGGAGTCAGAGCCACGGGCGCACCTCCTTCAAAAGGGTTTCGGCAATCGTGTCGGGGTCGGCCGAAGCGTCGACGACCACAAAGCGCTTCGGGTCGTTTTTCGCGCGCTCAAGGTACGCATCGCGCACGCGGTCGAAAAAGTCGCGGTTTTCGCGTTCGAACCGGTCCGAGGCTTCGCGCCCCGCTCGGCGGCTTTCGGCCACCGCAGGCGGAAGGTCAAAAAGAATCGTGCGGTCGGGGGCAAAGCCTTCGAGGGTCCAGGCTTCGAGCGCTTCGACGCGCTCGCCCGGGACGCCTTTGCCGCCCGCCTGATAGGCGTAGGTCGCGTCCGCAAAGCGGTCGGAAAGCACCCAGGCACCGCGCTCGAGAGCCGGCCGAATCACACGCTCGACGTGTTCGGCACGCGCCGCAAAGAAGAGGAGCGTTTCGGCCGTCACGCCCATCTCGTCACCGAGAAGGAGACCGCGGATTTTTTCGCCCAAGGGCGTTCCGCCCGGTTCGCGCGTCCTCACGACCTCGATCGCTCTCGAGCGAAGAAAGTTTTCCAGTCTGTCGATTTGGGTGGTTTTACCCGCTCCGTCGATGCCTTCGAACGTGATGAAACGACCGCGCATGCCTTGTGCCTTGTATTCGTCGTGTGGGGGTGGGAGGAAAGAAAAGCGGCGTCGGCCGGAAGGAGTCCCGACCGAGGCCGCACGCCCTCATTGTAGCGAATGCCTCGGACGGGACCGAATGCCGTTACTGCGCCCGCAGCGGGCCCTTCTCTTCGGCCGCTTTCGGAAGCTTCAGAGGGGTTGTTTGTTTGCGCAGAATGAAGTGGCGCACGGCGGCGTTGTGGTCTTTCAGGTTCGTCGTGAATTCGCTCGTACCGTCGCCGCGCGAGACGAAGTAAAGGTAGCGGCTCGCCGCGGGATGCACCGCCGCTTCGATCGAAGCCGGAGTGGGCATCGAAATGGGCGTGGGCGGAAGCCCCGAGATGCGGTACGTGTTGTAGGGCGTGTCGCTTCGGAGGTCCTGCTTTGTGAGGCGTCCCTTCCACGCGGGCCCGAGCCCGTAGATCACGGTAGGGTCGGTTTGCAGGGGCATGCCGACCTTCATGCGGTTGTGAAAGACGGAACTCACGAGATGGCGGTCGCTTCGCTCGCCCGTTTCCTTTTCGACGATCGAAGCGAGGATCAGCGCTTCGTAGGGCGTGCGAACGGCCACTTCCTCGGAGCGGCTCGCCCAGGCTTCGTCCAAAAGGCGCTTCTGGCGCGCAACGGCCTGCTTCATCACCGCAAGGTCCGTCGTGCCCGAACCGTAGCGGTACGTGTCGGGCGCGAAAAAGCCTTCCAAGGACGGGTAGTCGGAGAGCCCCAGGGCGCGCTTCAATTCCTCTTCGCTCATGCCGCGCGTGACGGGCTTCAAGTTCACGCCCTCGGCGAAGATCGCACGCACTTCCCAGATCGTGGCACCGTCGGGGATGCGCAGCTGCTGATCGATCACGGGACCTTCGGCGAGCAGATCGAGAATCCCCGTGCGGGTGACGCCCGCGGGGAAGCGGTAGAGCCCCGCATGGATGCGCCCCATGCCCGAAGGATGGAGGCGCGAGGCCGCACGCATGCTCCAATCTTCGACCTCCAGGCCCGCTTCGCGCATCTTCGCGATAATGCGGCGCGCACCGTCTCCTTCTTCGACCATGACGTCGACCGTGGCGGTCTTCACCGTCACGGGAACGGGCACTTCGTTCACATAGTGGCGCAGCCCGAAAAAGCCCCCGACCGCGAGGATCGCAAGGAGCACCGCCAGGAAAAAGCACCCTTTCAGAAGGCGTCGGGCGAAGCTCGGACGGCCGTCATCGGTCGCAGCAGCCTTCGCTGCGGCCTTTTCGAGAGGCGCGTCGACCGGCTTTTCTTCCGACGTTTCTTCCGGGCTTTCTTCCGTCTTTTCAGGAGACTTCTCAGCGTCCTCGGTCTTTTCCCCGTCCGTCTTATTGTCCGTCTTGTCTTCGGACTTGACGTCCGCGTCGACTTCCGTTCGGACGTCCTCCGAGGGCGTAACGGCCGGCGTTTCAGCAGCCTTCGTCTTCTCGGCGTCGGTCTCGGCGTCCGTCCGGGCGTCGTTGTCGGCAGTCGGGCCGGTCGGGGCCTGTATTCGGTTCTTCGTCACGGCGAGTGGTTTCCTTCGTCTCGGATTGTTTCGGGCATTGGTAGGATAGTGCGCGCAGTTTAGCGGATGGAAGATCCGCGGCGCACGCTTCATGCGGGTTCGTAGAACCTCCCCGACGCGTCGGCGTGAAAGGCCGCCCCCTCGGCGCGGTCCGATCCGCTATCCTTGTCGGACCGAAAACTTTTCCTTTTTGAAGGAGACCAGCCATGCTTACCGCCATCCCCGGCGAGGCGAGCCGTCCTGAGAGCTTTGCGCTCGCTTCGGCTCCCTGCGGCGCCTTCCGTCCGCTTGACCTGATGCTCGTGCGCGTCACGGGCGCGGACGCCGTTTCGTTCCTGCACGGTCAGTTCACGCAGCGCGTCGACAACCTCGGAGCTTCGATCCGCACGGCGGGCTACTGCTCGCCCAAGGGCCGACTCCTTGCGGTCGTTCGCCTCTGGCGCGAAGCGGACGCCGTGATGATGCTTTTCCCCGCGTCGATTGCCGCGGGCCTTCTGAAGCGCCTGCGCATGTACGTGCTCCGGAGCGACGTCGCCTTCGAAGCCGTCGACGTGCCCTGTCTCGCGCACCTTTCGGGGACCGACGGGCTCGAAGCCGCCCGTGCGCTCGGGTTCGAGGGGCTTGAAGCCCTTCCCGCCGCGGGCGAAATCGTCGAAGTCGCCGGCATGAAGTTGATGGGGCTCTCCGCCGCGACGGACCTTCCCGGCTTTGCCGCGGGCGGCCCCCGTGCGCTTTTGCGCGTGACGGACGCCTCCCGCATCGCGCACCTTCCCGAATCCTCCGCCCTCTGGTGGGCGGCCGAAATCGCCTCGGGCGTTGCGACCGTGCACCCCGAGACGCGCGAACTCTTCGTGCCGCAGGCCGTGAACCTCGAACTCGTCGACGGGGTCGTCTTCACGAAGGGATGCTACCCCGGTCAGGAGGTCGTCTCGCGCGTGCAGCATATCGGCGAGACGAACCGCCGTGCGGCGATCGGTCGTGCGACGCTCGGGACGGCGCCTCTCCCCGGTGCCCCCGTCTTCACCCCCGAAGGCGCCGCGGGCTACGTCGTCGTTGCCGTCTCGAACGGGACCGACACGGTGTTCCTTTACAGCGCGACGAAGGCCGCGCTCGAATCGGGCGTTTCTCTTTCGCCCGAAGGCGAAACCGTTCAATCGATTGAGCTTCCCTACCGCTACCGCAATGTATTGGCGGGTTGAGAACGCTCTTCGTTCGGCGTAAAATCGCTCCGTGGGAGGCCCTCCGTTTGAGGCGCCTCCCATTTTTTGAGCCCGTTCCCCGCGTTCGGGACCGTTTTTCCCAACCCCGACTGCAAATAAAAATCGAATGAAACAGTCTCTCTGGGCCCTGGCGGCCGCCCTCCTCTTTTCCTTCATGGCCGCGTTCGTGAAGCTCACGAGCGATCAGCTCGGCACGCTCGAACTCGTTTTCTACCGTTCGATTTTCGGCGTGCTCTCGATCGGATTCTTCGTTTGGAAAAGCGGCCTCTCGGTGAAGACCCCGTACCTGGGCGGGCACATCAAACGTTCCGTCCTCGGGACCCTTTCCGTCGCGCTCTGGTTCTATACGCTCGGGAAGCTCCCCTTCGGGACGAATATGACGCTCATCTACACGACGCCCCTCTTCATGGCGGCGAACTTCATCATCCTCGCTTTGGTGAAGCACCAGCGCGCCCCCTGGGCGCTTGTGGGCGCCATCGTTGCGGGCTTTGCGGGGATCGTGATCGTGCTGCAGCCGAGCTTCAGCAACGACGACCTGATTCCGGCCCTCATCTGTCTTTCGGTGTCGCTTGTGGACCTTGCGGTCTACTGGCAGATGAAGGAGCTCGGAAACCTCAAGGAGCCCTCCTGGCGCATCGTCTTTTACTTCACGATCTTCGGGAGCCTCTTCGGCTTTGCGGGCTCGTGGATTCTTGAGGACGGGATGCACGTGCCGGACGCCATGGCGACCCTTGGCATTCTCGGTATGGGGCTCTGTGCGACCCTCGGGCAGATCTGCACGACGCGCTCCTACGCCTACGGGAACATGCTCCTTTCCTCCTGCCTCGGATTCTCCGCCATTCCCTTTTCGGCCGTGATCAGCTATTTTCTCTTCGACGAGACGGTGACGGCGACGGCCTTGGCGGGGATGTCTCTCATCATCGCGGCGGGCATGACGGCCTCCGTCACGACGAAGCGCGCCGAGAAGGCGGAAGAAGAAAAACGCGCGAAGGAAGCAGCCGAGAAAGCTGCCGCCGAGCAGACGGCGTAAGAAACGCACTTCGACTGACACCGACACGACGCCCCGACCCGCATGCAAACGGTCGGGGCTTCGTTTTTCCCGGGACGCTGATTTGCGAGAATCGCTCCCCCAAGCCGCCGTCAACGCAATCCTCCGCGCTCGTCCCGATTTACAATGCACTACGGAGCCGCCCCGAGGAGGCTTCCCGGTTGTCCAAGGTTCTCAAAGGTTTTCAGCGTGCACCTCAACGTTCGGCTTCTCAGGCTTTTCTTCATCCTCTTGCTCATGCACGGGTGTACGACGGGCATGCGCTTTACGGCAACGCTCGACGCGATCGATCACGGGGCGACGCCCTTTGCCGTGGGGGCGATGCTCTCCTGCGTCGCGCTTTTCCCCGCCTTTTTCGCCGTAGGCGCGGGCCGGTGGCTCGACCGCACGGGCGCGCGAAAGCCCATGCGTTTGGCTTTCATTTGCGTCTCGGCGGCGGGAGGCGCCGCGCTTCTCTTTCCGACGGACGCGGCGGGCGTCGCACCCCTCTTTCTTTCGTGTTTCCTCGTGGGGGTCGCCTTTTTGCTTACGAACACGGTCGTGCAGCGTCTGACGGGGGACTTCTCGTCGCCCGAAGGGCGCACGAATGCGTTTGTCGTTCTCTCGATGGTGACCGCAGGCTCGGGTCTCGTGACCCCGGTCGTGACGGGTTACATGATCGAGCACTTCGGCTTTCAGGTTTTCTACGCCTGGTGCGTGGCGGCGGCCGTACTTCTTTTCGTCCTTGCCTTGACGCCGGTTCTGGGGTCCATTCTCTCGGGAGCACCCCGCAACCGCTCGAAAGGGGCCGAGCGCGGCCGCGCCGTCGACCTCCTGAAGGATCCCGCCATGCGGGCGATTCTCGCGGCGTCCGTTTTCATTTCGGTCGGGTGGGAGGTCGGGAACCTTCTCATTCCGGTCTACTGCCGCTCGGTCGAGCTTTCGCCCTCTCACATCGGCTGGATTCTCGGGAGCTTTTCGCTCGCGTCCTTTTTCGTGCGGTTGCTGATGCCGATGTTGACGAGACGGCTCGGCGAATGGCGGCTTATTTCCTTCACGATGCTCGTTGCGGGTGCGGCCTTTTCGCTCTTTCCCCTGTTCACCGATCTTTTTGCCCTCATGGCGTGCGCGTTCCTTCTCGGGATGGGGTTGGGAGCTTCGATGCCGAACCTCATGAGCCTCATCTATCGGCTCTCGCCCGCAGACCGCATCGGAGAGGCGATCGGGTTGAGGCTCATGCTCATGAACCTCAGCAAAGCGAGCTTTCCCGCGCTCATGGGCGTGCTCGGAACCGCCGTCGGTGCGGGGGCGTCGCTCTGGGGGCTCGCGGTCTTTCTCTTCGGCGGCTTCGGGTTCGCCATGCGAATGCGCCCGACCGTGACGCGGGCTTTGGCCGAAAAGTCGACGCGCGCCGCAAAATCGGCAAAAACGGAAAGCACCGAAGGAGCGAACAAAGCCGAAGCCGCGCCGCCGAAAGCCGAACGCTGACAGGAGCCGCCGGCTCGACACGGTACGTCACACGCCTTTCGCCCGTTCGTTGTACGCTTCTCGGAAAGCGACTCCGTCCCGTTCCCATTCGGACCTTCATCGTCAACCACCCCTCCTTAAAAGGAGAGGCTTGAGCGATCAGGCCGGTTGACCAGCCTCAGTGATCCGAAAGGAGAACTACGTTGCAGTTAGGTTACAAGACCCGCCCCGGGGTGCTTCCTCAGCTCCGGGCTCCGGAAACGGCAGAAGCAGACAAGCTTTGGGTAAGCACGAAACGGTCTGCCGTTGCAATGCCGGACTGCACCATTGGCGAGGGGAATTCAACTTCTATGTTGATGTCACGGGGGTAGCCCCCGATTAACCGTAAGGTTAACTAAACATGTCAGTTTCAGTGTTTGTTCAGGACAGGAAGCACCGGCCTCTGATGCCGTGTCGACCCGCTCGGGCGCGAAGGCTCCTGAAATCGGGCCGAGCTCGCGTCGTGAGACTCTTCCCGTTCACGATCCGTTTGACGGATCGGTTGATCGAGGACTCCAAGCTTCAGCCCGTCCTCGTGAAGATCGATCCGGGCTCCCGTCGCTCGGGCTTCGCCGTTGTTCGTGTGGACGAGAGGGGAGATCATCATGCCCTCTTCTTCATCGAACTCGTTCATCGCGGCGCATCCATCCGTGATGCATTGACCGGTCGCAGTGCCTGTCGCCGTCGGCGACGCGGGAATCTCCGCCATCGTGCCCCGAGGTTTCTCAACCGCACGAAGCCGCAGGGATGGTTGCCTCCGTCGCTTCGACACCGCGTGGATACCGCGACCGCATGGGTGGCGAAGCTCGTCAAACTCGCGCCCGTTACGGGGATCGTGGAGGAGCTCGTCAAGTTCGACGCGCAGAAGTTGCAGAACCCGGAAATCTCGGGCACCGAGTATCAGCAGGGGACGCTCTTCGAGTACGAAGTGCGCGAGTATCTTCTTGAGAAGTTCGGCAGGAAGTGCGTTTACTGTGGAGCGGAGAACGTTCCGCTCAACATCGATCACGTGGTCCCGAAGGCGCGTGGCGGTTCGAACCGCGTCTCGAACCTCGTGCTTTCCTGCGTGGACTGCAACCAAAAGAAGGATGCGCAACCTGTTGACGTTTTCCTGAAAAATCGCCCCGAAGTGCTTGATCGCATCAAGCGTCAAATCAAGAAGCCCCTTCGAGATGCGGCGGCGGTCAACGCAACGCGTTGGTCGCTCTTCAACGCGCTGAAGGCCTTCGGCCTTCCCGTCGAAACGGGTTCGGGCGCACTGACGAAGTTCAACCGCCATACGTTCGGCGTTCCGAAGGAACACTGGCTCGACGCGCTCTGCGCGGGTCGGGTGAACGGGGTGCACTACCCCGAGGGGATGGGCATCCTTCAAGTCCGTTGCACGGGACGGGGGAGTTATCAGCGCACGCGGGTCGACAAGTACGGCTCCCCGCGCGGCTACTTGACGCGCCAAAAACGCGTTCACGGCTTCGCCACGGGCGACATGGTGGAGGCCGTCGTCCCTTCGGGGAAGAAGGCCGGAACCCACCGGGGACGCGTGGCCGTCCGTGCGTCGGGCAGCTTCAACATTCAGACGCCCCAGGGCGTCATTCAAGGCATCAGTTGGCGTCGTTGCCGACTGCTTTCTTACAACGACGGATATGGGTATGCGTGGCTTCGCCCCGCACCTCATTCCTCCTCCGTCTGAAGACGGGGGTTTCCTGAGGTATTTCTATGAAACGCATCACCTTTTCGCTTCCCGACGATACCGCCGAACGCTTCGAAGCGTTCCTCGCCGAGCACGGCTACACCAACCGCTCCGAAGCCTTTCGCGACCTCATTCGCAAGGCCGAGGCCGACCGCCTCTCCGCGAGCGACGACCAACCGTGCGCGGCCGTGGTGAGTTACGTCTTCAACCACAACGAGCGACGCCTCGCGGAACGCACGACCGAAACGCAGCACGAACACCTCGACGTGGTGCATTCCGTCATGCACGTCCATGTGGGGCCCGAAGACTGTCTGGAGTCGCTTGTGCTCCTCGGCAAAACCGGAGCGGTGCTTGAAGCCGCGAACCGCATTCTCGCGGAACCCGGCGTCCGTCACGGGCGCATCAACCTGATTCCGAGCGAAGCGAAAGACGGGGACGGGGACGGGCACAGTCACGGACACGTTCACGGGCATTCGCACGGTCACGAGCACAAGCACGACCACAAGCACGACGAATCTTCGGAATGTTGATTCCCGTTGATTCCCGTCGTTTGGCTTTGACCTTCAGTCGAGCGACGCTTCGCGCAGCCGCCGTGCGGCATCGCTTTGCGGTCGGTCGATCACGTCGGCGACCGGCCCCGTTTCGACCGTCCGGCCCGCGTCCATGACAAGCACCCGATCGGCATAAGCGCGCACGAGCGCCAAGTCGTGCGCAATGAGAAGCACGGCCAACGCCCGCTCGCGCGCGATCCCCCGCACGAGATCGAGCACGCGCCGCTGCGTGATGACGTCGAGTGCGCTCGTCATCTCGTCGCAGACCAAAACACAGGGCTCCGGAGCGAGCGCACGCGCCAACGCCGCGCGCTGACACTGCCCGCCGCTCACTTCCGAGGGGTAGCGCCGCATGAGTTCGGGCGACAAGCCGCAGCGCTCGAAAAGCTGCGCAATGCGTCGCTCGCGCTCGGGCGCGGGCACGCCGAGATTCACCAAGGCCTCCGCGGCGCTTTCACCGAGCGTCAACCGGGGATCGAACGACGCAAAGGGCTGCTGAAACACCATCTGCACCGAGCGGCGGTAGGTGCGGAAAGCTTCGCCGCGCAATGCCGTCAAGGGACGGCCCGAAAACCGCACCTCGCCCTCGTCCGGACGATCAAGCCCGCAGAGAAGGCGCGCAAGCGTGCTCTTGCCACACCCCGACTCCCCGACGACCCCGAGAATTTCTCCTCGGAAGAGCTCGACCGAGGCCCCGTCCAAGGCCCGCAACGTGCCGCCTGCGGGCATACGGAAGCGCTTCGTAAGCGCCACCCCTTCGAGGATCGGCGTTTCGCAACTTTCAGACGTTTCGGGCATCGTTCGTTTCCTCATTCAAGCGCGTTCTGAACACATTCCGAGCGTTCCAGCCTGAAAAGCGCCGCATCGAGCTCCCGCGCGTACGCGCTCCCCTCAGGGCCGAAGACCGCCTCGGGCGTTCCTTCTGCGTCGACGCGCCCCGCGTTCAGAATCACCACCCGGTCGGCGGGCCGCACGACGCTCCCGATGTCGTGCGACACGGCAAGGAGCGCTCCGCCCCGCTTTCGGGCATACGCAAAAAGCGCCTCGCGCACGCTCTTTCGCGACGCGGCATCGAGCGCACTCGTCGGCTCGTCGGCGAGAAGCACGGCGGGCTCCGACAAGAGAGCCGCCGCCACCGCCGCGCGCTGATTCATCCCGCCCGAAAGTTCGAAGGGGCGGCTCGCCCAGACGCGTTCGGGGTCTTTGAGATCAAGCTCGGCAAAAAGCGCAAGCGCGCGTTCGCGAAAGTCCTTGGGGTCGATCGGGCCGTTGACGTCTTCGTGCGCGCGGGCGGCTTCGAGGATTTGGTCCCCGTAGCGGCGCACCGGACAGAAGGCGCCTCCGGCGTCCTGCATGATCCAACCGATCCCCGAACCCCGAATCGGTCGCAGTTGCCGCTCCGTGAGACCGAGAAGCTCCCGGCCCTCAAAGCGGACGGAACCCGAAACGCAAACGCGCTTGCGGTCGCCGGCCAGGCCTGCAATGACGCGCAGGAGCGTCGTTTTGCCTCCGCCCGAGGCGCCCGCCAACGCCGTCACCTCACCCGCGCGAAGGGTGAGGTTGACGTTCGCGAGCACCGTGCGACCGTCGATCGCGACGGAAAGGTCCCGAACGACGAGGCGAGGTTCCGGGAGCGACGTGCTCGCAGGTTGAAGAGCGGAACTCGAACTCACGGCTTCGCCTTTTCACGAGGACGCACGACGGGCGTGATTTCGTAGAAGTCGGTCGGATGGGCTTTGAGGCCCTCCACGCCCTCGCGTGCGACCATCGTCATCTTGAGATGCGCCGCAAAGACGAAGGCGTCGTCCGCAAGGATGCGGTTTTGCATGTCGACCGCCAGTGCTTCGCGCCTCGCGGGGTCGAAGGTCTGCGAGAGCGTTTCCGCAAGACCCTCAAGCTCCGGGTTCACGTAGCCGCCGTTGTTTTCCGAGGAGCTCGAAAGAGCGTGCGTCGTGAAGAAGTACGCGGGGTCTCCGGTCGGCGCGGTCACCATGGCGCTCGCATAGACGTCCCAGGTTTCGGAACGACGACGAAGCGCGTTGTGGTCGGCCGTGGAATTCACCTCCACCTTGACGCCGATCGACTTGAGGTCGGCCTGCACCATTTCCGCGAGAAGCGGCAGCTCCTGCCGGCTCGGGTACGTGAGCCACCGCACGACCAGGGGCTTCCCGTCCTTCTCGCGCACGCCGTCCCCGTTCGCGTCGCGCCAGCCCGCGTTTTCAAGCACCTCGGCCGCGGCCTTCAAATCGAACGTGCGGGCGGTCACCGCTTTACCGCCAAACGCGAAGTCGGCCGGGAAGGGACCCGTCGCGGGAACGCCGTTCCCTTGGAGAAGGACGCTTGCGAAGCGCTCTTTGTCGACCGCCATCGCCACGGCCCTCCGCACGGCGGGGTCGCTTGCGATCGGGCTCTTGTAATTCATGTGAAGGAAGAACGTGCGGCTCGTCGCGGTGCTCGTCGAGACAAACCCTCCCTTTTTGAAGAGCACGTGACTCGCATAGGGAAGACCGTACGCGGCGTCGATTTCACCCGACTGAAGGGCCATCGTGAGCGTATCCCCGTCGCTGATCGTCAAGACCCGCACGCGGTCGTACCCCGGGCGCGTGTCGCCCCAGTAGTTTTCATTTCGCACGAGCTCGATCGAATCGTTCGTGACGACCTTCACCGCACGGTAGGGACCCGTGCCGACGACGATCCCGTCTTTGACACCCGCTTCGACGTCCACCACCGCCCCGTAGGGGTCGGAGAGGTAATTGACGAGCGTCGGGCGCGGCACTTCGGTGCGGATCGTGAGCGTCAGGCCGTCAGCCTCAACGGAAGCGATTTGCAGGTCGCCGCGCGCGCGGGCATGCTCCTTCACAAGCGCTTCGAGGGACGCCTTCACGGCTGCGGCATCCACCGCACGGCCGTTCGAAAAGCGAACGTTCTCTTTGAGTTCAATCTTCCACGTAAGGGGGTCGACGTTTTCGAACCGTTCCGCCAACCAGGGCTGCGGGCGCATGTGTTCGTCGTAACGGAAGAGCGTTTCGCCCACCCCGTAGCGCAGCGCCGCCCAACCGGCGTAGCCGTTTCGGGGATTGACGTCGGGCTCTTCGTTTTCCGCGTTGAACGTGGTGTCGCCGAAGACGAAGACGGCGGGCGCTTCGGCCGCGGTCTTCGCGGGCGTTTGGGGAGCGGCGGACGAGACTTCTTTTGCGGCGTTCGTAGCGGCGTTCGATGCGTCCTTACCCGCATCCTCCGAAGGGCCGCAGCCCGTAAGTGCGAGCGAAGTCGCCAAAGCGAGCGACACGGTGAACGACGTAGCGAGCGCACTCGTCGCGCGCAGTCCGCTCTTTCCGGTCGTTTTCGAAAGAATCGTCGGGGGAAGCGTCGGTAGACGGGTCATTTTGAAAACTCCTCGATGCACGCACGGGTGCTCGGATCGAGCGCATCGCGCAACGCGTCGCCAAAGAAATTGAAAATCGCAACGGCAAGCAAAATCGCCGCCCCCGGAGCAAGCACCACCCAGGGGCTGCTCTGAAGCATGCTGCGTCCCGCGCTCATCATGTTGCCGAGCTCCGCCGTCGGAGGCCGAGCGCCGAGCCCGAGAAAGGAAAGACCCGCCAATTCCATCAGCATCGTGCCGATGTCGAGCACCGCCGTGACGAAAACTGGGCCGAGAGCGTTCGGGAGCACATGCCTCACGAGAATCCGCCCGTCGCTCGAGCCCGCCAGTTTCGCGGCGTCGACATAGGCGCTGCCGCGCACCGCGAGCGTGAGGCTCCTCGCAATGCGCGCGTATTTGGGCCAGCCGATGAAGGCAAGAGCAAGTACGGCATTTTGAAGGCCGCCTCCCAATACGGCCGCGACGGCGAGTGCGAAAACGAGCCCCGGAAAGGCGAGGACGACATCCGACACCCGCATGAGAATCGCGTCAAGCACCCCGCCCCGATAGCCGCAAAGCACCCCCGTTGCCGTTCCGATCGACGTCACCGCAACGACGAGAACGAGCGTGGAAAGAACGCTCGTTTGAAGCCCCACGAGAATGCGGGAAAAGAGGTCGCGCCCGAAGCGGTCGGTCCCCGCAATATGCATCCACGACGGGGAATCGAGCGGAACGAATGCCTGAAGGTCGGGGTCGTAGGGCGCAAAGCTCTCGGCACCCGCGGCGACCGTCAAAAGAAGCAGTACGGCAAGGGACGCCCACACGAAGCGTCGGTCGGAGAAAAGCTTCACTCAGGCGCCCTCCGCTCGAATACGGGGGTCAAGCTTGCGGTACGTGAGGTCGGCGAGGAAATTCACCGTCACGTAAATGATGCTCATCCACATCACGTACGCCATGATGATCGGGTAGTCGCGCATGCGGATCGCGTCGACCGCGAGGCGCCCGACGCCGTCCCACATGAAGATCGTTTCGACGATCGCCGCACCTCCGAGAAGGCTTCCGATGGAAAGCGCCAAAAGCGTCACGATCGTGACGCCCGAGGCACGCAGTACGCCGAAGACGATCGTGCGCCATTCGGGGACGCCGCGCGCCCGCGCGCCTTCGACGTAGGGTTTTTGGAGTTCGTCAAGGACCGCCGCGCGCACCTGTCGGACGTACTTCGCGCTCATGGCGGTGGCAAGCGTCAGCGCGGGAAGAATCGCACCGCGCAGGCTCGGCTCGCGCGAAAGTACGGGGAGAAGCTCCAGCCGTATCGCAAAGACGTACATCAGAAGGAGCGCCACGAAAAAGTTCGGGGCGCTGTTTCCGGCAAACGAAAGAAACCGAACCGCCCGGTCGACCGCACCCCCGCGGCGCATCGCAGCCAAGGTGCCCAGCGGAATCGAGATCGCGGCCGTGAGGCCCACGGCCGCGCCCGCAAGCAGGAGCGTCGCTGGAAGTTTCGAGACGAACGTATCGAAGACGTCAAGGCCCGAGACATAGCTCTTTCCCATGTCCCCCTGCAGGATTCCCGCAAGCCATCGCGCGTACTGAACGAGAAAGGGCCTGTCGAGCCCGAGTTCGCGCCGTGCTTCGGCTACGACCTCCGGGGAGAGCACCTGGCCGGTGTTCTCCATCTTCTGCGTGACGACGTCCCCGCCCGCCAGGCGCAGGAGCCCGAAGGTGACGAACGTGATCGCCAAAAGCACGGGAACGAGCGCGAGAAAGCGCCCGAGGATGTTATCGAATCGCATCGGCCGCAGCCGTCTCGGGTTTCACGGGCTTCACGGCACGCACCATGAAGAGGGGGGTCGACGCATTGTTGAGCCGTTCGTCTTCATTCCAGAGGTGACGCCACGCGTCTTCGTCCGTCTCGACGGCAAGGCCCATGGCTTCCAATTCCGTACGGTCCCAGGCGGGACGCATGCGGCCCGAGAGTTCGGCGCGGCGCGCGATCGACTCCATCGCGGGAATGTCGGTTCCCGCCGTATCGTCCGTCACCCCCGCACGGGCCACGTTCGCCTTGTCTTCGCGGTGGGCGCGGGCGGCGTCTTCGCAGTAGAGGTACCGGTACCAGTTGGCGTCGAAGTTGAGGAGCAACCCGTTCGGGCGCAATACGCGCGTCCATTCGCGGTAGGCCTGAAGGGGACGCGGGAGGTTCCACGTGACGTTGCGCGAGACGACGACGTCGAAGGTCGCGTCGTCAAAGCCGAGCGATTCGGCGTCCATCCGATGGAATCGCACGTCAAGGCCCTCGGCGTTCCTGGCGGCCTCTTCGAGCATTCCTTCCGTGTAGTCGACGGCGGTCACTCGGGCGCCGAGCTTCGCAAGGAGCACCGCGAGAAACCCCGGCCCCGTCCCGACGTCAAGCACGTGCAGGTCCGAAATCGCACGGCCGGGAAACGCGGCGGCGAGCTCCTTTTCAAAGAGCGCGAGCCACGCGGCTCCGCCGTCGCGCTCCTCGGCCTCGCGCACGGCAACGGCATAGCTCGGCGCGCGCTTCTGCCAATAGGCTCGGTTGTCGGCGGCATAGGTTCGGATATCGATCACGATCCCTCCTCAAGGCGGTTCGTCCGAATCGACGCGAATTTCAGAGGGCCGCACGCGCGGCCGACACCCCGGTCGATTCGGTGTGTATGAAAAATTTGAAATTCATCATACATCACCCCCGCTAGAAATCGAATCGTTTTGCACTCTTTTCTTGCCGAAAGCGCTCGACGGGAAGAAAACCGGAAATGAAAAGCAGAAAAAGGTCGAAAAAGAAGAATGCCGTCCGAAAATATTCCGGACGGCATCGTTTGCTTCTCGAGGTCGGGTTTTCAGGAACTCGGTTCAAATTCCGAGCTCCTTAATCCCCGCTCAGTTGGCGGCCTTTTCGGCCTTGGCGGTCGTTTGGACGGGCTGAGCGGAGGGCTTGCCGAACCACTTTTCGTAAATCTTGTCGTACGTGCCGTCCGCCTTGATGGCGTCGAGCGCGTTGTCGAGACGGTTGAGAAGCTTGGTGTTCCCCTTCTGGACCGCCATCCCGTACTGGTCGTCGGAGACAACGAAGTCAAGCGCGACGAGGTTCATCGACTTCGAGGCGGGCTGCCGGAGGAAGTAGCGGTTCACCGGACCGTCGTTCAGCATCGCGTAGCAGCCGTTCTTGTTCAATTCGAGGAACGCGTCCGCGGCGGAGTTGAAGGTACGGATGGTGGTGTTGGGGATGCGCTTCATGACGAGCGCGCCCGAGGAACCGATTTCGGCGCAGAGGCACTTCCCTTCGAGGTCCTTCACGGACTTGATGTTGGGAGCGTTTTCCTTCGTCGTCATCACGGTAAGACCCGCATTGATGTAGGGCTTCGTGAAGTCGACGCGCGCGGCACGTTCGGGCGTGATGGTGAGCGCGGAGACGGCGGCGTCGATGTTGCCGCTGATGAGAGCCGGAACGAGTCCGTCGAGAGACATCGAAACGATTTCAATGTCGAAGTTTTCCCGCTTTCCGATTTCACGGATGAGGTCCATGTCGAAACCTTCGTAGCGACCCGTGTTGGAGTCGAGGAATTCGAACGGAGCATAGACCGTGAGACTGCCCACGCGAAGGGTTTCGGCGTTGGCGACGGTGGAAAAAATGCAAGCGGCGGCCGCGGCGACGGCGGCGATCTTGGAAGCAATAGCCATGATAGAGGGCCTCGAATTCTTTGATTCAGGCGGACAGTGCAACTGATCGCGGCCCCTCTTCTTTGAGTTCACGGTGCTTCGGTTCGTCCGAACGTATAGACGACCTCTGCGGGGGCTTTGCTACCAGCCGGACCCTCCAGGGTTGGCGTCTGACTCAGTGCCGGACACAAACGGCCTCAAGTCAGCTTGTAGATCTTCTTTAAGTTCGCGAACGGGGTCTCCGTTCGCAGCCCGAAAGGTCGTCGCGCGAAACCTATGAAAATGCGCTTCGAAGTCTCGGACTCCCGGCCCGCTCGGGAGAGCGGTCCCGACCCTCCGCGCCGCACCGGCGCTTCGGATAAGGCACATTCTTGCACTGCTCTCGGAAGTTTTGCAAGTCGAAAACCAAGATTTTTTTTCGAGCTTCGTTTGCGGACTCCTCCGGGGAAAGCCCGGAACCCCGTCTGCTGCGGTACCCGCACAACGCAAACAACCGCCGTCAACATGCAGGCATTACACACCATTCGTCGCCAACGTCGTCGATTTGTCACCCCCATGAAAAACGGGACGAATCGCTTTCCGTCCCGTTTTTGCACCTCTGCGCTCGGGCATTTTGCCCGGCCCTGGAATCGACCGAGATCAATCCCCGAGAGCACTTTCAGAACCCGCCGGCTCGTCCGGCAGCTCACTCAACGGCTCTGGCCCACATAGCGACCCTGTGCGTCGTAGCGACGACCGTTCGAGTCGATGCGTCCCTGATAGCGCCCCGATCGGTCGTAGATTCGGCCGCTTTCATCCTGCCGCCCCATGTAGCGTCCTTGGGCGTCGTAACTCCGCCCGCTCGAGTCGACTCTCCCCTGATAGCGCCCGGAGCGGTCGTAGGCGCGACCGTTCGAATCGACCCGACCTTCGTAGCGACCCTGTGCGTCGTAGCGACGGCCGTCTTCTTCGACCCGTCCCTGATAGCGCCCCAATCGGTCGTACTGACGCCCCGTTTCCCGATCGGACCAGGGATCCGCGAGAACCTGCGGGGCGACCCCCGCAGCGAGCACGCCCGCGAGCACCCCGAGCATTCGAATGGCATTGCGTCGTTGCATGTATATTCTCCTTTTCCGATGGTGAGAAGTTGTGACCTTGGGGCCGTGAAAAGCCCGAGTCGCCGCCCGCAAGCGGGATTCGGTTTTCAACGTTTCTTTCCCATGTAGCGTCCCTGAGCGTCGTAGCGACGGCCGGTCTTGTCGATGCGTCCCACGTAGCGCCCGTCCTTGTCGTAGAAGCGACCGTCCGCATCCTGCCGTCCCGTAAACCGGCCCTGAGCGTCGTAGCACCGTCCTTTTGCGTCGACCCGACCCGCATAGGCGCCCGTTTTGTCGTAGGAACGTCCTTTCGAATCGACACGGCCGCTGTAGGCGCCTTGAGCGTCGTAGCGACGACCGTTGTCGTCTTCTCGTCCCGTATAGCGGCCGTTCTTGTCGTAGTACCGGCCCGAACCGTCATCCTGAAGAGGCCGCCGGGCAGCCGAGCGGCGCGGCGCGGACTTCTGAGGTGCGGACTTCTGAGGTGCGGACTTCCGAGGAACGGTCTTCCGGGGTTCGGTTTTTCGCGGCGCGGGTTTGCGAGGTCCGGGCTTTCGCGCTGCCGTCTTCCGCGGGGCGGTTTTGGCAGACGCTATGCCTCCGAAGATCGCCCCCACGAGAGCGCCGAGCAATCGCAGTATTTTCAATTTTTCCCTCTCCTTCAACGAACGGCAGAACCGAAATCGAATCTCGGATCGATGCGAGTTCCTTGGTCTTAGTTTAGATCCGCTTCGCGGAAAGGCTCGGGCCGTCCCGGGCGACGATTGCGATGGCTGCGAAGAAACCCGACGGTTCGCCTGGAACGCTCCGAATGACCGTGGAGAAAGCCCGGGCGCTTCGGATGAAACTCACGTCCCCTGCACGGACCTTATTCCCCGCAGCGGGCGTCCGCTTCGCCCCTGAGGTCGCGGTCGACAAACGCCAACGAAAAAAGACCCGAGCGTTTCGTGCTCGGGTCGTCCGACGGGTTCTAAGTCCGTTCGCCGTCCGTCAGCCGTCCGAAGCGCCGCGCTCCGGTGCGCGGCTCCTCGACGGGCTCTCGGGATTAATCAGGCTCAGTGCTTACCGATCGAATCCATGAAGGCGCAGTAGGTTTCCTTCGTGAAGACCGGGCGGAAGTTCGAGCAGATGCGCTCGGCTTCGGCCGCGTCGTCCCAGAGGAGGTCGACGATCGTGTCGGCGAGCACCTCGGGGGTCTTGCGCAGCGCCGTGTCAAGGTCGGCGAGGTTGTAGTTCGCACCGTGAAGCACCCCGGTAACGCACCCGACCCACGGATGCACGACCGGCATCAGGTGCGAGACGTCGCCCATGTCGGTCGAACCCGCGGCGTGGTTGCCGGTGGAGACGCGGTTTCCGAAAAGTTCGCGGGCGTTCGCTTCGAGGATCGCGCGGAAGTCCGTATCGGGCTTCAAGGGCAAGTACCCCGGAAGGTCCTTGATTTCCACGGTCGCGCCGATCGCGTCGGCACCGGCCGCGAGCGCCCGATTGATCTTCGCGTTGTAGTGCGTGAGCGCTTCGACGTTCGAAGCGCGCACGTAGCTTTCCATCGTCACGCGGTCGGGAATAACGTTCACGAGGTCGCCGCCCGAATTGATGATCGGGTGGAAGCGCACGCAGTCGGCTTCGCGGAAGGTTTCACGAATGGCGTTTACCCCCATGACGCCCATCATCGCGGCATTGAGAGCGTTCACACCCTGATCGGGAGCGCCCGCCGCGTGGGCTGCCTTGCCGCGGTATTCGACGAGCTTCCCGATGAAGCCGTTCGAGGAGCCGCCGCAGACGAACCACCCGTCGGGGTTGTCGGTCGAGTCGACGTGCATCTGCATCGCCATGTCGATGTCGTCGAACGCCCCTTCGGAAATCAACTGTTGTTTCCCGCCCAAATAGCGGATCTTCCCGCTTTCGCGAAGACCGTTGCGGTAGTCGATTTCGACGTACTCTTCGGCGGGCACCGCAAAGACGACGACGTCGCCGTCCAAGTATTCCATCGCGCCCGAGTCTTTCAGAGCCATCGCCACGGCGAGCATGTTCGCGATCTGCACGTTGTGGCCGCAGCAGTGGGCGGCACCCGTCACGGGGTCGCTGTTCGGATGGTCGCGGCAGACAATCGCGTCGAGTTCGCCGAGCATCGCGACGGTGCGGCGCGAAGAGCGCCCCTGCATGCGCGCTTTGACGCCGGTGACGGCCCAGCCGTCCGTGTACTCGAGACCGAGCTTTTCGAAAGCGGCCTTCACCTTGGCCGACGTTTTCACTTCCTTGTAGCCGAGTTCGGGTTCGGCGAAGATGTCGGCGGTGAGCGCCTGAAGTTCGGCCTGGCGTTCGCGAAGCGCGCGGGCGATCCGTTCTTTGAGTTCGTTTTTGGTCATTCTCGTATCGGGCGGGGTCGCTCAACGCGGTTTTACGTGAGGCACCACACCCCCTCCTTGAGAGAGTTGAAGTTCGAAGCGTTCCGGCATCTCGGGTTCGGGCTTCCGGCGCGCTTCTCCGTTTGGTGATTCGGGTTTCATTCAAAAGGGCCCGCGGGCGGGTTGTCCGCAGGCCCTTGGCGTTTTTCAGGTCAGAACACCCCTTCGAGGTGCAACATCACTTCGGCCAAGGCGGTCGCACAGAGGAAACTCCCCGCCGCGACGGCCAACGCCACCGGGACGATGCGCCACGAGAGGCGCTTGAAGGCTTCGAGGTCCTTGCCGAGCGACAAGCCCGCGTAGGCGAGCAAGGGCGTGGTGATCGCGAGGAAGTTCACTTCCTTCGTGTAGGAGAGAACGGTGGCCCCCCCCGGAAACCCGGGAAGCGAAATCACCACGGCCACCATCGACACCCAGAAAACGACGGGAAGCTTGTTGAGGCCCGGGATTTTCGCAACGAGGCAGCCGATCGTCGCAATCAGCGCGAGGAGGAAGCAGCCGATCGAGCTCTTCATGAGGTCGGGCGTGTAGGCCACGACGTTCGCCACCCAGGCAAAGGCCGCGGTCACAAGGAGAATGAAGGTGATGTCCCGCATCTCGTTCCAGATCTTTTGCATGATTCGTGTCCTTATGAATTCGGTTTGTGTTTCGTACGAGGGAAGTTCGAGTTACTCCACCTTGACGGGAGCGGCGGCGAGTCCGGCCTCGGCCTTTTGTGCCCCGCGGCGGCCGTGGATCAGACGATCGGCCCATTCATAGACGCGGATCGTGACGGGAAGCGAAATGAAGAGCGCGAAGTAGACGCCGATGACGCTCGTCAGAAGGTTCGCGGCGGCGGCATAAGCCTTGACGGTTTCCGCGGCTTCCGGGAAGACCGTGATGATCGGCGCGGTGGCGGCGGCCATCATCGAGGCCGAACCGATCCCGGCACCCATCGCAAGCGAATGCGGGTGGAAGAACCCGGTCTGAGCCACAACGCCCGCAAGGAGCGAAACCCACAGCGCGCCGAAGACCGTGCCGCAGATGTACATGCCCATGACGCCGCGCCCTTCGGGGCTGTCCATGCCGAAGCGTTCGGCGATGATGGCGACGTTCGGTTCGCGGTCGATCGAGTAGCAGGCGCCGATCGCTTCGCGCTTCATGCCCACAAGAAGCGCCACCGGCAGACCGAAGATGAGCGTCCCGAAGAAGTGGCCGAATTCCTGCATGACGAGGGCCCAGCTCGAATTGAGCACCATGTCGATGTTCGGGCCGATGTCAAGACCGATCTTCACGATCAGAACGAGCATCCCGATGCTGAGAATGCGCCCGGCGCGGTCCATCTGTTCGGAAGAGACCAGGCGGAAACGGGGGAAACTGAGGATCGTGCCGAGAACGAGCGCGTAAAGGAGCGGGAGCAGCACGACGAGGCCGAAGCGCTGAACGCCGATCCACTCGGCAATGACGATGACGACGAGAGCCATCAGGTGCAGTTTGAAGTTTCGGATGAGGTCCATGGCGGTGTCTTCCGTTGACGGTTGAGTCTCGAGGATGGGAAAAAACGAAAAAAGCGAAAAAAAAGGGAGCCACCTCGATCGGTGCTCCCGTTTCATAAGTCTTTGCGTTTATGAAAGTCGTCGGCTTCGGGGATTCCGGTTCATCCCTCGGATGAGGGCTGCCCGATGCCGGCACAAGCATCATGAGGTCGTCGAAGTGGAAAGGGGCGTGCGAGAGCCCCCCGTAGACGAGGAAGATGTTGTGGACGCGGAAGAGGACGCACCGAGGCCGCCCGACACAAGCGCACCGAGGCCCAGGGAGGCGTTGGCAGCGGTGTTGAGAAGCGACTTCATGATGCGGGTTTCCTCTTCGGGAGGCTCTCAATCGGACCTTCGGGGTCTTTTGAAAGCCGAGTGCGCCGACGCCTCGAAAACGCCGGAACACGGAAAGTTCGGACGCCTCGTGCGGCGTCCTTGAATAAAAAACTATCACACTTCGCAAAATCCCGAAAGGGCGCGGAAAAAATAATTTTTTCCCCATCGCCGCGTGCGCGTCGCGAATCAATCGCCCTAATGCATATCGCCTAAAAGAGACATTTTTCGAACGAGTTGCAATTTTGCCGTCGGAAGACATCACGATCACGACGGATGACGGACGTTCAACAAAGGTTCAACACTGTGCAACCGCAGCGGGAGTCGCGTCGGAGTCGGAGGAAAACGTTCGAAAGCGACTCCCGCAATTCATTCCCGGACTCGACCCACCGAAACAAAACGGGATCCGACTTTTCCGAAGAAAAGCGGATCCCGTTTCGAGGCTTTGAAGGTTTCCGGAAAGAGCCCGCGAGCGGATTCCTTCGGCTTTCTTCTCAAGCAGCGGTCTTAGGGTCGAACGTTCGAAATCTGAACGACGAGGCCCGAATCGCCCACTTCGACCGGATTGGGCATTTCCCCTTCGAGGTCGCCCGACTGCGGCATGAAGTTCCCGGTCTTCGAGACGCGGGCGCCGACGATGACGGTTTTGACGCTCGTCAACGTATCGGCCCCCATCGCCATCGTCATCGTTTCATCGAGCTTGAAGTTGAAGGGAAGATCTTTCACCTTCACTTTCATGAACGCAACGGGCATCCGGCTCGTTTCGGGACGCGCGTAGATGAAGACGGTGTCTTCGGGCGAGGCCTTGCCCTTGATGGCGTCCGTCAACAAGACGGAGCCCGAAACGCTCGCGGCTTCGCCCGCCTGAACGGTCGGGACGGCTTCAAGCTTCCCGTCGGCCTTCCCTTGCGCAGCACCCGCTTCCGCGGCATTGCGGTCCGCGGCGCGCGGCGACACTTCGGAGATGTTGTCGTTCACGCCGCCGAGGCGCTTCGCTTCGGCGATGTTGGCGCGGATCTGGTCGATGTCGGGGAAGTCGGGCGGCACGACGCGAACGAGGTGCTCCCAGTATTCCGCGGCACGCGCGTACTGCTCCTTGTCCCAGGCCTGAATGGCGAGGAGCGCAAGGGCCTTCCACTGATCGGGGTCGATCCGAAGGGCGTCCTTCAAGAGCTTTTCGACTTCGGGCGTGATCACCTTGCCGTTCGCGGCCGCCATCATGTCGGCCATGTCGGCCATGAGGTCGGCATTGCCCGGAACGAGCTTGTTCAAGTGCCGGTAGGCTTCCACGGCTTCGTCGAAACGATTCACCGAAGCGGCCGTACGAGCGAGCATGAACCAGCCCTGGGCGTTCGCGGGGTCGGCGTCGAGCTGAGCCTTCAGGTCCTCGAGCATCTTCTGCATTTCGACGGCGGAGTGGCCCGTGCGGCCGCCCTGCTTCTGCATGGACGCGATGAACGCGGGATCCATCGCCGTGTAGCGGCCGAGGGCGAAGTAGCCGAAGGCCGTCGCGCACGGGATGAGGATCGCAAAGAAGACGGCGAGCTGACGGGCGACACGGGTGTGCGCGCCCGACTTTTCGGCTTCTTCTTCGCGCGTTTCTTCGAGAACGCGCCGTTCGAGTTCGAGACGGGACTCTTCGTACTCGTCCGTGTCGATGCGACCCGCCTTGTGGTCGGCCTCAAGGTCCGCGGCCTGCTGACGCAAAATGGCGAGAACCTGTTCGCGACGGTCGGCCTGAGGGTTGGCGCAACCGCCGCGCCAGAGCGGAACCGCAACGGCGAGAACGGCCACGAGGCACATGACTACGCAAAGGATGATGAAGATCGTCACGGCTTACTCCTTGCGACCCGAAAGCAAATCGGAAGCGAGCGCCTGCTCCTCTTTGGAGAGGGGCTTGACGGCTTCTTCGACGAGACGCTTGCGACGGCGAAGATTGACATAGAACGCACCGACGCCGATCACGAAAAGCGCGAGCGGGCCGAGCCAGAGGATGGCGGTCGTCATCTTGAAGGGGGGCTTGTAGAGCACGAAGTCCCCGTAACGCTCGACCATGAAGTCGATGATTTCCTTGTTGGTCTTGCCGGCCTTCACCTGCTCGATCACCTGGTTGCGAAGGTCGACCGCGAGTTCCGCGTTCGATTCCGCAATCGACTGGTTCTGGCAAACGAGGCACCGGAGCTGTTCGGACACTTCGACGACGCGCTGATGCGCGATCGGGTCGAAGGCCGTCGGCTCGGCTTCGGCGGCGGCGACGCTCCCCGCGGAGAGCGCCGCAACGGCAGCCATGAGGGCGCCCGCGAAAACGTGCTTCAGACTCGTCATCATTCGGCCTCCAGCTTTTCGATGAGGGGCTTCACGTCCTTGTTCCAGTTGTCATCAAGGATCGGATAGCTCACCTTGGCGCGCACGAAACCCTTCTTGTCGATGATGAAGGTTTCGGGAACGCCCGTGACCCCGAGGTCGATGCCGACCTTGTTGTCGCGGTCGTAGAGAACGAGGTCGTAGGGGTTGCCCATCGAGCGGAGTTCGGCCTGGGCGGCACCCGGCTGATCGCGGTAGAGGAGCCCGACGATCGGGGTCTTAAGACCCTGACGCTTGAGGGCGACGAGGTACGGGTGCTCTTGCTTACAGGGCGCGCACCAGGTCGACCAGACGTTGAGCATCCAGACCTTGCCCTTCATCGATTCGGAGGAGAAGGTCTGCTCCGGTTCGAAAAGGGTCGGCAGAACGAACTGCGGCAGGGGCTTGTCCTGATAGGCCGTCGGAAGCATCTTCGGGTCCATGTAGAGGCCCTTGAAGAGGAACCCCGCCAGGAGCAGGAAGACGGCAAACGGAATGAGAAATTTGGCTTTCATGTGTCAGTCCTTTTTTCGGGTCTCGGTTGCGTTCGCCCGTCAAACCGCGGCGTGCGCCGCGGCCTTCGTCGAACGACGGCGGTAACGTCGGTCGAGCATGGCGATGAAACCGCCGAGCGCCATGAAGATGGCACCGAACCAAATCCAGGTGACGTAAGGCTTCGAGTAGGCGCGCACGACCCAGCCGCCGTCCGTGGTCGGGACGCCGAGCGAGACGTACACGTCGCCCGTGATCGAGTGGCGGATGGCGGCTTCCGTCATCGGCATCGAGTTCGAGCTGAAGTACTTGCGCTTTTCCGGGTGCAGCTCGGCGATCACCTTGCCGTCCTTCGAGAGCGTGAAGTTGCCGCGGTCGGCCGAGTAGTTGTGGCCGCGGGCGCTTTCAACGCCGTTGAAGGTGAAGACGTAACCGTCGACGGTCACGGTGTCCCCTTCAAACATGCGCACGTCGCGTTCGGACTGATAGCCCTTCACGAGCGCCACGCCGATGATGAAGACCGCAACGCCCACGTGAGCAAGGTGCATGCCCCAGTAGCTGCGCGGCTGACGCGCGAGCTTCGCGAAGAAGTTGCCCGGAGCGTGACGGATCTGACCGCGCACGTCTTCGATCGCACCGAAAACGACGAGGAACGCAAGCGTACAGCCGACGAAACACCACGTGCCCCATTCGCCCATAAGGAGCGGAACGGCGGCGCCGCAGGCAACGGCCAGCACGAAGCACCAGATCATGCGCTTTGCGAGCACCTTCGGGTCCTGTTCCTTCCAACGCGCCATCGGGCCCATCGACATGAGGAAGACCATCGGGAGCATCAGGGGACCGAAGACGGCGTCGAAGTACGGGGGCCCGACCGAGATCTTCCCGGCGTTCAACGCATCGAGGAAGAGCGGATAAAGGGTCCCCAAGAGCACCGCGCCCATCGCCACGACGAGAAGCACGTTGTTGACAAGGAGCATCGATTCACGCGAGATGAGGCCGAAGTTCCCGCCGAGGCCCACCGTCGGGGCGCGCCAGGCAAAGAGGAGGAACGACAACCCGATCACGACGATGAGGAACGCGAGAATGAAGAGGCCGCGCTCCGGATCGGTCGCAAAAGCGTGCACCGAGGTGAGTACGCCCGAGCGAACGAGGAAGGTGCCGAGAAGCGACAGGGAGAAGGTGAGGATCGCAAGAAGCACCGTCCAAATGCGGAAGCACCCGCGCTTTTCCGTAACCGCCAGGCTGTGAATGAGGGCGGTACCCGTCAGCCACGGCATGAAGGAGGAGTTTTCAACGGGGTCCCAGAACCACCAGCCGCCCCAGCCGAGTTCGTAGTACGCCCAGTAGGAGCCGAGCGCGATGCCGAGGGTGAGCAGAATCCACGCAGCCGTCGTCCAGGGACGCATCCAGCGGGCCCACGCCGCGTCGAGGCGCCCGGAGAGGAGCGCGGCGATCGCGAACGCAAACGGAACCGCAAAGCCCACGTAGCCGAGGTAGAGAAGCGGCGGATGGAAGACCATCCCCGGGTCCTGCAGGAGGGGATTGAGGTCGGCCCCTTCGGCGGGCGCCGGGAAAAGACGCAGGAAGGGGTTGGAGGTGAGAAGCATGAAGAGGAGGAACCCCATGCCGACGAGGCCCATCACGCCCGTCACGCGCGCGACCATGTCCGCGGGCAGGCGCTTGGCGGTAAAGGCCACGGCCGCGCTCCACCAACCGAGCGTCACGGTCCAAAAGAGAATCGAGCCTTCGTGCGAGCCCCAGGTCGCGGCCACCTTGTAGTACCACGGGAGCATCGAGTTGGAGTTGTTCGCCACATTGAGGACCGTGAAGTCCGAGATGTAGAACGAATACGCCAGACAGGCGAAAGCGATCGTGCCGAAAAGCGCGTTGGCCGCCGCGGCCGGGCGCGCGACCGCCATGAGCGCGCGGTTGCCCCGCGCGGCCCCGATGAGCGGCAACACGCCCTGAACGATGCTCAACGCAAGGCACAGGATGAGTGCGAAGTGTCCGAGCTCAGGAATCACTTGTGTTATCTCCGGTTGAAGTAATGGGGAAAGGAGGCTCCGGAAGGGCCCCGATTCTCACGGTTGGAAATCGTTGTCGGATTCGAATCGAATGGAAGCGCTCCCGCTTCACGCACCGAACCCCCGGGCATTTTCAAAAACGCCCCGGGGGTTTCGGGTTTGGGTGTGAAGCGCGTTCGCGTCCGCCCTCTTCGTTCTTGGCGAACCTTACGGGTGATTGGCGGGCATGGGCTTGCCCGCGGCAATCGCCTCGTCGTGCGCCTTCTTGACGCCCGCCTTGTGAGCGTCTTCGAGGGCCTGCGCGGCTTCGGGCGGCATGTAGTTTTCGTCGTGCTTCGCGAGCACTTCGCTTGCCGTGAAGACGCCCGCTTCGTCGAGCTTCCCTTGAGCGACGACGCCCTGGCCTTCGCTGAAGAGGTCGGGGAGAATCCCCGTGTAGCGAACGGGCACGGTCTGCGCGGTGTCGGTCACGCGGAATTCCACGGTGACGCCGTCCGCCTGACGCACGACGCTGCCCGGTTCCACGACGCCCCCGAGGCGGAACGTACGGCCCGTGGGCGCTTCCTTCGCCGCCACCTGGGTGGGCGAGAAGAAGAAGACGAGGTTTTCGTTGAAGGCCTGAAGGCCCATGAAGATGCCGGCGCCCACAACGACGACGGCCGCACCGATCAGAGCGAACTTTTTCGACTTGGCGTTCATGAGGGGTCTCCTTAGATTTCAAGGGTCGACTTGGCGGCCCGCGCTTCGCGGGCGAGACGGGCGCAAATCTTGCGACGGCGCGCGACGAGCGTCCAGAGTTCGTAAATCACACCCGCGGTAAGCGCCCCGTAGGAGCACCAGACGTAGTAGCCGTGCCCGCCCATGGTGATGAATTCGGAAAGAGAGGTCCAGTTCACAGTTTGCCCTCCAAAGCGGCCTTCTGAGCCCATGCCTGACGGCGTTCGCGTTCGAGAATGATGGTGCGGGTGCGCGAGAGCACCACGCCCGCGCCGTAGCACATGCCCGCAGCCACCATGATGAGAAGCGTGTAGAGCATGATTTCGGCCATCGAGGTGCTGCGCGACGTGATCGACGCGCCCTGGTGGAGGGTGTTCCACCAACGCACCGAGAAGTAGATGATCGGTACGTTCACGACGCCCACGATCGAGATGACGCTCGCGGCGCGGTCGGCGCGACGCTTGTCGTCAATCGCGGAATGGAGCGCGATGAAGCCGAGGTAGAGGAAAAAGAGAATCAGCATCGAGGTGAGACGCGCGTCCCACACCCAGTACGTGCCCCAGGTAGGACGACCCCAGAAGGCGCCCGAAAAGAGCGCGATGAAGCCCATGAGGGCGCCCGTCGGGGCCATCGCCTGCGCGACGATGAAGGCGAGCGTGTTGTTCTTCCAGAGGCCGATCAGGCTGAAGACCGCCATCAGCACGTAGAGGAACATGGAAAGCCATGCGGCCGAGACGTGAATGAAGATGATGCGGTAGGAGTTCCCTTGACGGGCTTCGATCGGGCACTCGAAAAAGCCCATGTAAAAGCCCACGCAAAAGAGCACCAGGGCCGCCCCCATGAAGTAGGGGATCAGGGTCCCGGCCTTGCGATAGAAGGCCTGAAGGTCCGAGGAATGCATGTTCTCTCCTTCTCCTTGAAGTTCGTGTCGGAAGTTGTCGGTGTAGCTGTTCTTGGTTTTTTTATTGTTCGGCGATGCGAAGCGCCGCGGAAACGGCGATCGGAGCAAGCGCCAACGACAAAAGCGTCAGACCGCCCACGATCAGAAAATGCGCGCTCGGACTCATCGCGACGGCGACCGCCTGAGCCGCACCCGCGCCGAAGATGAGTACCGGAATGTAAAGGGGCAAAACAAGAAGCGACGTGAGAACGCCCCCGGTGCGAAGACCGAGCGTCAGAGCGGCGCCGATGCTGCCCACAAGCGACAAGACGGGCGTTCCGAGCAGAAGGCTCGCGACGAGCACCGCCGTCACTTCAAGCGACAAATCGAACATCACGCCGAAGAGCGTCGCGAAAATCGTCATGGGAACGCCCGTCACGAGCCAGTGCGCGGCGACTTTCGCCATCACAATGACGGGAAGGGGTTCCGCGGCAACGAGCATCTGTTCGAGCGTGCCGTCCTCGTGGTCGGTCGCGAACATGCGGGGGAGCGACAAAAGCGCGGCGAGCAGAGCCGCCACCCAAACCACGCCCGGCGCGATCGAGCGGAGAATATTCGTTTCCGCCCCGACACCCAACGGCACGAGCGTCACGACGACCGCAAAGAAGAAAATCACCTGAGCGAGGTCCGACTTGCGACGCATCGAGAGCGTCATGTCGCGTCTCAGGATCGTGAGAAAGAGATTCCACATGTTCGGCTCCTTCAGCGGGCGGCGTTTTCAGCTTCGTCGGCCGCGGCGTCGTCGAGCGCCCGCTCGACGGCGGTACGCCGCACGGGCGACCAGGTTTCGGGTTCGATCACAAGGAGCCGCGCCTTTTCGACGGGCACTTCCTGGTGCGTCACGAGCATGACGACGCCGCCTTCGGAGACGTGTTCGCCGATGAGCGTTGCAAGGCGCGCGACACCCTTCACGTCCAACGCCGTAAAGGGTTCGTCGAGAATCCAAAGCGGAACCGAGCGCGAGAGCCAGAGGCGCGCAAGCGCCACGCGACGGCGCTGCCCTTGCGAGAGCTGCCCCGCGGGAACGTCGATGAAGTCCGAAAGACCCACGGCGGCCAAAGCGTCGAGGGCTTCGGCTTCCGTTGCCTTCAGCGACGCGACGCGCGCGTTGATCATCACGTTTTCAATGACAGAGAGGTCGTCCTTCACGCCGTTTCGGTGACCGATGTAGCAGAGTTCGCTCCAGAAGTCTTCGGCCGCCTTCGCAATCGGCGTCCCGCGCCAGAGGATTTCGCCTTCGACGGGACGCATGAGGCCCGTGAGCAAGCGCAGAAGCGTCGTCTTCCCCGCGCCGTTCGAACCCGCCACGCGCACGAGCGTGCCCGGTTCGACCGCAAAATTCATGCCGCGGAAAAGCGTTCTTTCGCCGCGCTCGCAGGTAAGCCCGCGAACCTCGAGGATGGGGTCGGACATAGGGAAAGGGGCCTCAGCCGTTCAGGGTTGGTGAATGTGTTCGGGCTCCGAATCATACCCGCCTCGGGGGTCGTGCGGGAGGTCGGGAGCTTCGACGGTGGGTGCAGTGTAGGTGGGCTAAATTAAGATTCCCTTACCGTTTGTAGCGTCTCCCGAGAGCCCTGAAAGGCCGATAGACAGGGCTTTCGGCGGCATTAGGGAGAGCCTTTCGAGGGGCGTCCGACGCTCCCTATTCTTAAGTCCGCCCCGAAAGCTCCGTTCGGGGTCTTTTTCGGGTTTGTTCGGGCTTTTTCGTGCGTTTTTCGGGGTCTTTGCGGCCTTTTGGGTCGTTGGAGCGCTCCCGAGGCCTCTCGAACGGTGCGAGAGCCCGTCGGCATCGAGGTACTAAACGAGAAAGAATCGGCACGAACGAGCGCGAATGTTCGGGAACGTTGGCGAGCGAAGGGGAGCCCCGGCGCGTCGCCGTCTTCGCCCGTCTTCGCCCGCGCAGGCTAAAATGACCTCCTTCGCGGTCCCGTTCGGACCGATCTCACCGCCACACAGCCATGAAGCGACTTCTCATTCTTTCCTCCGCCCTTACCGCTCTTTTCGGCCTCACCGCCTGCCAGACCCTGCAGGACGAGCACCAGAAGTACCTCGACCGCGAGGAAAACATCACGAACGTCGTCGGCAACGTCTGGCGTATCGAAGCGACGTGGCCGCACGTGAAAGAGTCGCGTCAGCTCTCGGAGCACCTTTACGACAAGGCCCGCGCCTTCTGCGAAAGCGAAGAGCTCGGCATGCTGCCGCTTTCGGGCTCGGTCGAAGACGGCTCGGGCGACGCGACGAAGCCCGCGCACGGCTGGCTCGAATTCCGCTGCCAGTCGGGCCTCAAGTACCGCCCCGAATATAAGGGCATGACCTTCCACTTCGACCCCGAAGAGCTGACGGGCGAAGAAGATCGCTGATCCCGATCGGCCCGCGAGCGCCCGCATGTCCAAGACGGATTCCGACGCCATCGAGACGGCCGACGGCACCGCCGAACTCTCCCGCCCTGAGCCCGTGCCCGGGGCGGCGCTTTCGGCCGAGCCTGTCGCCGAGTCTGCTGTCGAGCCTCTCGTCGAACCTGTGCTCGAAACGGCTGTTGAAACCGCTGCCGACGCGTCTTCAACGAAGGCTCCGGCTCTCTTGGAAGAAGCGTCCGAAGAATCGTCGGAAGCCGAGCCGCCCCGCGCCTTCGACCCGCAGGCCGAATTGCGGACGCTCCCGAACCTCCCCGGCTGCTACCGGTATTTCGACGCCGAGGGGAATTGCCTCTACGTCGGGAAAGCCCGCGACCTCAAAAAACGCGTATCGTCCTACTTTCAGAAGACGGGGTTGTCGCCGCGCATCGCCCTGATGGTGTCGCGCATCGCGCGGCTCGAAACCACCGTGACGCGGTCCGAGGCCGAAGCGCTCCTTCTTGAAAACAACCTCATTAAGACGCTCGCCCCGAAGTACAACATACTCTTTCGGGACGACAAGAGTTACCCCTACATCAAGTTGGGGCCCGAGGAATTCCCGCGTCTTTCCTACTACCGCGGGGGCGTCGACAAGCGGTCGCGCTTTTTCGGGCCGTATCCCAATGCGGGGGCCGTGCGCGAAGCGATTCAGACGCTCCAGAAGGTGTTCGGCCTTCGCACGTGCGAAAACGGCGTCTTCTCAAACCGCTCGCGCCCGTGTCTTTTGGGCCAAATCGGGCGGTGTTCGGCTCCCTGCTGCGGGCGCATTTCTTCGGAAGACTACGCGCGCGACTGCGAGCGCGCGGCGGCGCTTCTCGAAGGGCGCACGCGCGACCTCGTCGAAGAGTACGAAAAGCGCATGTGGGCGGCGAGCGAAAAGTGGGAATTCGAAGAAGCGGCCCTCTACCGCGACCGCATTGCGGCGCTCACGACCGTGCAGCACCGTCAGGCGATCGAAACGACGGGGGGCGACACGGACGCGGACATTCTCGCGTGCGCGGCTTCGGGGGGCGTCGTGTGCGTGAACCTCGCCATGGTGCGCGGCGGCCGCCACCTCGGGGACCGACCCAACTTTCCGAAACTCAACGTGCGCACGGAAGCGCTCCTTCCGAGCCCCGGCGAAATTCTCGAAGCCTTCGTCGCGCAGCACTACGACGGGATGCCGATTCCGTCCGTCGTCATTTTGCAAAACGACGCCGAGCACCCCGACCTCGCCGCAAACGTCGCGCGCATGCTCACGGACCTCGCGGGTCGACGCATCACGGTCGTAACCGAGCCGCGCGACACGCGCCGGCGGTGGCTTGAGATGTGCACGACCGGGGCCGAGATCGCGCTCGCGCGGCGCCTTCAGGAGGAAGGCAGTCAACTCGCGCGCCTACGGGAGCTCATCGACATCCTCGGGTTCGAGCCCGAAGACGGCGACCCCATGAAGTTTTCGGTCGAGTGCTTCGACATTTCGCACACGGCGGGCGAAGCCACCCAGGCTTCCTGCGTCGTCTTTGCCGAGGGGCGGATGCAATCGTCCCTCTACCGGCGCTTCAACATCACCGGGATCGAGCCGGGCGACGACTACGCCGCCATGCGTCAGGTCTTGGAGCGCCGCTACGCGCCCGTGGCGCGCGGCGAAGCGTACCTGCCCGATGTCGTACTCGTTGACGGCGGGCACGGCCAGGTCGAATCCGCCCGACAGGTCTTCACCGACCTCGGGCTCGATCTTTCCGTCATCGTCGGGGTTGCGAAGGGCGAAGGCCGGAAGACCGGGCTTGAAACCCTCATCTTCCCCGAAATCGACGGGGAACGGCGCGAACCGCTCGTTCTCGGCACGATGTCGCGCGCCCTCATGCTCATTGCCGAAATCCGCGACGAAGCGCACCGCTTTGCCATTACCGGGATGCGTCGCAAGCGCGCGAAGACCCGCAACACCTCGCGCCTCGAAGACTTGGAAGGCATCGGCCCCAAGCGCCGCGCGAAGCTGCTTGCGCACTTCGGCGGCATGAAGCAGCTCTCGAACGCCTCCGCCGAAGACATCGCGCGCGTCGACGGTATTTCCCGGGCGCTCGCACGGCGCATCTACGACGACCTCCATCGCGCCGCCCCCGACATCCCCCGAACGGAGGAGTCGGATACCTGATTCCGACCCGGCCGTCGACTTTTTTTGAAGTCGGACCTTGTTTTCAGCACCGACCTTCGCCATTTCCACTACTCTTTATTCCGTCCCCCGACTCGTTGCTCACACGCTCTATGAAGCTCAAGCCTCCCTTCCGCATGAACGTGCCGATGGCCCTCACCTGGGCCCGCATTGCCATGATCCCGCTTGTCATCGGGATCTTCTACGTGCCCGCACGTGTTCTCGATCCGCACCTCGTCAATCAAATCGCCTGTGCGGTCTTTGTTCTTGCCGCCGTCACCGACGCGCTCGACGGGTTCCTCGCCCGACGCTACGAAGGGTGGGCGACCCGCATGGGGGCCTTCCTCGACCCGGTGGCGGACAAACTTCTCGTTTCCGCGGCGCTCGTCGCGCTCGTCGGACTCGATCGTTGCGACATGGCCGTGGCGATGATCATCATCGGTCGCGAAATCACCGTGACGGCGCTGCGCGAATGGATGGCGAAGATCGGCGAATCGGGGCTCGTCAAGGTGAACTGGTTCGGGAAGATCAAGACGATCGCGCAGATGACGGCCATTCCGTGCCTTCTCTGGTACGACCCCGTCTACGGGTTCTCGGTCGCGCTCGCGGGCGAGGTGCTCCTCTGGATCGCCGCGCTCCTCACGGTCTATTCGATGTACGTGTACCTGCGTGCGGCCGTTCCCTATTTCGAAGAGCAGCGGGTGAAGAATTGAGCACGGACGCCTCTTTCGCCGCCTCTCTTGCCGCTTCTTCCTCGTTCGACAGTCCGTCTTCCGTCACCCGCTCCCGCCCTCCGCGAACGGCCGAAATCTGGTGTCGCGTGATCGACAACTTCGGCGACGCGGGCGTGACGTGGCGTCTTGCACGGCGTCTTCGCGACCTGGGGCTTGCCGTGCGTCTCGTCGTCGACCGCCCCGACGTGCTCGCCAAGCTCGTGCCGGAGCTCGACCCCGATCAAGCCGAATCCGTCGTGCGCGGGATTGCCGTCGCCCGCTGGGACGATCGGGCGGCGTGCGCCGCCGAAGTCCTGGCGGAGCTTGAGATCCCTGCGGGTAAGGCGCACGAAGAGAGCGAAGAGCACGCCTCCGAGGGGGCTTTCGCCCGCTCGGCCTCCGACCTCACGATCGAAGCCTTCGGCTGCCGCCTTCCCGAGGCGGTGGAGGCGCTTCTCGCGCGCTCGCGCGAAGAGCGCGTCGCGCGGGGTCTTCCCGCGGAAGGTTCGGGCTTTCTCTACATGAATCTCGACTACCTGAGCGCCGAAGACTGGGTGGAAGCCTGTCACGACGTCTGGGGGCTGCACCCGAATCTTCCCCTTCGAAAGCTCTGGTACTTCCCGGGCTTTACAGCCCGCACGGGCGGTCTTCTGATCGAAGACAACCTCCGGGAGGATACCGAGGACTTCGCCCATCGCCGCGACGACATCCTTCGCGCACTCGGAGCCAAGCCCGAGCGCCCCGCCCTCTTTCTCTTTGCCTATCCCGTGAACGCGCTCGCGCGCCTTGCGGATGGCATCGCCGCGTCGGCCGCAGTCGAGCCCCTTACGGTGCTTGCGGCGCCGGGCGCGGCGGGTGACGAAATCGAGCGGCTCCTTCAGGGGCGCGCGGGGGTCGACGTCTGCCGCACGCCCTTCGTGCCACAGGAAGCATTTGACGACCTCTTGCGGGCGTCCGACGCCGTGGTGATCCGCGGCGAAGACAGCTTCGTGCGGGCGCAGCTCGCCGGCAAGTCCCTCCTCTGGGCCACCTACCCGACGGAAGACAACGCGCACCTCATCAAGATGGACGCGTGGCTCGCTCGGGTCGTGCCCGCTCTCGCCGAGACCGACCCCGAGAGCGCCCGAATTCTCGAGACCGCGAACCGCGAGTGGCTCTCGGGCGAACTCGAACCCGAAACGTTTGCGGCCTGGTGGCGCTCGCGCGGCGCGATCGAGCGCGGCATGGCCCGCTGGCGCGATCGGCTCTTCGCGCACGGGGACCTCGCGCGTCGGATCGTGGAGCGCGCCGAACGGGTTGAAGGGAGCTGAAGTTCCCCGAATGAGCGCGTCGACGGGCGCGTCGACTAAGGCGCCTTCGGCCCGCCCGAGCGCCTTGGAGCGCCTTGGCTACGGCTTTTCCGAAACGTTCTCGGCCGCCCTTTTGAAAACTTTGCTAAAATCAAGAGCTAAAATTTTTTCGTCCTTGGGCCCGAAGAGGTTCGCCGGGGACTTACTTTGCAAACTGCACTAGGAAAACTCGAAATGAAAACCGCACAGGAACTGCGCCTCGGCAACGTCTTCATGGTCGGCAAGGACCCCATGGTCGTCGTCAAGTCCGAATACTCCAAGGGTGGCCGCGGCGCCTCCGTCGTCAAGATGAAGATGAAGAACCTTCTGACGAACGCCACGACGGAAACCGTCTTCCGTGCCGACGACAAGTTCGAAGACCTCATCCTTGAACGCAAGGAAGTCACGTACTCCTACTTCGCCGACCCGCACTACGTCTGGATGGACGAAGAATACAACCAGTACGAAGTCGACGCCGACGTCATGGCCGAAGCCCTCAAGTACCTCGAAGACGGCATGCCCGCCGAAGCCGTGTTCTACGAAGGCCGCGCCATCTCGATCGAACTCCCGACGATCCTCGTTCGCGAAATCACCTACACGGAACCCGCCGTCAAGGGCGACACCTCCGGTAAGGTCATGAAGCCCGCCAAGCTCGCCACCGGCTACGAACTCTCCGTTCCCGCCTTCGTCGAAACGGGCGACAAGATCGAAATCGACACCCGTACGGGCGAATACCGCAACCGCGTGAAGTAATTCACGGCGTCGTTGCCGACGCGCTTGGAAGTCCCTTGCGGGACTTCCTCCGTACCGAGCCCGGCCGGGTCAAACCCCGCCGGGCTTTTTCTTTTGTCTTTTCGGCACCGCGCCGCTCAGAGGTCGACCGCGCCGAGCGTGAAGTCCTTTCCGAGGCTTCGAAGCGCCTCGCGGATCGACTCGATCTTCGTCGACTGCCGGAAATTGAGCATCCGCTCGACGTAGCCCAAGCTCATCCCCGTTCTCTCAGCCAACTCGGCCTTCGAGACGTTTGCCTCGAGCCGCGCGTTGTGCAACACGATCTTCGCCGTCTGCGTGAGCGTCAGGCGCACGACGTATTCGCCTTCCTCGGCGGGCGACGCGACCGGAATCGGTTCGTCGTCCCACATGAGAAAGTCGAGCCAGTCGACTACCACGAGCTCCGCCCACTTTTCGCACGTGTCCCCTTCATCCGGGCAGGAAACAGCCCCGGGCAGGTCGCGGCAGAGGATGGTTGTGTCCTCAAGAAAATGGCACGCAAAATCAAATTGCATGGATTTGCTTACTCTCTCTTCGTTTGAATTTTCGCCCGCCGCACCCGCAGCGCCCTTCCGCACGCGGACGGGAAGCCCGTGCAGGAGGACGACCGCCCGACGATGCGGTGGCGTCGCGACCGATTATTGACGATTTTCGGGAAGGACCTTGCGGTCCCCGCTTCCGACCGCAGGAACGGGAAACCCCCGAAGTTTCCTCCGAGGGTGTCGATTCCGTTACGGGTTGTCCAAGCCCGCGGCCGTCAATAGGGCATGGTTTCGTTCTTTGGCTTTCTTGTAGAGCGAATTCACACTCATCACCTCGAAGTACACGCCGTTCACCACACCGAAGAAATAGTCGCCGCTCGCACCGAGCTGCAAACCGGAATTTCGACATTGCTTCCTCAGGGTCGGCGTAATGTGCGCCACGATGAAGCAGTAGATCGGAAGCTTGTCCGCGCCGGTGATTTCCGTTCCGTCGGCGGCCGTCACGCCGCCGGCCCTGAGCTCGTCGACGTAGTCGAGCACCTGCGAGATCGGGTTTTCATCGAGATCGCAGTCGTCGTGCCCGGGGCGCTTGAACTCGATGATGTAGAGTTCGCCCGCATTGTCCGCCGTGCCGACCGCGAAGAGCTTGAGCGCCGCACGATCCGTCCGCTGATCCGACGTCAGACAGTGGACGAACGTCAGTCGCTCGTCGATCAGCCAGAGGTTCTGCTTGTCCGTGCCGACGGCCAAGCGATCGTCCGTGTTCATGGGATAGAGCAGCGAATGGATCGCCTTTTCCTTCCGGAAGCCGCCCTCTTCGCTGAGGCTCATCGCCTTCTCATACATTCGGAGGTAGAAACGGCGCGACGCCGCAAGCTTCACGAGATCGCGCGCGAGAATGGGCTCGATCCGCTCGGAAAGCTCCCGAATCTTGCTTTCAGCCTCTTCCCCCGACCAGTCGACGGCCATCCAATCGTCGACCTCCCGACGTTCCGCGCGTTCGTACTTGTGGAATTCCTCCCGGAAATATTCCCGGACGTCGGATACGGACGCATCGGGCCTCACGTACAAACTGTCGCGTCGCCGGTTCAGGAAGGCCTTGTACTCGGGCGCCTCGGTGTCCACGAACTCTTGCAGCCTGGCGTTCGACTTGACGGCCAAGCGCTCGAATTCGGTCTTCAGGTATTCCGAGCAGATCTCCTCGACCCGCTTCAAAATCGCTTTTTCCGAAGGGTGGTCGTCGCTTCCCTCCGTTCCCCATTCGATCACGTTTCGTTCGTTGCCCACCAACTCGTCCAACACCCGAGACTTCACCAGGCCCAGGAACATCCTGTCGGCGCCGTCCGCGTCGGGCATCAAGGATTCGATCTTCGGATCCAAGGCGGTCGACGCCTTGCAGACGACGCGACCGCCCGCGCAGTAATAGATGCCGGGGCGCAGGCCATTCTTCGACTTGAATTTCAACGTCTGCTGAAGAAACTCGAAGTCGTACCCGGCCAGGTTGAACGTTTGCTTCTCGGTCGCGGCAAGTCGCATTCCTTCGAACACGTCGTTAGCGCACAGGCTCTCGCCCGCGCAAACCACGCGAATCTTCGGAACCGTGCCGCTCGCAAAGTCCCAAAGGAAGTGCCCGATGATGAGATGCACGATCTCTTCGGCCGTCACGTCGTGCGTCTGCTCCATCCCGTCGATCATGGATTGCAGTGAGATCGTCGTCCGGACCGCCTCGTCGTCGCCCGCCTTTCGCGTGCTCTCATTCTCGATGTCGCTCGTAGAAAATTCGAAGCGGCGGAAGTACTTCTCTCCGCTCGACGCCCGATAGACGCTCTCCACGACGACCTTCCGGAAGGCCTTCAGCCACAGGAAGCGGCCGATCCCCTTGCAACCGAATCGGGCCGCCTTCCGGTCCGTATCCATCGTGCAGAAGGACTCAAAGTTTTCGTCCGTGAAGCCTTCGCCGTTGTCCGTCACCCGGATCGATTCGATCGGACGGTCATTCGTCGGGTGCCCCTTTCGCGTCGGTTCGGCTTGCAGCTTCAGGCGGATTTCGACCGTGATTTCGGCGTTCTCCGGCTCGACGTCGGCGCACGCTTGAATCGAGTTGGCGACGGCCTCCAACAACGCGTCTTTGTAGCTTGTGATCTTCCGGAGCCTCGAAAGATACCCCGAGACATTGGCTTTCATGACTGGACCTCGGTCCCTGTGTGCAACTCTCCTCGGGCCGCAGACCCCGAGGCGGGAAATGGCGTACGAAACCGCGAGCCGTATGCCGGCGGGCGACCCGTCGGCCCTGCGGTCGGGCGTCGCGGTGTTGTTCGACGAAGATAGCAAAATCTCGGCAGGGGGATGGGGGGTCCGCTCGCTTGCGGCGTTGCGCTCGGTCCTCGACGCGCTCCACGCCCGGCGAGCGCCCGAGAAAGCCCTACCTGCCCGACTTTCAACGTCGAAGGCCCTACCAGGTCGTGCTATGATCACGTCTGACACGAAGCAAGGGGGAGACTCTGCATATCTGCCACCCTGCATCATTGACAAGGCCCGTGTTACCAGCACGGACTTTGTCGCATCCGCACTGCTTTCGGAGGTCCCTCCGTGGCGCAAGCCACGGATCCGGAACCTCGCGCGCGGTTTGGCTGATGGGCCGGGCGAAACGTTTGCCTGCCTCGTTCGTGCCTTCGAAAGCAGCCTCAACGCGTGAGGGATCGCTCGGTCCGTCACGCGTTTTCTTTTCTTCGTCCTGCATTCTTACGCAGCCGTGCTCGTGCGCACGCCGCCGATAGCCGCTCACCGTCCCGGTCGACTGCCCTCCCTTTCAACCGCCTGCGCCGCACGGAAACACGTATTGCCCGCCGTCACGCAGGTCGTCCCGTCCGGGCGCGATAGAATTGCGCAACAAGACCCCATTTGCCGACCGACTTCGAGCCCGTGTGTGATGCGAAGTGTGGGAGGTATTGTGGGAGGTAGAGAAAATCAGCTGAAAATTTCCATGGATATCAAGAAGGATAATGCGATGTACATGCGCATCGCGCACATCGCCGCCGAACGCAGCTACGCCCGACGTCTCAAGGTGGGCTGCGTCATCGTGAAGAATCACTCGATCATCTCCTTCGGCTGGAACGGGATGCCCACCGGGTACGACAACTGCTGCGAGATGGAAGTGAACGGCGAGACGGTGACGCGCCCCGAAGTGCAGCACGCGGAATTGAACGCCATCGCCAAGCTCGCCGAAAACGGCTACTCCTCGAAGGGAGCGTCGATCTTCATCACGCACAGCCCCTGCATCCACTGCGCGCTCCTCATTCAGAAGTGCGGCATCACCGAGGTCTTCTACCACGAGCTCTACCGAAGCGAAGACGGCCTCAACTTCCTGAAGCGTGCGGGGATTCGCGTCGAGCAGCTTTGAGGCCCAACCGTCGGTCTCACCCGGACGAGCGCAGGCCCATAGGGGAAACGGGGTGCCCGTCGGCACCCCGTTTGCTTTTCAGCCGCCCTCCTGCGGGCGGCTTTTCTCGGCATCTTACCCGAGGTGCTTGAGCACCACGGCTTCGAAGACCTTCACCCCGTTGATGAGGTACTTCGGGTCGAAGGTCATGTTGGGCGCATGGAGCCCCGGCGTCGCGCCGACCCCGACCCCGAAATAGGCCGCCTTCATCGAGGGCTTCGCGAGCTTGTAGCAATGGAAGTCTTCGCCGCCGCCACCGCAGTCCGCGGCCAGAGCGTCGTCACCCAAGACTTCGCGGATCGCATCGCCCACTTCCGCCTTGAAGTCCTCGTCGTAGACCGCAGCCGGGCACGTGAGCAGGATTTCGAGATCGGCTTCGGCTCCGTGGGCTTTCGCAGCGTATTCGACGGCGGTCCGAATCTTTTCCATGTACTCGTTCATGAGTTCGTTCGTCTGAGCGCGCACGTCGAAGGTGATGGTCGCGCGATCGGGAACGATGTTGGTGCCGCCCGCGTCGGCATGGAACTGCGTCGCCTTCGCGGACCAGACGCCCGTCGGGTTGAGCCAGATCCCCTGCACGGCCGCCACGATCGCGCCGCCCGCGTCGATGGCATTGACACCCAAATGGGGACGCGCCGCGTGGGCGCCGCGCCCCTTCACCGTCACGCGAATCGTGGTGGAAGCCGTGTGGCGCACGCCCGAGCAGACCTTCCCCGCGGGGAGGTCCTGAATCGGACGAATGTGGGCGCCCAAGACGTAGTCGACGTCCTCAAGAATGCCCGCCGCGATGAGCGCGTTCGCGCCCGCACACGTTTCTTCGGCGGGCTGCAGGACGAGCTTCAACTTGCCGCGCTTCACCTTGCCGACGAGGCGGCTTGCGGCCGCCAGGAGCATCGCCGTGTGGGCGTCGTGCCCGCAGGCGTGAATCGCGCAGTCCTTCCCGTCGATCACGAAAGGAAGCGCATCCATGTCGGCGCGAAGCATGACGACGGGGCCGGGTTCCGCCCCTTCGATCACGGCCGTCACACCCGTCGTGCCGCCAACGCCGCGCTCGACCTTAAGGCCGAGGGCTTCGAGTTTTTCCGCCGCATACGCCGCTGTGCGCACTTCCCGCATGGCAAGTTCGGGCATTTCGTGAAGGTCGGCGCGCAACTCCGCCGGATCGTAAATCACGCTCATTGGGGTCCCCTTTTGACAAAATAGAAAAACTGGCATTTCTCGTACCACTTTTAAGCGTACGATAACCTTGAACGAAATATTATGCCTCCGAGCGGACGAAATCGCGTTTTCACGCCTTGACGACCTGCCGCTCGTTTTTCCCGTTTATCGACTTTCTCGTGAGGCCCCGTTCCCATGACCACCGACACCTCCGCCCCGACGGACGCCGACGCGAAAACCCGCTGCAGTGCCGCCGCCCCCAAGCCCGACCGCATGGCGCGGCTTGAAACGATTCCCGTCCTCAAGGAGGAAGCGGAAACGATTCGGCTGATGGCCGAGCTCTACTGCAAGGCCCACCATCCCGAGCTACGCTCCACCGAGGACGGTCTTTGCCCCGAGTGCCGAGCGTTCGTCGAGTACGCGCGAAAGCGCCTCGCTTGCTGCCCCTACGGGGCCGAAAAGCCCGTCTGTGCCAAGTGCCGCATCCACTGCTATAAGCCCGCCGAGCGCGAAAAGGCCCGCGAAATCATGCGGTGGGCGGGCCCGCGACTCCTCTGGCGACACCCGATTCTGACCCTCAAGCACCTCTTGAAGGAACGCCGCGAAGCGCCCGAAAAGCCCCGGAACCGTCGCGAGACGGCGCCCGCTGCTGCATCGAAGGAAGCACCGAAGGAGGCCCCGAAGTCGCCTTCCGACGCGGGCGCCCGATAAGAGACCCCGGACACCATCGCTTCCCCGGCGACTCCACCCCCGTTTTTTTCTTTTTTTTGCACCCCCGGAAACCCCGCATGCTGCTTCTCGTTTTTCCCGTTCTCGCCATGATCCTCATGGGCGCGCATCTGATGTTCCACGGCTTCGGCCTTCTCGCCTTCGCAGTCTTCGTGCCGATCGCGATCCTCTTCGTGCCGCACCGGTTCGTCGCGTACTTCTCCTCGGCCCTTCTCGCCCTGTTTGCGCTGGAGTGGGTGCGTGCCGGCGTTGTGCTCGTCATGAACCGCATCGACGCCGGGCGCCCCTGGATGCTTGCGGGCGCGATTCTCGGCGCGTGCGCGGTCTTCACGCTCCTTTCCGCCGCGGTCTTCCTCTCGCAGCGGCTGCGCCGCCGCTACGGGCTGCTCCCGAAGGAGGCCGAAAAGATTGCGGCCTGAGTCGATTGGAGTCGGCTTGAACTCGATCGCGGTCGTTCGAGCGCCGTAGGGTCTCTTCGGCCCCAATTTCAACCTCTTCTTCGATCGGACCTGTTGCGGTTTTGCAACAGGTCTTTTTTCTTTTCTTGGCAAAGACCCACCGAGCGGAGCCGCAGTTTTCGGGCGATGCCGCGAACGCACCGCAACGTCGTGTTTCCTAACGATTTTCCGCTCGACACGATGTCGACTTCGGGTGCAGGATAAAGAGATCGGGCGCGTCGCGCGGGGTCTCAACGGAGCAACTCACCCCGGCAAATCTTTCGCGGAAATTTGACAAACGGTCGGAACGTCTCTAACATGCCGTCAATTTAGCCGCGAAAACGTGCCCCCACGTTCGCGGCCTTTTCTTGACCGTAGTTTTCTTCTCTTCCCCTTGAAGGAGATTTCTTAATGTCCACGAATGACACCGCCTTGACGATTCGCGACATGATTGAACCGGCGATCATGGCCGCCGGCGGCTGGGTGAACACCCACGCCCATGCCGACCGCGCCTACACGCTCTCGCCCGACGTGCTCGAAATGCGCCGCACCTGCACGCTGCAGCAGAAGTGGGACGCGCTCGACCGACTCAAGCGCGAATCGACGGAAGAGATCTTCTACCGCCGTTTCTGCCTCTTCTTTGAAAACCAGATCAAGCAGGGCGTCACCGCGCTCGCCACGTTCGTCGACATCGACCCGCAGTCCGAAGACCGCGCGATCAAGGCCGGCATCCGCGCCCGCGAACACTACAAGGACCAGCTCACGGTCAAGTTCGCGAACCAGACTCTGAAGGGCGTGATTCATCCCGAAGCCCGCAAGTGGTTCGACATCGGCGCCGAAATGGTCGACATCATCGGCGCGCTTCCGAAGCGCGACGAACGCGACTACGGCAAGGGCGACGAAGCGTTCGACATCATCCTCGAAACCGCGAAGCGCTACAACAAGATGGTCCACGTGCACGTCGACCAGTTCAACGAATCGCTCGAATACGAAACCGAACAGCTCTGCGACAAGACGATCCAGCACGGCATGCAGGGCCGCGTCGTCGCCATTCACGGGATTTCGATCGCCGCGCACTCGAAGAAGTACCGCGAACGTCTCTACGCCCGCATGAAGGAAGCCGACGTCATGATGATCGCCTGCCCGACCGCCTGGATCGACACGCCGCGCTCCGAGCAGATCGGCCCGATGCACAACTCCATGACCCCGGTCGACGAACTCGTCCCGGCGGGCATCACGGTCGCGCTCGGTACCGACAACGTGTGCGACGCCATGGTGCCCTGGAACGCCGGCGACATGTGGCATGAAATGACCACGCTCGCCACGGGCTGCCGCTTCGACTACTTCGACGAACTCGTCAAGATCGCCACCGTCAACGGCCGCAAGGCGATCGGCATCGACTAATTAGGATAGGTTGAGAGTAAGAATCATGTTCAAGTCCCATATTGCCGAAGACATCCTCGCCGAACATCTCGTCTCCCACGGCGCGGTTTCGTTCCTCACGGAAGCTCCGATGCGACTCAAGTCGGGTCTCATCACCCCGATCTACGTCGACAACCGCACGCTCACGGCCTTCCCGGACGCCTGGCGCGACATCATCGAAACGATGGCTTCGCGCGTGGCCGAACTCAACCTCGAATTCGACGTCGTCGCGGGCGTTGAAGGCGCGGGCGTCTCGCACGCCGCCGCCCTCGCGTACCGTCTCTCGAAGCCCTCGATCTTCGTTCGTCAGACGGCGAAGACCTACGGCAACCACAGCCGCGTCGAAGGCGCCTCGGTGAAGGGCAAGCGCGTCCTCATCATCGAAGACCACATCTCGACGGGTCTCTCGCTCCTTTCCGCCGTCGAAGCTCTCAAGGCCGAAGGCGCCGAAGTGACGGACTGCCTCGCGATCACCTCGTTCGGCATCGACGAAACGACGAAGCTCTTCAAGAAGGAAAACGTCGTCTGCCACGAAATGCTCGACTTCTCGAAGGTCCTTGACAAGGCCGTCGAAATGGGCAAGCTCACGGCCGAAGAAAAGTCGACCCTCGGCGACTGGCTCCAGAACCCCTGGACCTGGGCCGCTCGTCACGCCATCACCCCGACGGGCAGCGAAAACTAACGCCGCCGCGTCGATCGGGCGCCGCCCTCCGTTGAAAAACCGACGGGGGCGGGCCGCAAAGGGCCCCGCGCTTTCCGCGCGGAGCCTTTTTTCGTTTTTCGTTTTTCCCTTTTTTCATTGACCCCCGACCGGCGCTTTCGGGCCGGTCCCGTTCCCTCCCAAGGAATATGACCTCCAAACCGAAGCAGAAGCTCACCTTCCTCGAACTCACGATGGCGACGATCCTCAACATGGTCGGCTCGTCCATCATCCTCATGCCCACGAAACTCGCCGAAGTAGGCACGATGTCGATCTTCGCCTGGGCGATCACCATTCTTGGGTCCACGGCCGTTGCCTACGCGCTCGCACGCTGCGGGATGCTCTCGCGCAACCGCGCGGGGCTCGGCGGCTACGCCGAATACGCCTTCGGGAAGTCGGGCAGTTACCTCGCGAACTTCACCTACGGCCTTTCGCTTGTCATTGCCAACCTCTCGATCGCCGTCTCGGTCGTGGGGTATGGCGTCATGATTTTCGAAGCGACGCTGACACCCTTGGAAATCGGTCTTTGCACCATCGTTCTCATTTGGGTGACGACCGTCATCAACTTCCCGGGCGTACGCATGACGGGCGTCGTGAGCCACGTCTTTGCCTGGGCGCTTCTCATTCCGATTCTCTTTTTGTGCGTGGCGGGCTGGTTCTGGTTCTCGCCCGAGCGCTTTGTTGCGGCCTGGAATCCGCACAACATGACGCTTTTCGACGGGATTTCGGCGTCCTTGAGTATGACCCTTTGGGGCTTTTTGGGGCTTGAATCCGCGTGCGCGAACGCCGACGCGGTCGAAGACCCCGAAAAGAACGTGCCGCGCGCCGTTCTCTGCGCGACGGCGGGCGTGGCGGTGATTTATCTGCTCTCGAACAACGTTGCGGCGGGTATCGTCGACAACGCGACGCTCGCTGCCTCGACCGCCCCCTTCGGGCTTGTCTTTGCGACGATGTTCACGCCCTTCGTGGGCAAGGTCGTCATGGGCGTCATGGCGCTTGCGGAAGCGGCGGCTCTCATGAGCTGGCAGTTCACGCTCGCGGAAGTCTTCCGCGGGTCGGCGGCCGAAGGCTATTTTCCGAAGATCTTCGCTCGCCTCAACAAGCACCGCGTGCCCGTTGCGGGGATGCTCATCATCGTGGTGACGCAAACGCTTCTGGCGCTCCTTACGGTCAATCCGCGTCTTGAGGAGCAGTTCTTCATTCTCGTCGACCTCGCGGTCGTGACGAACCTCGTTCCCTATCTCCTTGCCTTGGCCGCGCTCAACGTGATGGTGCACCGCGAGGCGCTCCCCGCGCGCGACGCGAAGCTCACGGTTCGCCTTGCGGCCGTGGGGTCGATCTATTCGCTCTACGCCCTCTACGCCTGCGGTCCGACCGCGATGCTCTGGGGATCGCTGGCGACCTTCCTCGGCATGTGGCTCTACGGCTACGCGGGGCGCGATCTGGAGCGCCGCGTGGCGGCGGGGCGCCCGTTTGCCGACATGAACGACGAACGCCGGGCATAACGTCAGACAAGCGCTCGAGGAGTTCGGGAGCTTTCGGGCTCCGCGAGCCTCGCGAAATCAACATTTGACGGCGCTCGAAGGCGGTGCGATGCGAATCGCGCCGCCTTTTTCTTTTCGCGCAAGCGCCGCGTCTCGGCCCCCTGCAACTGCCGTTTTTCCCGTGTGCCGGGGCCGATCGGCTGCGCTACACTTGGTAGTCCTCCGTTTCGCAGCACGCCCCGCGTGCCAACATTCAATGAAGTACCTCATCGTCGACGACCACGCCCTCATTACGAGCGCGCTTTCCATGATGCTTATCGACCGCGATCCCGCCGCCGCGGTGCTCACGGCCGAAACCGCCGAGGGGGCGATCGATCTCGTGCGGCGCGAAGGCGACACGGCGGACCTCTTGATTCTCGACCTCTCGATGCCGGGCGTCACCGGGACCGAGCTCATGGAGGAGATCGTTCGGATTCAGCCGATGCTGAAGATCCTCGTCGTCTCGGGCCTGGTCGATCAGCAGAGCATCATGCGCGTGCTGCAACTCGGTGCGGCGGGGTTCGTGCCGAAGAGTCTCGACACCGAAATGCTCGCAAGTGCCATCGACTTCGTACTGAAAGGGGGCGTTTTCATCCCCTCGAAGCTCCTCGCGGAATCGCAGCGCCTGGGATTCTTCAACCGCACGGCCGCAAGCCTCAAACGCGAAACCGAAGAGCCCGTCCACCTGACGGAGCGCCAGAAGGACGTCCTCATGCTCCTCGCGCAGGGCGCCCCCATCAAGCGGATCTGCCGCGAGCTCGACCTCTCGGAAGGCACCGTCAAAACGCATGTCGCGGCGATTTACCGTGCCTTCGGCGCCTCGAACCGCACGGAAGCGCTCCTTGCGGCCCGTCGCGCGGGGTTCGACATCGAGCTTTGAGCACTCTTGCACCTGCGTCTTGCCCGTCGGGACGTATTGAAATTCAAAAAGCCCGGTCGTTCATGCCGACCGGGCTTTTCTTCTTTGCCGAGCGTCCCGTTTCGCGTCAGAGCACGCGCGCGAGGAAGGTGCGCGTACGCTCTTCCTTCGGATTGGCGAGCACCTCGTCGGGCTGACCCTCTTCGACGATGCGGCCTCCGTCCATGAAGACCACGCGGTCGGCGACCTCGCGCGCGAAGCCGATTTCGTGCGTGACGACGATCATCGTCATGCCGGATTCCGCGAGCTTCTTCATCACCGCGAGCACTTCGCCCACGAGTTCGGGGTCAAGTGCGGAGGTCGGCTCGTCAAAGAGCATCACCTTCGGATCCATCGCGAGCGCCCGCGCAATCGCCACGCGCTGCTGCTGTCCGCCCGAAAGGCTCGCGGGGTAAGCGTCCGCTTTCGCGGAAAGGCCCACTTTGTCGAGAAGCTTCAGAGCGCGCGCCTTCGCGTCCGCCTTCGAGCGCCCGAGAACGATTTCCTGGGCGAGCATGACGTTTTCGAGCACCGTCTTGTGGGGCCACAGGTTGAAGCGCTGAAAGACCATCCCGAGGTGTTCTCGGAGCACGTTGAGGTTCGTCTTCGGGTCCGTGACCGAAACGCCGTTCACGACAATTTCGCCCGAGGTGACGGTCTCAAGCGCGTTGATGCAGCGGAGCATCGTGCTTTTCCCCGAACCCGAGGGCCCGAGCACCACGACTTTTTCGCCCGGTCGGACGGCGAAGTCGATGTGTTCGAGCACGGTGTGGTCGCCGAACACCTTTTTGAGCCCTCGGATTTCGACGATCGGTCGGATGTCGGCGGCAGGAGTCGTTGTCATTTTCTTTTGATCCTCACTTCAAACCTTCGTCGCCCTTGCCGAGGTGCGCTTCGAGTCGGCGGATGCCGTAAGCCAAAAGGAGCGTCATCACCCAGTAGACGCAGGAAATCGTAATGTAGGGTTCCCAGTAGCGGGCCGAGGCGCCCGCGACGGTGCGGGCGGCGTAGGCGAGTTCCGCGAGGCCGATCGCGGAGATGAGCGACGAATCCTTCAGAATCGCGATCGCGTTGTTGCCGAGTGCGGGGAGCATCCGACGGAAGGCCTGCGGGAGAATGATGTGCCGCATCGCCTGCCCGTAACTCATCCCGAGGCTGCGCGCGCTTTCCATCTGGCCTTTGTCAAGCGACTGAATCCCCGCACGGAAGACTTCCGACATGTAGGCTCCGGCATTCAACGTAATCGCACAGACGCCTGCGAGCACCGCCCCGTACTGGCTGCGGATGTCGCGCGCGAGCGACCCGTCGATCAAAAGGCCGTCGACCGGATGAATAAAGAGCGGCAGCACCGCAAAGTGCATGAGAAAGATCTGCACGAAAAGGGGCGTGCCGCGGAAAAAGCTCACGTAGACCGCGATCGGCCAACGAACGCCGTAGTGAAGGAGGGCGTTCGCGGCCGCCGTACGAGCGGAAGCGAGGCGCCCCATGCCGAGAAGCGTCCCGAGAATGAGACCGAGGAGCACGCAGACGATCGTGATTTTCACGGTCATCCAGGCGCCGTTCAAAAAGAGCGGCCAGTATTCGACGATGACGTCGGAGCGAAATCCGAACATGACTTGGTGACTTGGTTGGGTTGAAAGCAAAGGGAGATGGGCGAAATCGGGATTTCGGCGGGTCGGGCGGGTCGGACGACCGACGTCCGAAATACCCGAAAGGGCGTCCGCCCGAGCGGAACGCCCTTTTCAGCCGGTTTTCACCCGTTTTCGACCCTCCGGGGGAAGCGCAAGCCCCTCCCCTCGGGGGATCTCATGGGAATTACGGAATTACGGCAGCTTCGGCGCGTCCGTGCCGAACCACTTCTTATAGACCTCGTTGTAAGCGCCCGAGGCAATGGCGGCTTCGAGGCCCTTGTTCACGGCGTCGAGCACTTCCTTGTTGCCCTTGGCGATGCCGATGCCGAAGTACTGTTCTTCAAAGCCCGGATCGCGGCACTGGTTGAACTGCTTCTCGGGATTCTGCTTCGCGTAGTACTGAAGAACGCCCACGTCGCCGATCATGGCATCGACGCCGCTGTTGTTGAGCTCTTCAAGCGCAAGGGGCGTATTGTCGAAACGGCGGATGTTGGGGGACGACTTCCCGAAGGCGTTCGAGGCGGCGATGTCGCCCGCGGAGGCGTTCACGACGGCGATAAGCTTCCCGTCGAGTTCCTTCAGGGACTTGATCTCAAGGTTCTTGTTCGTGAGGATCAGCTGATGGGCGAGGAAGTAGGGACGGGCGAAATCGACGACTTCCTTGCGCTTGTCGGTAATCGTGATCCCCGACATGATGATGTCTCGGTCGCCGTTGTTGAGCGCGGCGAAGATGCCGTCCCAGGGCGTGTTGACGAACTTCACTTCAAAGCCCCCAGCCTTGGCGATTTCCTTCATGAGGTCGACGTCGAAGCCGACGAGTTCCTTGTTGGGGGTTTCGTATTCGAAGGGACGGTAGGTCGCTCCGGTACCGACCACGTATTCGGCGGCCTGAGCAAAGGTCGAGGCGAAAGCACCCGCCACGACGGCGGCGGCGAGAAGGGACTTGAGCTTCATGGGCTGGGCTCCAAAGCGATGAGGGAAAAAACGAAAAATCGAGGGCTCGCCGGTTTTTCGGAAAGAGGGAAGGAAAAGGAAAGGCGCCTTTTCCCCGACGAGCTTCGGGGCATTCTCCGACGGCGACGCCCCAAGGGTCAAATTCGAAAACGCCTTTCTTTGTCCGAGGCCCTCCCCGTTACGGGAAAAACCTGATTTTCATGGAATTTGTCGACAAAAGGGTGGTGTTTATCGCCCGCAAACAGGCCTCGAAACCCAGTTCCTTCGAACACCGCGTTCGGGTTTTCACGCGTGGCGGTCGGTAGGAAGAGTCCCTAGAATACGCGCAACCCGTTTATGCGGTTTCGGCCCGATTTTCAACCAACTCCAACCCTCGTAAAGGACTCTCCCGATGCTCGGAATCCTGATTACGCTCGCGGTCGTGGCGGTCGTCGCCTACTGCGTGCTCAAAAACTACTACCCGCCGATCGTTCTCCTGCTCGCGGGCTTCGTGATGCTCGTGTGCGCCGCGGCGACGGGCACGATGCCCGTGGCGGCCGACAAGTCGACGAACTTCTTCGGCTTTGACCTCGGGGAAGCCTTCACGGCGCTCATGCGTTCGCGCTTGCCCGGCCTCGGCCTCAACATCATGTTGATCGCGGGCTTCTCGGTCTACATGGACCGCATCGGCGCTTCGAAGGCGCTCGTGAAGCTCTGTGTGAAGCCCCTTCAGGCCATTCGCTCTCCCTACGTGCTTCTTGCCGTCACGTACGTGGTGGGCCAATTCATGGCGCTCTTCATCAATTCCGCCGTGGGTCTCGGTCTTCTTCTCATGGCGTCCGTTTATCCGCTTCTCGTCGCACTCGGCGTTTCGCGCGCCTCCGCCGCGGCCGTGATCGGATCGACCTGCTGTCTCGACCTCGGTCCCGCGTCGTCGAACGCCATGCGTGCCGCCGACCTGATGCAGGTTGACGTCGTCACCTACTTCGTCACGAGCCAGATTCCGGTTGCGCTTTGCGTCATCGCGTCGGTTGCGATCGGGCACTTCTTCGTGCAGCGCTGGTTCGACCGTCGCGACGCGATGAAGCTTGCGAACGGTCCCGCGGAAGAAAAGCAGGACATCGCGAAGGCCTTCGAAGGTGCGGGTCCCGCGCATTACGCGATCCTCCCGATGCTGCCACTGTTCCTTCTCATCGTCTTTTCTCCGATGGTCTACGCCGACGTGAAGCTTTCGCTTCAGACGGGGATCATCGTGTCGATTCTCATCGCCTTCTTCGTCGACCTCCTCACGAAGCGCTCCTTCAAGGACTGCTGCGCCTCGACCCAGGCCGTTTTCGAAGGGATGGGGAAGGTCTTCACCTCGACCGTGGGTCTCATCTGCTGCGCGGAACTCTTTGCGCTCGGTATGAATAAGTTGGGCGGCGTCACCGCCCTCATTCAGGCCGCGGCCTCGATGGAATCCGCGGGCGTCTGGGTGATGCTGCTCGTGATGCTCGCGATCATGGTCGTCGCGACCGTCGTGACGGGCTCCGGGAACGCCGCCTTCTTCGCGTTCTCGCCCCTTCTTCCCGAAGCCGCCGCGAGCGTCGGGATCAGCACCGCGGTGCTTGCCGTTCCCGTGCAGCTCTCTGCGGGGATTGCCCGTACGATGTGCCCGATCGCGGGCGTCATCATCGCCGTCGCGGGTATTGCGGGCCTTACGCCCTTTGACATCGTGCGCCGCACGGTGCCCGTGATGCTCCTTGCGCTCACCGTGAACGTGATCGCCTCGGCCGCGCTCCTCTGAGCTCTTTGACCTTTCCGACCTCGCAACGGACTCCGCCGCGGCTCTTTCACGAGTATCGCGGCGGGGCCTTCGCGAATCGACTTTCACATTCGACTCCATCACCCCCCTTTCGGAGAATTCGACATGGCTCTTCTCATTAAAAACGCCCGCGTCTTCGCCCCGAACGACCTCGGTCGTCAGAACGTTCTGATGGTCGGCGAACAGATCGCCGCGATCGGGCCCGACCTCACGTGCGACCTTCCCGACCTCGAAACGATCGACGCTTCGGGCCGCATTCTGACGCCGGGCTTTTTCGATCAGCACATCCACGTGACGGGCGGCGGCGGCGAAGGCGGCCCCGCGACCCGCACGCCCGAGCTCGTCCTCTCCGAACTCATCAAGTCGGGGACGACGAGCGTCGTCGGCGTCTCGGGCACGGACTTCACCACGCGCTCCATTCCGAACCTTCTCGCCAAGGTGCGCGCCCTCAAGACGGAAGGCGTTTCCGCCTGGATGTACACGTCGAACTACCGCTACCCCGCCACGACCCTCACGGATTCCGTCGCGAACGACCTCTTCTTCGTTCCTGAAGTCCTCGGCGTCAAGATCGCGCTCGGCGACCACCGCAGCTCCTTCCCCACGACCCAGCAGGTGCTCGCGCTTCTCGCCGACATCCGCGTGGGCGGCATGATTGCGGGCAAAACCGGGTTCCTTCACATTCACCTCGGGAACATCCCGGGCGCCTTTGCGATGTTCGACGAAATCGTCGCGCGCGGGTTCCCGATTCGCCACATCCGTCCGACCCACTGCGGCCGCATCCGTCACGTCTTCGACGCCGCGGTTGAGTTTGCCTTGAAGGGCGGCCACATCGACATCACGACGGGGGCCTCCTGCTGCTTTGATAACGCGTCGCTTGCCGTTCTCGCCGCTCTCGAAGCGGGCGTCGACCCGAAGCTCATCACGCTCTCGACCGACGGTCACGGGTCCGTGCCGCGCTTCAACGAAAAGGGCGAAATGGCGGGTCTCGGCGTGGGCGGCGTCGAAGGAAACCTCCTTGCCTTCAAGCGCCTCGTCGGCGACTACGGCATGGCGATCGAAAAGGCCCTCCCCTTCGTCACGTCGAACGTCGCCTCGGCCTTGGGCCTCGCGGACCAGGGCGTCGTCGCGAAGGGTGCCTGCGGCAACGCCTGTCTCTTCACGGAAGACTTCACGCTTACCGACGTCGTCGCCCGCGGCCGCGTCATGATGCGCGACGGCGAAGTGGTCGTGAAGGGGACGTTCGAAGAATAATCGGACGCGTCCGAGTGCTTTGACGGCACCTTGACGTCAAAGCAGTCAAAGGACTTCAAAGGGCGTCGACCTCGAAGGTCGGCGCCCTTTTTCGTTTTGAGAAATTCTTGGGTGTTTCGATTTTCCGGATTCGAAATCTAAAGAGTTGAGGAGCTCAACCGGGCGAGCGTCCCGAGGCTCGATCAGCCGATCAAGCCCGCAATCGTCGTTCCCGCGACGATGACGGCAATGAGAAGAAAGACCGTGCCGCTCACGCGGTACATGAGCTGCGGGCCGCGTCCCCGCAGGAGAAAGTCGCGCGCCCGACCTGCGAGAAGGGCGTACCCCACCATGCAGACGAAAACGAGGAGCGCGTAGGTGGAGGTCAGCAGCACCGCCTGCGGGACGTAGGGAAGCTTCGGATCGACGAACTGCGGCAGCACCGAAACCGCGAAGACGACGGGCTGCGGGTTCGTGAGCTGCAAAACGACGCACTTCCAAAAGAGCGAAAAGCGCGTCTCGGCGGGTTCGCGCGACTCTTTCGCCTTCGCGGGATCGACCACGGCGGGGGCTTTGCGCCGCAAGGTTTTGAGGCCGAGCCAGACGAGAAAGCCCGCGCCCGCAAGCTTCACGGCGGCAAAAAGAAGCGGGCTCGTGGCGAGCACCACCCCGACCCCCGACATCGCCACCGCAAAGAGGATCGCAATCCCGACCGCCGTCCCGGCGCAGCCCCAAAGCGTGCGGCGCCAGCCCCAGGCGGCGGCGAACGTGACGATCATGACCACGCCGAGCCCCGGCGTCAGAATGTTCGCGAGGCTCGTGACGAGAAAAAGCGCGAAAAGGTGGGACACGGGGGGACTCCTGGGAACGTGTGGGAAAAATCGAGGGTGTGAGAGCTTGAGCGGCGTTCTCGCGACGGGACGGAACGGACAGAGACGAGGCCTTTTTATGGGTTTTCAGGTTGGGGCCTCCGTCCGGTCGCAATGCTCACCGCTCGCTCGTCACTCATTATCGTATCGGTCGGTTTGTTCGTGTTCCTCGCGGCTTTCATGACGTGCGGCTGCGTCGTAGGCGTCCGCCACCATCGCGAGCCACCGAAGCACGGTGAAGGGCTCCCCGTCGTTGTAGTGCGCCTCGACCGCTTCGCGCGCCCGACGGAGTTCCCCGGCCTCGGGGAAAAGCTTCGCTTCGAGCGCGAATTCTTTGAGCCAGGGGAGGTGCTTCGTTTCGTCGAACGGAACTTCGCCCTCGTCCGTCGCGAGCGGACGGTGCAGTTCTTCAAGGAGCCCGCGCATCGCGTCGAGCGCTTCGTCGGTGAGGGTCGGCACCTTGGCGCCGAGTCCGCGCTCGAGAAGTTCGAGCCAAAGGGGAAGCCGCAAGCGGAGCGCCGCTTCTTCGTCGGTATCCAGCCGCTCCAAGCGTGCGGTGCCTAGCATCATGCGGATGCGGGCGGCTTCTTCGAGGGCGAATTCGTCGGGGGAGGACGTCGTGTCGGAAAACATGGGTTGAAAATTCTTCGATTCGTGGAAAACGGAAAAGAGTGCGCGGGCGGAACGCGCCGCCCGATGTTGTGATCAGGACTGCGGTTCGCTCGCGGAAGTCGAATCGTTCGCGACGGGTTCGGGCGCTGCCTTCGAGTCGGACGATTCGGTCGTGTCGGTCGTATCCGTCGAAGGCGCCGAAACCGCATTCAACGCGTTCACGATCGCCTCCACCGAAGCGGGCTTCTGAAGGATCCGCGGAAGGGTCGCGGGCATCGTGTCGCCCGCCTCCGGCCGCTCGAAACGCGCCTCGATCAAATCGCGCGCCACGGCCGTGAGCACCACGGCGGGAAGCCTCGTGCCTTTGAGCTTTTCGATCCGCCCCGCGATGTCAAGGCCCGTCGGGCGGTCGTCGCCGAGGTTGTAGTCCGAGAGGAGCCGGAGGTTTTCGATCGAGGCGAGTTTGCGGCACGCCTCGTCGTCCGGCAACTCGTACGCGAGCACCTCGGCTCCCAGACTTTCGAGGGTCGAGCCGAGCGCTTCGCGCACGAAGGCGTTGTCTTCGACGAGCGCGATCGGGCCCGACAAGCGCCCCACGGCCGCGGCGCGCACGACCTTTTGCGAGCAGAGCCGCACCTGTTCGGCTTCGCTCACCTCCAGGCACAGGCGAAAGACGCTCCCGCGTCCGAGGTGCGAGCCCACGGAAAGGGTGATCCCGAGCTCGCGGCAGATCCCCTTCACGATCGAGAGCCCGAGGCCGAACCCCGTCCCCGGGCGGGCCTTCCCGGCCGAGCCGCGGTAGAAGGTGTCGAAAATGCGCGCTTTGTCTTCGCGCGAAAGCCCCGGGCCGGCGTCGTAGACCCCGATTTCGACGCGGCTCGTGCCGCGACGGCGCAACGCCAAAACCACTTCCGCATTCGGGCGCGTTTCGTCCGTATAACGGATGGCGTTCGAGACGAGGTTGCGAAGCGCCCGACGCAAAAGCTGCGGGTCCGTCGAAACGGTCACGGGAATCGGACGGATACGGAAGCGAATCCCCTTTTCCCTCGCGACGGGGCCGAATTCCTGCTCGAACTCTTCGAGGAGCGCCGTAAGGTCCACCTGCTCGACGTGAAGTTCCAATTTCCCGAATTCCATCCGCGTCACTTCAAGGACCTGCTCGACGAGCGTCGAGATCGAATTCGAGGTGCTCGTGAGGTGCGCGATGATCGGAGCCGTTTCGGGCGTGGCGCGCCGCTTCAGAATATCGAGACAAATCCCCATCGCCTGAAGGGGCTGGCGCAAGTCGTGGTTCGCGGCTGCGAAAAAGCGCGCGCGCTGCTCGCTCACGGCTTCGGTAGCGCGGCGGGCGCTTTCGGCGCGGTTGATTTCGGTTTTGAGGCGCTCCACAAGACGCCGGTTTTCGGCGTCGGTGAGGATCGACGAGAGGACCATCTCGTTCAGTTTCCGCCCCGAATAAAGAATGAAGACCGTTACGGCGATGATCACGAGTGCCATGGCGGTTTGGCTCACGCCATATTGCGCCGCAACGGAAATCGTGAGGGGTGTGAGCGACAAGAGCGTGAACGCGGTCAACGACGGCATCCAGCACGAATACACCGGCCAACTCGCAAACGTCACCGCCACGATCACGGCGACGGTCACGACCTGTTCGATCCCCTTGACGGGCACGATGAAAGCGGCGCCCGCCACACCCCAGATGATGCCCGCTGAGACCGCCAACACCATCCACCGTCGGATCCACACCCGCACGCGCGCCACGCGGTCCCGATCGCGCCAGAAAAGCCGCACGAAGTGAAGCGAAAAATAAAAGTGTGCGAGGCCGAACACGCACCAGACGGTGAGAAAGACGGCGTTCACGTCGCTTTGCCGAAACATCACCGCAAAGGCGATGATCCCCGCAAACTGCGCCGCAAGCGCTACGGGGTGGAGTTTGAGCGACGCGAGAATGAGCTTCACGAGCGTGCGCGCCGTGATGGGACGCGCGGCGGGCGCAAGGAAGAAGGCCTTCAGAAACTGCTTGGTTTTCCGGCGCTTGCTCGTGCGTCGCTCGGGCAAGCCGTCGGTTTTGTCGTCGTACATGATCGGAAAACAGCGAAAAGCTTCGGGGGCGCGGGCTGCGTTGAGAGCCGTGCGCCCCGCGTCGGAAAAAGGACAAGGTACAGGAAATGCGCCGGGGCGGCAACGTCCGGGCTTACGACCGTCCGGCGTCGCGAAGGGGCGCTTATTCCGGGAGAAGTCAACCGCCGTCACGGCGGCCCGTCAAATCCGTCCGGGCACCTCCAAGGCCCGCAACACCGCCCGACGCTCGCCCGCCGTCTCGGCTGCCAAGTTTTCTTCGGCTTCGAGCTCCAACCGCACCCGGCACCCCGCGGGAAGCGCGTGTTTGTCGGCCCCGTGCCCCATCGGAAAGCCCGTAAGGACGGGCGGCATCTTCGGGTCCGACGTAATGAAGTCGAACGCGTCCGCAAGCGCGAAGTCTCCGGGAAACGACACGGCGCGGTCCGCCCCGGTAATGCCCCCGAAAAGAATCGCGCGCTGCGTCTCCAAAATCCCCGCGTCACGGAGCGTGAGGAGCATCCGCTCGATCCGATAGGCGCTCTCGCCCACTTCTTCGAGAAAAAGGATCCCCCCGCGGAAGGCTTCGGGGTCAAGCCACGGGGTTCCGACGAGCGCCGTCGTCATCGCAAGGTTCCCGCCCCAAAGGCGACCTTCGAAAGCGGTGCGCTCGGCGGGTGCCGGACGTCTTTCGAATCGACCGACGGTGCGGGCCGAAAACCCGACCTCAAATTCTTTCCGGGGTTCCTTCCCGTCGAGCGTTGTCAGGGCTTTCAGAAACCCTTCGACCGTGAGATCGCTCGGCCGGTCGAAGGACGAGAACGTGGGTCCGTGCCAGGACGCTCGGCGCGTCTTCGTATAGAGCGCAATTTGAAGTGCCGTCGCGTCCGAATACCCCATGAATGGCGCGCGATCGCGCTCGAGCAACTTCCAATCGATTTCGCGCAAAAGGCGCGAAGCGCCGTACCCACCGCGAAGCGCAAGCACCAGGTCCGTGTCGGCGTCCGTCATCGCTTCCGTGAAGTCGCGAAGGCGCACGTCGTCCGTCCCCGCAAAGCGCGCGACATTGCCGCGGGTCGCATCGGGCAGACGAATTTTCCCATCGGGAAGGAGCGCCTTGAGGTTTTCGAGACACGCCGCGCGACGTTCCTCGTCGATCGAGCCGTCCGCTCGGATCATCTGCCGCGAAGGGGCCGTGATGCGAATGCGCGGGAAGGCGCGTGCGGTTTCCGTCGCGGAAGAATTCAAGGGTTTCGAGGAAGCCTCGCTCATCGGTCGGCTCCTTCGGCGTCGGGGTGCGCGTGAGCGCAACACGTGCACCGGGGCTCCTCCGCGGAGGCTCCCTGAGAAGCAACGGACGCCGCACGCTTTTCGCTTCGACGCGCTTCGAAAAAGTCCTTCAGCATCCGCTCCGACTCCGCTTTCAACACCCCCGTCGTCACCCACGGGCGGTGATTCACCCCGGGGACGTCGAAGAGCGAAAAGGCTCCGCCCGCGGCGCCCTTTTTCGGGTCGCCCGCACCGAAAACGAGCCGCTCCAGGCGCGCTTCCGCAATCGCACCCGCACACATCGGGCAGGGTTCGAGCGTGACGTAGAGCGACAGCCCTTCGAGTCGGTGGTTGTCAAGGAGCCGCGCGGCCTCGCGCAGCACGAGCACTTCGGCGTGCGCGGTCGGGTCCCGATCGCGGATCGTGCGGTTGCCGCCGCGAGCGACCACCTTCCCGTCCTTGACGAGCACGGCCCCGACGGGCACTTCGCCCGCGTCGGCCGCCCGTTGCGCTTCCTCAAGCGCCTCCCGCATGAAACGCACGTCCGCCTCCGGATCGACCGAGGGCGCCCCCGAATTCACGGTGCGGTTCTTTTCCCGAAGCGCTTCGATGCGGCGCGCGCGGCGCTCGGCAAGGATCGTGCGGGCGCTTTCCAATTCGTCGAGGAGGCGCGAGGCCGTGACGCCCGGCATCGGTTCGAGCTGCGACCGGTAAAGCCCGTGAGGCTCGCTCTCGAGATTCGTGCGTTCCGCGAGCGAAAAGCGCTCGCAAAGCGCGCCCACTTCGGCGGGCACAGCCTTCAGCCAGTCGCCCGCTTCCGCCAAAAAACGCGCGGTCGCGCGCTCGACCTCGGCGTCCGTGAGCGGTGCGCCTTCGGGTTTTGCGGGCCAAAAGAGAAGCGCCGCTCCCGCCACGCACTTCAAATCGGCAAGCGTCGGGTCGTTTTTCTCGATCGACGCGAGCGTACTCCCCCGACGAATCGAGAGGGCGACGAAGCGTTCGAGGTCGCTGAGCGTGTAGTCGCGGACAACGTAGGCGTACATGGAAAAAAGTCTCCGGGGAAAAAGCGCGAGGTTCCGCGATCGGGTGCGTTTTCGGGCGTCGCTTATGTCGATCGACTCGCGGCCCGCCGCTCGCGGCGTTCGCATCCGTCGCGACCGTCACGCTACAATGTCAGCCGTTGAAAACACTTTTCTGCGGGGAACTTCATGCGCCGCTCTTTTCTCTCGGTCGTTTTCGCCGGCCTCGTTTCGGCACTCATTCTACCCGCAGCCCACGCTTCGCCCCAGAGCGACGCTTTGGCCGAGTGTCTCCACACCAACATGACGGCCGACGACCAAAAGGTGCTCATCCAGTGGGCGTACGTGGCGCTCGGCAAAACCTCGGCCGCACGCGCCGTACAGCCGATTCCCGCCGAGAAGACGAAGGCCGTCGAGTCGGCCGCGCAGCGTACGCTCTCCAACCTCGTTCTTCGCAAGTGCTCGAAGCCCGCGCTCGCGGTCCTCGTGAAAGACCCGAAAACGGGCCTTCAAGACACGCTCCAGAGCCTTGCCTCGCGTCTCATCCAAGACGAGTTGAAACGCCGCACCTCGCCCGTGCTGCCGATTACGATCACGGACCTTCTGAAGCCGCGCGGCTGATTTTCGCCGCATCGGGGAGCATTCCTTCCCGCCCCCCGAGCATCGACATGCATGGTTCGGATCCGACCGCAAAGGAGTTACTCCTTGCGGTCGGATCCGAACCGCGTCCTTATTCCTTGTAGACGGCGGTCGGCGCCTTCGGCGCTTTGCCGTGGGCGGCCTTGAGGTTCGCGGCGTCGTGGCAGGAGGCGCAGTTTTCGGGCTTCACGGTCTTCGGATCGACCTCGGCACCCAAGAGACCTCCCATCTCGAGGATGTGCTCCTTGGCCTTCTCGTTCCACAGGGCCTTGCCGCCCACAACGACCTTCGCATGGCAGGCGTAGCACGTCGCGGCCATGGGCGTCGCGTACCGGTCGGGCGTCGTCGCGGGCGCCTTGCGGTCCTTGTTGTCGGGGTCGACCTTGGTGTCGATCGCAAGGAGCTCCGCCTTGTCGCCGAGTCGGTTCAAGCGCTCGAGCGTGTAGGTTTCGCCCTCATGGCACTTCGCGCAGTTGGAAAGCGTCGCGACGTAGGTGACGTGACGCACGCCCTCCGTTTGGGCCTGCCCCGCTCGGAAGTTCCCGTGATGCGCGTGCACAAAGACCTTCCAGTCCGGGTGCGAGACGACGAGCTCGTCGACGAAGTGCGGATCGTCCTTTTCAATCAGGCGGTTGCGCACGACGGCCGTGGGAGCTGCGCTCGCGTTGTGACACGTCACGCAGGTCGTGAGATCCGAGATCGCGCTCGTATTCTGGTCGACGAGAATGGAATCCAGCCCGAGCTCGCGCTTCATGAAGGCGGGCGTGCCGTCGTTCCCCGAAACGTGGCGCGAGGCGCCTGCGGCGGCCTTCGTGCCCGCGGCGTGGCAGGTGCCACAACGAATCTTCGTCCGGTCGCTCGCCTTATCGTAACCGTGGCAGGAGCCGCACTTTTCGTTCGAGACGATGCGGGGGCTGCGCGAGAGCGTATCAAGACCTTCCGTGTCGAAATTCACCGAGGCGGTCCAGGCCGTATTGCGCCGCGCGTTCTTGTCCGTGCACGCGACAAGCTTCGCCGCATCGTCGAAGCAGTAGCCGAAGACGGCGGACGCCACGCCCGTTTCGCCCGCGGTGTCCTTGACGGGCAAGGGTTCCGACGAAACGCGCCAGAGGCCGTCCGAGCCCGCATGCGCGGTCTTCGCGTCGACCTTCACGCCCTTGGCGGAAACAAAGCCCGTGCGCGCACCCCAGTTGGCGTACACCGTGAGGAAGTCGATCGCGGGATCGTCGGTGCCGAGAAGACGCCCTTCCCGATCCTCGACGCGCAGCGTCAGATCGACACGCCAGGCGTCGGCGTCGACGGGAACGAGCTTCGCCTCTTCGATCGTCACGCGACCGATCGCCTTCTGGGCCTCGGCGCGCTCCTTCTTGTAGCGTGCGGTGTGAACGTCGCCCGTCGCCTTGGCGGAGTGGCAACCCTGACAGTCCTCGCGCTTTTCGAACGCCTTGTGGCTTTCGAGCTTCGAAAAGTCGTGGCAAACCATGCAGTTGTTCTTGTCGAGGTCGATCTTCCAGTGAGCCTTCTCGCCGTCGCCGTGACACATCGTGCAGGTCCCGAGCGCGCGGCCCGCACGGAAGTGGTACTGATGAATCAGCGGAGCGAGCGACGAAAGCTGTTCGCTCTCGTCCTTGTGGTCGACGAGCCACTTCTTCATGGCTTCGCCGTCGTCGTGGCAGGCAAAGCAGTGAGCGTGCTTGTCGATCCATTGGTCGAGTTTGTCGTAGGTGACCGCGGCCTGAACCGAGGTCGAGGCAAGAAGCGCCGTGAGGAGCGCGTAGGAAATGTGCTTCATGACGTTGGGGTCTCAAAGAACGGGAAGGGTCGCTTCCCGGGGAAAGCAAGGTAAGCGGGGTCGGCGCGTAAAGCGCGAAAAAGCCCGACAATGCGCAACACCCGAGGCCGACGGCCCCGGGTTCGAGGTTGAGGTATGAGTTCGGTCGGGGGTGCGAGCGGAATCCTCAGAACGTGTGGACCATGCCCGAGGCAAAGCCGAGACGGTTGGCGTCTTCGGCCTTGCCGTAGCTGTCGTTCATGTAGCCGAGGCCCGTGTAGACGAACGTGCGCTTGCTCAAGGGATATTCGTAGCCCGCGGAAACCGTCCAACGCTTGAGGTCGCGATCGGCCTCGTCGGCGTTTTCCGCCTTCATGAAGCCGGTGTTGAGCTTGAGGCGGCCGCCCGAGACGGGAATCAAGGCCCCAAGGTTCACGCCCGCGCCCGTCATGCCGTCGAGGCTTTTGACGCCCGCGTCGTTCGCAAGGAGCGTGTCCTTGCCGGCGAGCTCGGTTTCGCCCAACGCGCGCACGCCGTCGAACCACTGCGCGGCCGCGAAGAATTTCGCAAAGCCGAAATCCACGTTGCCGCCCGCGCTCACGTGTTCGGCGTCCTTGAAGTGCCCGACGTTCTGTTCGTTGCCGTAGAAGGTCTTGTCCCAAATGAGCGTGAAGTAGACGGGGCCGCGTTCGACACTCATCGCGAGCGAAGCGAGGCGGTCGACCTCGGCCGAACCCTCTTCGAGGCCGGTCGCTTTCGTCGTGTCGTTTCCGAAGGAATAAGCGCCGTGGAGCTTGACGCCCGCGATCGAGGGCGAGTGGTAGACCACCATGTTGTCGTACGGAACGAAGTCGCCCGTCATGACGGACTTGTGCCCGGGCACACCCACCCACATCGTCGAAAAGGGCGAGACCTTGGGGCCGAAAAGCCCCGTCGTGTTGTAGCCCGAGAGGAAGCTCACGAGTCGGCCGACCTTCACCTGACCGAAGTCTCCCGAGAGGTTCACCTGCGCTTCGCGCGAGAAGAGGCGGTTGAACTTCATCTGACCGTTGTCGGCGTCGAACCCGTTTTCGAGGACGAACCCGAGCTTCAGGCCGTTCCCGAGATCTTCGCTTCCTTTGAAGCCGAAGCGGCTCATGGCGTTCTGGCCCGACATCATCTGAAAGGTGTTCGAGGTCTCGTGCCCGTTGTCAACGCGCTGATAGTTGAGGCCGAGGTCGAGGATGCCGTACACGGAAACGTCGGCCGCCTGCACACCGGAGGCAAGGCCGAGAGCGGCAACGGTCAACGCGCCGAGAAGAGACTTCGAGGTAGGAGCGAAAGGGGTCATGTGGGGAAAATTGCGGGAAATGAGGTTGAACGAAAAAACGTGCGCGTCTCGTACACAGCTCGTACGCGTCACGCACGAAAACCGAGACAAGTTCTACGAACGGATCTCCCGTTCGAGGTGAATACGCAGGCGTTTGCGAAATATACGCAGGAGATCGCGCGTTCGCCTTCCGTTTTCCCCGAAGCATTTCTCGGAAAGCGAGACAAGCATCTTTCACCAAACGATCGCGAATCGAGCAGCCTCAAACGAGATTTGCTGCGACGGAAAATGAAAAAGACCCCGAATCCGGAGCCCTTTCCTTTATTTTCAGCGACCTCCGCGGCCGCTTCCGTTTTGACTCACCTTCGCGGGAGTCAGTCGTCCGCACCTTCGAGCGCCGTCGCACCCGCGGTTTGCGAACCAGTCTCCGTTGCCGCAGCCTTGCGTCGCTTTTCGATCCGCGCATGGATCGCATAGCAGAGGATCACGAACGGAATCCCCGTCCAGAGCGCCGCCTGCTGCCGCTCGTCAAAGGCCAAGCCCACGAGCGACCCCGCGCACATGAGGCCGCCCAGGATCGGGAGGAACGGGAAAAGGGGCGCCCGGTAGCGAAGCATCTCCAAGGTCTTCCCCGACTTCAGCCAACGGCGGCGGAAGTTGTAGTGCGAGAGGCAAATCGACCCCCAGACGATCAGCGCCGAAAAGCCCGTGATGCTCGTCAAAACGATCAAAACCGTATCGGCCGCAAAGACGCCCGAAAGAAGCGCGAGCATCCCGCCCGCAAGCGCTACGGCGAGCGCCCGCACGGGAACGCCCCGCTCGTTTTGTTCGGCGAGTTTCTTCGGAAGCAACCCCTCGTACGCAAGCGACCAGATCATGCGGCCCGAGGCGTAGAGCCCCGAATTCGCGGCGGAAAGCACCGCCGTGAGGATCACGAAGTTGAGGATGTCGGTCGCGTACGGAATCCCGAGTCGTTCGAAAACGACGATGAAGGGGCTCTTCGTGACGCCCGCCGTTTCAACCGGAACGAGTGCGGCGAGCACCAGAACGGTTCCCATAAAGAAAACCACGAGACGGATCACGGTCGTACGGATCGCCATCGGAATGACGTGCTCGGGGCTTTCCGTTTCACCGGCCGCAACGCCGATCAATTCGGTCCCGAGGAATGCAAACGTCACGGTCGTCATGGCGGCAAAGACGGGCGCGAGCCCGTTCGGGAACCACCCGTGCGCCGTGATGTTCGAGAAGTAGGGGGTCGGCGACCCGTCCGAGAGCGGCAGAATCCCGAAGATCGCCAGGCCCCCGAAGAGGATCACGATCTGGATCATCACGACCTTGACGAGCGAAAAGACGAATTCGCCTTCCGCAAAGAGCCGGGTCGAGAAGAAATTCATCACGGCAAGGAGCGCAAGGAACACCGCACACCACATCCAGATTTCGACGTTCGGGAACCAGTACGCCATCGAGAAGGCGGCGGCGAGGAGGTTCGTGCCCATCGCCACCACCCACGTCACCATATAGAGCATCGCCGCCGTAAAGCCCGTGGCGGGCGAAATGAAGGCGGATGCAAAGGTGTGGATGCTCCCCGTCACGGGCATCGCGACCGAGAGTTCCCCCAAGCTCTGCATCACGGCGTAGATCATGAGCGCCCCCGCGGCGTACGCAAGAAGCGTCCCGAAGGCCCCGGCCGACGCGATCATCCCCCCTGTATTAAAGAAGAGCCCCGTACCGATCACGCCGCCGAGCGAGAGCATGATGAGGTGACGAGCCTTCATCGTTCGTTGAAATCGGCCCGAAGCCCCGTTGTCCGAATCCGCTGTATCCATGCGCTCTCCCTGTGAATGGAACCAACCCCCGAGAAATCGGGGACGAAATTCTGAGAATAGCACCGCTCTCGTTATCCCGTACATAGAAGCACTTAATTTTTCCTATCGAAAGGTGCCGATGCGTTCGGCTTCGCAGGACAACAGTGCGCACAAAGAGAGGGATGGAGCGGCACCTGCGGTTCTGAACGCTCCCGAACGCTTCCAAAGCTTCCGAACGGCCGCCCGCCTCGGACAGCTACAATGAGGGCCTTTTTCATTCCTTCAGACCATCCGTCGATTCCCCATGCTCATTCGCCGCCTCTTGGGTGAGCGCGACCTCGAAGCGCTCGGTCCGCTCCCCGACCTCCTTCCGAACCTCTGGTACGGTGCGCCGCACCCGGCGCTCGTGCGCCTGAGGGATGCGGTTCGAAGCGGAAATTTTTTCCCGTACGAGGCCGCAGGACTTTGCGGTCGCACGGGGGCGGGCCTTTTCGTCGGGCCCCGAGGGGTGGAGCTGGTCGTCGCGCACGAACCCTTTCGCGAGCCCGAACGGGACGAGGGGTCGCGGCTTCCGGCCGCCGACCGCCTCGCGGGCACGGTCGAAGCGGCGGCCTTCGAATTTGCGGCGAAAACGACCGAGCTCGTCGACGCCCGCGGGGAAACCTTTCGGCTCTTCGACTTCGCCGAAGCGCTTTTTGCCGCGAAGCCCCTCAAAATCGCCCGCGGAGGCGGTGCGGGGCTCAATCTCACGCGCGCGCACTGGATGCGCGCGCTCCTCGATGCGCCTTCGGCCCCCGCACCCCGAATTTTGAACGCCGCCCATGCGACGGGAGCGGGGCTTTTGCGGCTTTACGGCGAATGGTGGGAAGGGCCCTCCCCCGTCTTCGACGTGAAGCACCCCTTGATGTGGCTCGCGCCCCGCACGACCGTGAAGCCCCTCGTCGAAAGGCTTCTTGCCGATACGCCGACCGCGGCCGACCCGCGGCTTACCGACCCGCGGGTGCTCGCAAAGCGCCCCGAGATCGTGGCGGAGACGGACGATTGGGTTGTGATCGTGAAGCCCTCGGGCCTTCTGTCGGTTCCGGGGACCTTGGGGCTTGACGACGCAATGACGCTCACGGCACGCATGATTGCTCAAGGCTCGGCCCCCGACACCGTCACCCTCACCCCCGTTCACCGGCTCGACATGGATACGTCGGGCCTGCTCGTCTATTCGAAGAACACCGAGGCGACGCGCGCGCTGATGGCAGCCTTTCGCGAAGGGCGCGTCGAGAAGCGCTACGAAGCGATTTTGGAAGGCGTGCTCGATCCCGCGGTGCCCGAGTCGGGCGAAATCGCGTTTCCCCTTACCACCCATCCGCTCGACCGCCTGCGCCAGTGTGCGGCGGAAGGCGGGCGCGCGTCCGTCACCCGCTACGCGGTGCTTGCGCGCGGGCGAAGCCGCACGCACGTCGCGCTCGAGCCTGTAACGGGGCGCACGCATCAGCTGCGCCTTCACGCCGCGCACCCCCTGGGGCTCGGCACCCCCATTCTCGGCGACCCCTATTACGGTCCCGCGGGGCTTGCCGCGGAGACGCCCGAGACGCCCCTGTGCCTGCACGCGCGGCTCCTTTCGTTCGACGACCCGCGCACGGGTGAGCGGCTCCGGTTCGAGGCGCCCGCGCCCTTCGAGGGGCTCCTCTTCTGAACCCGCAAACGACGAAAACGTGCCGGGCGGATGACATGAGGGTAACGGACGAATGGCGGAAGGATCGGGTGGGTCCCGTCGAACTCTCCTCAAGGGAGGACGCCCGCACGAATGTCATACACCCGAACGGCGTATTGCACTTCCGTCCGATCGGGCGTATAAATTTTCGAATCCCGATTGAGTCTCGTTTGCATTTCCCGCCATGACCAAACCGACCGAATCCAACGAATCCGCCGCCCCCGCCGCCGACGGCGGCGTCTGCCCCGCGTTGGCGCATCTGCGCTTCGACGTGACCGGGATGAGCTGCTCGGCGTGCTCGGCCCGCGTCGAGCGTGCCGTCGAGGCACTTCCCGAAGCGCGCGACGTCGCGGTGAACCTTCTGAAAAACACCCTCACCGTAACGGCTCCGGCCGAGAGCGCCGACGCAATCGTCGAGGCCGTGCGCCGTGCGGGGTACGACGCGATGCCGACGGGCGGCACGGGCGGAAAAGGGAACGCCAAGAGTGCCGCTCGATCTTCCTCGGGCTCGGACGCTTCGCCCGCCGCGCGCGAAGCCCAACGCGTCAAGCGCGAAATGACCGTTCGCCTTGTGGGGTCGCTCGTCTTTTTGATTCCCCTCATGACGCTCTCCATGGGGCCGATGCTGGGCATTCCTCTCCCCGCATGGCTTTCGCCCCCCGAAGGGGTGCTGGCGAACGCGCAGCTTCAGATGTTTTTGTCGCTCGGACCCGCGTACCTCAACCGCGCGTTTTTCTTCCGGGGCTTCAAGGCGCTCGTCGATCGCGCGCCCAACATGGATTCACTCGTTGCGGTGGGCTCGGGCGCCTCGTACCTCTACGGCTTCTGGGCGCTCGTTGCGATGAGCGTCGCGCTCGGAGCTGGCGAAACGGACCGCGTCGCGCACCTCGCGCATAACCTCTACTTCGAAGGGGGTGCGATGATTCTCACCCTCATCACGATCGGCAAAGCCCTCGAAGCGCGCGCCAAGGGGAAAACCTCCGAAGCCGTCGAAAAGCTCGTCAACCTCGCTCCCCGCGAAGCGATCGTGGTGCGCGACGGACGCGAAATGACGGTGCCGCGCGAAGAGGTCCTCGCGGGCGAAACCGTTGTCGTCAAAACCGGGATGACGATTCCCGTCGACGGCGTGGTGCTCGAAGGGACGGGGTCGGTGGACGAATCCGCCATGACGGGCGAGAGCCTTCCCGTGACGAAACGTGCGGGCGACACCGTGACGGGTGCGACCCACCTCGTCGCGGGCTACGTCACCGTGCGCGCAACGGGTGTCGGCGAAGACACGGCGCTTGCGCGCATCATCCGGCTTGTGGACGAAACGACCTCGTCGAAAGCCCCTGTTGCGAGGCTTGCGGACCGGATTTCGGGCGTGTTCGTCCCCGTCGTGATCCTCATTGCCCTCGCAACCGCTCTCGTGTGGCTGGCGCTCGGGGCGACCTTTGAGACCGCCTTCACGCATGCCGTCTCGGTGCTTGTCATCTCCTGCCCCTGCGCGTTGGGGCTCGCCACCCCCACGGCCGTCATGGTCGGGACGGGTCAGGGGGCGCTGCGCGGGATTCTTTTCAAAAACGCGACGGCTCTGGAAACGCTTCAGTCGGTCACGCACGTCGTTCTCGACAAGACGGGGACCGTCACCGAAGGGAAGCCCTCCGTCACGGGGACGAAGGCCGCGATCCCGGGGCTTGAGTCGGCTCTTTTGATGACGGCGGCGTCGCTCGAAGCGGGGTCCGAGCACCCGCTCGGGGCCGCGATTCTTGCGGCCGCGCGCGAAGCAAAGCTCCCCTTGCAGGCCGCCTGCGACTTCCGCCAGTTTGCGGGGCTCGGCATCTCGGGGAAAATCGGGAAGAAAACCTATTTCGTCGGGAACGCGGACTTTGCGGAGCGCGTCGTAGGGACGCTGCCCGAAGCGCTGCGCATAGAAGCCGAAGACGCCGCCCGTTCGGGTGAAACGCCTCTTTGGACGGGGTCTTCGTCGGAGGCTTTGACGGTGGACGGCCGCGCTCCGGAAGGCGCCGCAGCAAGTCTTCTCGGTCTCATTCGCGTGGCCGACACCGTGAAGCACGATTCGGCCGCGGCGGTCGAGGCCCTTAAAGGCCTCGGGCTCACGGTCGTGATGCTCACGGGCGACAACGCCGTGACGGCGAAGGCCGTGGCGCGCAAGGTGGGCATTGACGAAGTCGTCGCGGGCGTTCTTCCCGACGGCAAAGCCCGCACGGTCGCGGACCTGCGCGCGGCCGGGCACAAGGTGCTCATGGTCGGGGACGGCATCAACGACGCTCCGGCACTTGCCGCCGCCGATGCGGGCGCTGCGGTCGGGCGCGGGACGGACGTGGCGCTCGAATGCGCCGACGTCGTTTTGATGCGCGATTCGCTCCTTGACGTCGTCGCCGCCGTGGAACTTTCGCGCTCGACCCTCAAAAACATCCGCGAAAACCTCTTCTGGGCCTTCATCTACAATGCGATCGGCATTCCGGTGGCGGCGGGCCTTTTTGCGGCGCAGGGCTTGAACCTCAACCCGATGATGGCGGCTGCCGCCATGAGCCTTTCGTCCTTCTGCGTCGTGACGAATGCACTGCGCCTGCGGCGCTTCCGCCCGAAGGCGTCCGAGACGGCGCGCCTTGCGATCGACAACTCCGAACTCACCACCTCGTCGGCTGCGACCGGCACTCACACCAAGGAAAAAATCGTCATGGAAAAAATCGTTCACATCGAAGGCATGCACTGCGGCCACTGCACCGCGAACGTCGAAAAGGGTCTCGGGGCGGTCCCCGGGGTCGAGTCCGTCAAGGCGGACCTCGAAAAGAAGCTCGCCCGCGTCGAAGCCGAAGACTTCGTCACGGACGAACTCCTCATCGCGACCGTGAACGGTCTCGGCTTCAAGGCGACGTCGGTGGAAACCGTAAAGTAAGCCTTCACTTCAAGCCGAATGCTTGAGCTTCTCATGAGGCCGCTGCGCCTCATGAAGCTCCTGGAAAAAAGGCGAAGTCCGAAAGACTTCGCCTTTTCGTTTTCGGTCGGTGCGATCCGAACGCCGACACCCCGGGCGTTTCCCTTTATCGAATCTCACCGACCCCAAGAACGTAACCGCAGCCGGTCTTCCTCGCGGAGAGGAAGTCCTTCGCGACTCGGGCGCCGCGTCCTTGAAAGAGAGTTTCGCACGGGTGTGCGTCAGATCATGTCGCACGCAAACACGACCGGTGCTCCGATTTTGTTTTCCTCTCTTTTCGAACGGGAACGCGCGAACCGCGAGAAAGGCCGCGGAAGCCCCACAAAAAAATCGACCGCCCTTCGCAAGCGTCCCCGATTCGGTTCGGGGCGGCTGCCAAGAACGGTCGACGAGTCCGGAATACGGGGAGTCGGACGAAAACGGAATTCGTCTCTTCCCCCCCTATTCGGCCTTATTCAATCATTCCACCTCTTTGAGGCTCTTGATCGGCGTGAACGTGCCGTCTTCGTTCGGACGGAAGACGTAGTGTTCCTTGAGGTAGATGATGTCCTTGCGGTCGACCGCTTCGAGTTCGGCGAGAATCGCCGCGCGCGCGACGACGTTCGCACCCGCCGCGACGGCGAGGTTTTCGATGGCGGCAAGCGACTCGCCCGTGGCGATCACGTCGTCGATCAGAGCGACGCGCTTCCCGCGAATCTTCTCGGCCTCAACGCCGTCGAGCCACAGGGTCTGCTCCTTCTGGGTCGTGACGGACCGCGCCGAGAAGCAGATGGCGTTTTGCATGTAGGGCTTCTTGCTCTTACGCGCCACGACGAATTCCTTCATCCCCATGAGGCGGCTCATTTCGTACGTGAGGCAGATCCCCTTCGCTTCGGCGGTCATGAGGACGTCCACTTCCGGGAGGCGCTTCACGAGTTCGGGAGCGACCGTCTGAACGAGTTCCGTGTCGGAAAGGCACACGAAGCTCGCGAGCGCGAGGTTGTCGGCCACGCGCACGTAGGGAAGTTTGCGCTTGAGACCGCAGATTTCGAAGTCAAAGTATTTCACGAGGAATCTCCGAGAAAAAAATACAAACAACGGGAAACTGTTGCGTCATCCGTGCGGGGGGCGCGTCGCCCCGGGGGGCATTCCGGCGGGGTTGAATCCGCCGGTTCGATCGGCGCGAAGGAGGGCCGTGAGCGCGGTCCCCGAAAAAGAGGGAGCGGGACCGCGGGGGCCTGCCATCTGGTCGATCGACTCGAGGCGACTTGGGGTTGAAGGGTAAATAAAAAAACCAAACGGGTGTGAGTACTCACTTGAACTCTACGAGCACGCGCCCCGTCATCTCCGCGGGCGGCTCCACCCCCATGAGGGCGAGCACCGTGGGCGCGACGTCGGCGAGCACGCCCGAGTCGACCGAGGCGACGCGATCGGAGACGACCACGATCGGGACGGGGTTCGTCGAGTGCGCCGTGTTGGGGGAGCCGTCGGGGTTGACCGCGTTGTCGGCGTTTCCGTGGTCGGCGATCTGTACGACCTCGTAGCCCGCAGCCGTTGCCGCTTCGACGACCGTCTTCGCCGCTTCGTCGACCGCGCGCACCGCGGCTTCGATCGCGGGATAGACGCCCGTGTGCCCGACCATGTCGCCGTTGGCGAAGTTGAGCGCCACGAAGTCGTACGTCCCCGCGGCAAGTGCCGCGGCGAGCTTTTCGGCCACTTCCGGAGCGCTCATTTCGGGCTTCAAGTCGTAGGTCGCGACCTTCGGGCTCGGAACGAGAATGCGGTCTTCGCCTTCGAACGTCTCTTCGCGGCCGCCGTTCAAGAAGAACGTCACGTGCGCGTACTTTTCGGTTTCCGCGATCCGCAACTGCTTGAGGCCCTTCGACGCGACCCATTCGCCGATCGTGTTGACGACGTTTTCTTTCGGGAAGAGGACATGCAACCCCCGGAACTTCGCGTCGTACGGGGTCATCGTCGCAAAGTAAAGGGGCATCGGTTCCATCCCCTCGACGGCTTCCTGCGTGAGAACGCTCGTCAACTCTTTGGCACGGTCGTTGCGGAAGTTGAGGAAGAGCACCGCGTCCTTCGCGCGAATCCGACCGACGGGCGAACCCGCCTCGTCCGCGAGCACGACGGGCTTCACGAATTCGTCGGTAACGCCCGCGGCGTAGGAGGCTTCGAGTGCGGCGACGAGGTCGCACGACGCTTCGCCTTCGCCCTTCGTGAGAAGATCGTAAGCAACGCGCACGCGCTCCCAGCGCTTGTCGCGGTCCATTGCGTAGTAGCGACCGACGAGGCTCGCCACGCGGCCGCCGAGTTCACCCGAGGCGCACTTCGCCGTGACGGCCTTGAGGAAGCCGAGGCCGCTCTTCGGGTCGGTGTCGCGCCCGTCGGTGAAGGCATGGACGAACGTGCGATCGGACACCCCTTCTTCGAGCGCGAGCTTCATGAAGCGCTCGAGATGTTCGTTCGACGCGTGCACGCCCCCGTCGGAGAAAAGCCCCATCAGGTGCAAGGCCGCTCCCGTCGACTTCACGTATTCAAAGAGCGCGCGCACTTCGGGGTTGGCGGCGAGCGCCTCGGGCGAGTCCGCCTCGGCGCGGCACGCGCGGTTGATTTTCACGAGATCCTGAAAGACCACGCGGCCCGCGCCGATATTGAGGTGTCCGACTTCGGAATTCCCCATCTGCCCTTCGGGCAGCCCCACGGCGAGCCCGTCGGTACGCAGTTCGGCATGCGGCCAACGTTCGGCCAGAGCCGTCAGAAACGGCGGACGAACGGCGGAAATCACGTCGGCGGCGGAACCGTCGCCCCGTCCCCAACCGTCGAGAATCATCAAAAGGACCTTGCGGCTCATCGGTTAACCTCGTTTGCTGTCAATTCAACCTACGCAAACCCGACGTTCGGGGTTTGCGGCTCGTTTGGGCCATGCGCGTCGCGCAATCGGGCGCCCGGTTTCGAAACCGTCGGCTTTGAAACCGGGGCGCGCTCCAATGGTGAGGATTATTGCAGACCGTCGCGGTTGAGTTCTCCGCCCTGGGTGAGAATCAGCTCCTTCAAAAGCCGCGCGAGCGTTGCGCGGTGTTCGGGAGAGATTCCGCCCACGATCTGCCGCTCCACCTCGACGTGCGACGTGACGGCTTTGAGCGTCAGTTCCCGCCCCGCCTCGGTTGCTTCGAGGATCACGCCGCGTCGGTCCTCGGGATCGGTGCGGCGCACGAGCCAGCCCTTTTCCTCGAGCTTTTTGATGCGGTTCGAAAGCCCCCCCGAAGAGATGAGAATCTTTTCCTGGAGGATTTTCGGCGTGATCGTACGGCCGGGATTGCGCGTCAGGACGGCGAGCACCTCGAATTCGCCCCGGTTCAGGCCGAAGCGCGCGAGATTCTCGTCGACGCGACGCGCGATGTAGTAACTCATCCGCACGAGACGCGCAACGACCGGGATCCCGTCCGTATGAAGGTCGGGCACCTCGGCGAGCCACTCTTCTTCGAGCGAATCGACGAAGTCCCGGAGGTCGCGCACGTTGGCGTCGGGTTGCGACTGCATCTCGCCGATCAGTTGCCGCCGTTGTGGCGCACGAGAAGGTTGCGGTAGATCGCGAAGATCGTTTCGAGGCGCTTTTCCTCGAAGTCGAAAGCCGCCTGGTGGTGACCGGCGTCAAGTTTCGAGCCCACGACGATGTAGGCGCCTTCGCCGCCCTTTTTCTGCACGCGCTTGATGAGCACCGTCGCGTCGTCCGAGCCGTTGAAGTTCATCGTTTCGACGACCTTTTCGACGTAGGGGGCCTTGGCGGCCGCTTCCGCCGCGAAGTCGCGCGCCTGAGCGTCGGGCACGAAGTCGACCGCTTCGCCCATCACTTCGTGCGTGACGGTGCAGCCGTACATGGCCGCCGCGCCTTCGACGCGGGCAAGAGCTTCCTCAAACATCGTCGTATTGATCTTTTCGTTTTCGCCGCGCACTTCGACCTGCATTTCGGCAGTCGACGCAATCACGTTGCGGCCTTCGCCCGCGCGGAGGTAGCCGACGTTGACGCGCGTCATGCCTTCGCCGTGGCGGGGAAGCGCCATCAACGCAAGCGCCGCAGTGGAGGCGGCCATCAGGGCGTTGCGGCCCACTTCGGGCTGCATGCCGGCATGCGACGGCGTCCCTTGGAATCGGAAGTCCACCTTCGTCGTGCAGAGGAACTTTTCGGGAGCGACGACCACTTCGCCGCCCGGGATGTCGCAGCCCACGTGCATGCAGTAGAGGAAGTCGACGTCGTCGACGATGCCGCTTTCGGCCATCGGACGCGCGCCGCGCACGCCTTCTTCGGCGGGCTGGAAGAGAAGCTTCACGGTGCCCGAGAGGTTGTCGCGGTTGGCGGCGAGCCAGTCGGCGAGCGCCATGCCGACCGCCTGGTGGCCGTCGTGACCGCAGGCGTGCATGTAGCCGGGGTTCTGCGAGGCGAACCCTTCGCGGTTCGGGGTGTGTTCGGGGGCGGCGGTTTCCGTGACGGGGACGCAGTCAAGCTCGAATCGGAGCGCCACGACCGGACCCGGACGGCCCGTTTCGAGAATGCCCGCAATGCCCGTCACGCCGTCGAGGCGCTTGAGGATTTCTTCCGAGACGCCCTTTTCGCGCGCGGCCTTGAGGCCCGCTTCGATCTGCTTCTTGTTCGCGCCGCGGATAAAGGCGTCGTTGATCACTTCGCGACCGCACAGGACCTTGAGACCCGCCTTTTCGAGGTGCTCGATCACGCGGGCCGAAGAAACGAACTCGGCCCAACCGGGTTCGGGCCAGCGGTGAACGTCGCGGCGAAGCGCGCAAATATCCGTAGCGTTGACGGGTTCCTGGAACGACATGTAAGCCTCCGATGGGATATGGAGCGACGCAGAGCGCCGCGGTCAAGTGAGAATACGGGAAAATTCGGTCGGAAAACAAAACCGGGACGCTGGGGTCCCGGTTTTTTAGGGCTCGGGCGCCCGCGCTTTACGCGTAACGAACGAGCGAGAAGACGAGTACGGCGACAAAGCCCGAAAGGAGCGGCACGCTCGTACGCTTGACGACCTCAAGGGGGTTCGCCTTCACGGTCGCCGCCACGATGATCGTCACGGCCGCCACGGGCGAAGCCGCGCGAATGAGGTTCGACGTGCACTGCATCGGGAGCGCCACCATGATGGGATCAACGCCCGCCTTTTCGGCAATCTGCGGGATAAGCTCGATGAAGCTGTAAAAGACGGCGTTCCCGGAGCCCGAAATGAAGGTGATGAGCGCGGTGATGCCGGAGAAGGCGAACATGAGACCCGTGCCCGCGTTTTCAACGTCGGAGAGCGAGTGCGAAATCATGTCGATGACGCCGATCGAGGAGAGCCCCGCCACCATGGTCGAGGCGGCGACGATCAGCACCACGACGCGCGAGAACCCGTCCCCCATGCCGCGGAAAAAGAGGTTCGCGTCCTTGAGGGTCGCCTTGGCGTCGCGCTTGCGGATCATTTCCGTTACGAACGCGAGCGCAAACGAGAAGATCGTGATTTCAACGAGACCCACCTTCACGGACTTGAAGGCCGCCCAGAAGAAGATCGTGAGAATGAGGGGGAGAATCGGGAAGATCGCGTAGTAGGCGGGAGCGTCCGCGGCCTTCGTCGCGAGCTTCGACTCGTCGATTTCGGCCGTCTGGCGACCGGCGTCGCGCTTGTCCATGTACTTCTGCCAGAAGTAGTGCACGATGCCCATCACGACGATCGCGGGAATCGTGATCGGCGCGTGGTGGTAGAAGACGTAGTCGACGACGTGTTCGAACCCGAGCACGCGCGCGGCCACCACGTTGTCGCCCCCGAGCGGCGTCGGAACGATCGTGGCGGTCGTGGCGATGACGCCCGCAGCCGTCATCGGACTCATCTTCGCCGCGCGAAGGACGGGGTAAAGGGTCGCCATGAGGATGACGGCGAGCGACGAAGCGCTCGGAATGATGATCGAGAGAATCGTGCCGATCCAGAAGACGAGCGGAACGAGCACGTAGGGCGAACGCACCGCGGCGAGCGGACGCGAGAGCACTTCGATCACTTTGTCGTTCGCGCCGATGTGCGACATGTAGGCCGCAAAGCCGAAGAGCGTGAGGATGATGAGACCCGCGTTTGAGTACTGCTTCACGAAGAGGTCCTTCACGACCTTGAAGGGGTCGACCCACGCCAGCCCCGAACTCGCCTTTTCGGCAAGCACCGGATGGCCGAGCGCGAGCGCGGCGAAAAGGAGAACGAGGCCGGTGGCAAAGAGCACCACCTTGGCGTCGTAGTTCTTCGCAATGGCCCAGCCGGCCACCACGAGAGCCACGAGGGAGAGGATCACTTCCAGCATGTTTGTCTCATCGGCGGCCCGTAAGGCCGCTCCGTCGTTGGGAAAACGCGAGATGTTAAAGATTTTCAGGGCTCCGCGCGTCGGGAAACCCCGTAGGTCGTCCTACTTTTTATCTTGATCTGAAGATTTCTTAATTCGAATCAAACTGTAACTTTTCCGAAATTTTGCGTCCGCACGATCGGTTTTTCCGTCCATTTGCGGCTTTTTCCTTGTCCCCCAGGCTTTCTCGGGAAATGCCGTGCGAGGTACCCCGTGGAAAAAAGAAAACTTTCTCTTCACGTGAAATATCTTCACACGAAGAGAAATTTGTGCTATAGTTCACCTCATGCAGACGAAAGCGCACCTCACGGACGTTTTCGTCGCCATCCGTGAAGGGATCGAAGCCTCGAGCAACACCTCTTGAGGGAGAGGGTGCGGCTCGAGGCTTTTTATTCGCCCGTTGCCCGCACACGCCGCTCGTCGCGACGAGCGCCGCGCCCCGTGATGAGATGGTCAAACCCGCCTTTTCTGGAGATACGCCCATGGCCGATTCCGCGAGTTCCGTTTCCGAGAGTCTTTCGCCCTCGTTGCAGTCCCTGTCGCAACCGCGCACGCCCTCGGTCTCGCCCGTCGCAGGCGCTCTGCTCGTTGCCGCGGCGGCCGCGCTCTGGGGTACGGTCGGAACGGCTCAGACCTTCATCGTCGGGGGCCTCGCCCCCGCCTGGGTGGGGGCTCTGCGTCTCATCTTCGCCACGGTCTTTTTCGGGCTTTTGCTGCTCGTGGCGGGTCGATCGCGCGAAGACGCGACGCACGCCGAGCGCTTTCCCTTCGGGCTCGCGCTCTTTGCGGGGCTCGCGATGGGCTTTTACAACCTTGCGTTTTTTGCCGGCGTCAAAGCCGCGGGCATTGCCGTCGGTACCGCGGCCGTGATCGGGAGCGCTCCCGTTTGGGCGGGGTTGCTGGAAACGATCGTCTTCAAAAAGCGTCCACCCCTTCTGTGGTGTGCGGGGACGGTCGTTGCCGTCGCCTCCGGGACGCTTCTCGCGCTCTCGGGAACAACCGGCGCGCAGCTCGACCTCGGAGCGCTCGGCCTCTGTCTCCTTGCGGGCTTTATGTACGCCTCCTACACGCTTCTTTCGAAGTCGCTCGTGCGTCGCACGACGCCCTTGCGCGCCACAAGCGCGACGTTTCTCTTTGCGATGCTCGTGGCGTTGCCCGCCGCATTTCTCATTTCGGGCACGCCCGACATGGCCCCCGCCGACCTGCGGGTGGTCGCCTACCTCGGTCTTGTGACGACGGGGGGCGCGTACCTTCTCTTTACGACGGGTCTGAAAGGCATCCGCGCCTCGACGGGCGTCGCGCTCTCGCTCGTCGAACCGGTGACCGCTTTTCTTCTCGCCGTTACGGTGGCGGGCGAGGCCGTGACCCTCACGGGCGTTCTCGCGCTGGCGGGCATTCTGGCGGGGTTGGCAATCGTGCTGAAGGCGGACGCCTGAGAAACGTCTGAAGCGGGGGCGGGAAGGTTCCTCGCCCGCGGGTTACCTTTTGAAGGCGGAGAGGTCGAACGGAGCCGCTCTCAGAACGATTTCCGCCCGCGCGATGCGACGCACGAGCCGAAGCCGCTTCACGGCGGGCCACCAGGAAAAGAGCAATCGGTCGTACGGATTCCAAAGCGCCACCCACCCGAGAACGAGCATCCCTTCGGAAATCGTCGAGGTGACCGTCGGGTAGTCGGGAAAGTCGGCAAGCCACCGCACGACTTGGCACCCGAGCATGAAAACGAACCCCCAGAAGCACGCCGTCCCCACGCTTCGCAAGGCCTCGCGGGCTTCTCGAGCCCGCCGCGCGATGCGCTCCTTGAAATACCGAGCCGTCATCGCCTGAAGGAGCGCTTCGTCGCCCGCGTTCACCGCCTCGGGCGGCAGCAGCAAAACGATCCGCACGGGGTCCGTCTCGGGCACGCCCGACACCTCGTCTTCGACGTACTCGACGATGTCTTCGTTCATGTCGACGTACGGAAGCGGCACGGGCACGGTCGTCGCGAACGCGTCCGCCACGTCCGCGAGAAAGAGCCGTACCTCGCGCACGCCGTCGGGCATGCGCTCGCTCGCGGCGTGCTCGAGCATGTATTCGAGCTTCTCGCGCGTGAGGCCGAGCCGGTCGTAGACGTCGCAATGCTCGGGAAGTTCCGGGAGTTCGGGATCGGGGGTCGGGCGCATCGGGCTGCCTCGGAGGGTCGAAAAAGAATGGAGAACGGGTTTTTTCATTCATCATACCGCCCGTCAGGTCCCCGATTTTTCATCCTTTTCCCTGTAACTCGGGTGTTTTCCTTAGCTTGACGGGGCCCGAGACGCCCGAATCGCAGGCACAATGGCAGAACATCTTCGGAGACACTCATGCTGTTCGAACTGCGCCAATCGCTCCTGCTTCTACTCACCGCCACCATCTGGGGGCTCTCGTTCGTCGCCCAGTCGGTCGGGATGGACCACGTCGGTCCCTTTACGTTCACCGCGTCCCGCATGGCGCTCGGCACGCTCGTTCTGCTTCCCTGGGTGTTTTTCGCCCGTCGTCGTCTCGCCCGCAACCGGCCCGACACCTACGCCGAACGCACGACGCCCGCGTACCGCAAGCGGCTCCTTCTCGGGGGTTTCCTTTGCAGCTTGTGCCTTTTTGCGGGCGAATCGCTCCAGCAGTTCGGGCTCGTTCACGACACCGAGGTCGGCAAAGCGGGCTTCATCACGGCGCTCTACATCGTGATCGTCCCATTTCTCGGGTTCTTTCTCGGAAAGCGCGTCTCCAAGCTCGTGCTCGTCGCGGTCGTCCTTTCGCTCGTCGGTCTCTGGTACCTGTGCGTTCCGCCCGAAGGCTTTTCGATCGAGCTCGGGGACTTTTTCATTTTCCTCTGTGCCTTCGTTTTTTCGCTCCACATCCTGGTCATCTCGCACTTCGTCACGCGCGTCGACGGGGTGGAGCTTGCCGTCACGCAGTTTGCCTTCGGCTCCGTCATCGCCGCGCTGATGATGCTGATTTTCGAAGACCCGACCATCGAGGGTCTCCGGGGCGCCCTGATTGCGATTCTCTGGGCGGGCATCATGAGCAACGGCCTTGCGTATACCCTCCAGATCGTCGGGCAACGCGGCATGAACGACACCGTCGCCTCCCTTATCATGAGTCTTGAGAGCGTCGTCTCCGTGCTTGCCGGATGGGCGATTCTCGGCGAAGTACTTTCGGAGCGCGAACTCCTCGGTTGCGTTCTGATGGCGGGCGCCGTGGTGCTCGCGCAGCTCCCGCAACCGAAGAGCGCCGGGAAGCCGCAAACCGAGTCGCGGCTCGGCTCGGATGCGACGGAGGCCGCCTGACCCGAGCGTTGCCGACGCACCGTTCTCCCGTTCTCCCCTTTCCCCTCAGCCCCTCCGGAGAATACGACCATGTCCGATATCGTCCTGACTCTTTCCGTTCCCGCCGAAACGCTTGAGCGTGCGCGTGCCGTCTGCGAGCGCGACGGCACCGATCTTGAAACCGAACTCCTTCGTCGCATCGAGCTCATTGCCTCGCGCGACCGCGAAGCCCGTTCGATTCTCGTGACGCCCGACGCCGCCGACCGTTTGGCCGAACTCATGCAGGATCCGGCCTCGGGCGGGATCGAGCCCTCGGCCGCGCAGATGTTGCGTCATCTGAAGTAAGTCGATGCGATTCCGTTCGTACATCGCACTCGCACTGACCGCGACGGCGATCGTGCCCTTTTTCGCTTGGAGCGTGCTCCAGCGCGGGGACGTCGATCGTCGCATTCTCGAAAGCGATGCCGAGCAGTCCCGCGCCGCGCACGAAGCGGCGCGTCTCGTTGAAGAGCGGCTCGAAACGCTCGCGCAGCTCGCGCGCTACGCGGCCCGCTCGGTCGGCGAGGCGGCGCGCGCCGAACCGACGCCCGTTTCGCCCGAAAAGGTCGAACTGTTGCTACGCGACGTCGTCAAAAGCTTCCCGACGCTCAACAATCTGCACGTCGACCGCCTCGCACCCGAGAGCGCTCGCGTGGCGGCCTTTTATCCCCCGCACGCTTCGGACGGCCGCGCTCTTCTCGGCGTCGACCATTCGACCCGATGGCACGTCGCCGCCAAACGCCGGGGGCTGGAGGGAGTCGCCTTTTCCCCCGTTCTCACAAGCTCCCAAAACCGCGAAGCGCCGCCCATCCTGACCTTTGCGGCGGATGTCCCGGGATCGCCCGAGTTGCTGTTGTCGGGAGCCGTCGAGCTTGAGGCGCTTTTGCATGAAATCGAAGGCTCGCTTTCCTCGCGCGGGCTTCAGCTCACGGTGCTTACGCCCGAGCGCCAAATCGTCTGGCCCGCTTCGACCGCGCCGCACGTGCGAACCTGGCCCGAAGTACCCGACGATCGCAGTCTGATCGGCTTGGGCTCGGCGCGACGCTTCGTCACCGTAGCGCACCTCCCCGACTCCGTCTCCGGCTGGGCCATTGTCGTCTCGAAGCCCGAAAGCCTGCGCTCCGCGGAGCGGCGCCGCATCGAGCGACGTACCGCACTTTTGGCAAGCGCCGTACTGCTTCTCACGCTCGTTGCGGGCTGGGCCGCGGGCCGACCGCTGCGTCGGGCGTTCCGACAGTTGGAAGAGGATCTCGACGCACGGGGTTTCGGCACGGACCGCACGACCATCCGGCGCGGTCCCGACGAGTTGCGTCACGTGCAACGCGTCTATCGCGAGGTGCGCCGTGCGCTCGACGCGCGAAACGCTCAACTTTCCGCCACCGCCGAGCAACGCGCGCGCGAACTCGAGGCCGAGGAGCTCCTTTTCCGATCGGTCTTCGACGGAATCGAGCTTCCCTTCCTGCTGCTCGACGCCGACTGGAAGCCGCACCTCAGAAACCGTGCGGCGACGTCTCTGAACGACCGCGTGGCCGAGCGTCTCGTCGACGAAGCGCGCGCGCACTGGACTACGCCCGATGCCGCCGACACGACGACGGTCGACGTGCGCAATGACGACGGCAGGCTCGAAACCTTTGCGCTGCACGTTTTCCCCTTTTCCGCGCGACGCTCGACGCTTGCGGAGGGCTACGCTCTGCTCGTCGAGTCGGTCACCGATCGAGAAGCTTTGAAGCGCATGAAGGACGACCTTCTCGGGATCGTAGCGCACGAACTCAAGACCCCCGTCACCGCATGCCGCCTGCAAGTCGAACGGCTCGAGAGCACGCTCGGGCCCCACGAAGGACTGCGAGCGCTCGATCGCGACCTCGACCATTTGCGACACATCGTTCACGACTGGCTCTCGGTCGCGCGCATCGACGGGGGCACCTTTACCGTGTACCCGAGCGTCGTTCAGCTCGATCCCCTCCTGCGCAAAGCCCGACGGCTCGTACGCGCGAGGTACGACTTCGACTTTTCGGTCTCGGTCGACGAGGAGGCGGAGTGCATCTTTGCGGACGCAAGTGCCCTCACCGACGTGTTTGTCAATCTCTTTACGAATGCGTGCCGCTACGCGAAACCCGACAAAAAGCCCGTCGTCGCGGTGACGGCACGGCGCGAGGGAAACGACATCGTCATCGACGTGTGCGACCGCGGCATCGGCATCGCACCCGAAGACCTGGAGCGTATTTTCGACCGCTTCTATCAGGTCTCTCAAGGAACGCGACGCCGCACGGGCGGCACCGGTCTGGGGCTCGTGATTTGTCGGGCCGTGTGCACCGCGCACGGCGGCACGCTTGAAGCTTCTTGCGCCGGGGGCGTCACACGCTTTACGCTTCGACTGCCGCAACCCTCGCCTTGACGACCGATCGGGCCGGTTGACGCACTGCTTTCTTACAACGACGGAGGTTCGCGAGGCATTTATGACCCAACCCCTCATCCTCGTCGCCGACGACGAACCGCGCATTCGCGAGCTTGTCGCCGAGCATCTCAGGGCCGCAGGATTTGCCGTGAGCGAAGCCTGCGACGGCAAGACCGCCCTTGAGCTTTTCCATACGCTCTCCGTGAAGCCCGATCTCGTGCTCCTCGACCTGATGATGCCCGAGATGGACGGGCACGAAGCGCTCGCGCGTCTGCGCGAAACGAGCGACGTGCCGGTGATCATTCTGACGGCGCGCGATCTTTTCGACGACAAGCGGCGCACCTTCACGACGGGGGCGGACGACTACCTCGTCAAACCCTTTTCGTTGCCGGAATTGGAACTCCGTATTCGGGCGCTTTTGCGCCGAAGCGGGCACGGTGCCGATCGAAGCGAGGAGAGCCGCATTTCGACGGGCGACTTTCTTCTCGACGCCGAACGGTGTCGCATCGAGTGGCGCGGTCGCTCGGCCGCTCTGACCGGACGCGAGCTGCGGCTCCTCACGCCGCTCGTTTCACGCCCGGGAAACGTCGTGCGCTACGAAGAACTCCTTCGCGTGGGATGGCCCGACGATCCGTACGCGGACACCTCGCACCTTCGCGTGGCGATTGCTCGACTGCGGAAAAAAATCGCGGGACTCGGCCTCTCGCCTCGCGTGCTTTCGTCGTACTCCTCTGTCGGGTACCTCCTCGGCGATCTCTCCAACTACGACGACGATTACGGCGACGAGAGCGACGATTGAAACGCGGTTGCAATCTTTTTGCAACAAACCGGGATTACCGTACGGTTTTTCCCTTCGGAGAAATCCCATGCAGACCTCCCGTCGATCTTTCCTCGGTCGGGCCGCCGCGGGCCTCGGCCTTGCCGGCTCCGGCTCCCTTCTCGCTCCGACCGCTCGTGCAAACGAAAGCACGGCTCCCGCGTTTGACGCCGTCTACGACATCATCGTCGTCGGTTCGGGCATCAGCGGCACGATGGCCGCGCTTGTGGCCGCCCGCTCGGGCGCCAAGACGCTTCTCATCGAAAAGCTCAATCGCCTCGGCGGCACGTCGCGCTACAGCGCGCTTGACTTCTCGTGCGTCGGCAGCGATCGTCAGAAGGCCGAAGGGATCGAAGACACCCCCGAAGCCATGGTCGACGACATGGCCAAGGTGGCGGGCGGCCTTGCCGACCGCGAACGCGCCCTCAACGTGGCGCGCAACACCGCTCGTGCTCAAAAGGTCATGGCCGAGCACGGCGTGAAGTGGAAGAATCTTCTGAAGCTCGGCGGCCACTCGGCCAAGCGCTGTCTCATCGCCGAAGGGGGCGGTGCGGGCATCTTGCGCAGCCTCTGGGCGTCGTTCGAGCGCTACCCGAACCTCACCGTCATGCCTTCGACGAAGCTCGACGAGCTGATTCTCGACGAAACCGGCGTGACGGGCGTCGTCGTGCGCACCCATTACCTCTTCGACGCGTCGCTTCCGAACGACGACCGCGACAACCGATCGGGCGCCGTCAAGCGTTTCGGCGCTCGTCAGGGCGTCATCATGGCCACGGGCGGCTACGCGCGCGACAAGGAATTCATGAAGGACGAAGTGCCCTACCTCGAGCACACGTCGAACTCCTGCTCCGAAGGCGCCACGGCCGGCGCTCTGAAGAGCATGATCCGTGCGGGCGCCCGTCCCGTGCAGCTCGGTCTCTACCGCTTCAGCTTCGCTCTGCCGACCGAAGACTTCATTTGGGGCGTCGCGATCGACGCGAAAACCGGGAAACGCTACTGTGCCGAGTCGCTCGGGCGCAACGCTATTGCACTCGCGAGCATGCGCGTTCGTCAATCGTCGGGCAAGATGCCCTTCATCGTCTACGACGACGCCGCGCTCGAACTCTTCCACAACCTCGGTCGCGCCGCCAAGAGCCTTGCGGGCCTCAACGGTCGCAACGGCACGATGTACAAGTTCGACACGCTCGAAGCCCTCGCCCGTCACTTCGAGACGGATCCGAAGGCGCTCCGGGCGACGATCGACGCGTACAACGCCGACATCGCCGCGGGTCGCGACTCCGCTTTCGGCAAGGACCTCGAGCGCTCGGGCCGCAAAGTCCGACCGATCGGCAAGACCGGCCCCTTCTACGGCATTCCGATGACCGCGCGTTGGGACTACTGCCCGGGCGGCATCCTTACCGACACCGAAGCGCGCGCGCTCAAGCTCTCCGACGGCACGCCCCTTCCCGGGCTCTGGGTGGTCGGCGAAGCCGCGGGCGGCATTCACGGTGCCGAGCGTCTTACGGCCTGCTCGATGCCCGACTGCTCGGTGACGGGCATGCTCGCCGCCGAAAGCGCCGTCAACTCCGCCAAGAAGAGCCTCTGACAAGGATGTCATCCATGAAAAAGCACCTCCTTACCGCGGCCTTCGCCGCCCTCCTTCTCACCCCGACCTTTCAGGCCTCGGCCGTCGACCTGAAGCATAAGGGCTTTGAATGCTCCACCTGTCACGCGAAGGGCTTTACGGCGCCCGACCGCTCGACCTGTCTCACGTGCCACAAGTCCGACGACATCGTCAAAGCCACCGAGCGTTTCAACTTCACGACGAGCTTTACGAACCCCGTGACGGGTGAGACGAAGACGAGCATCGCGCCCGTCAACCCGCACGACAACTTCCACTTCGGCCGCGACGACCAGTGCGTCAACTGTCATAAGGAGCACAAACCCAGCACGACCACGTGCCAGACGTGCCACGACATCGAGCCCTGGGGCCTCAAAGCGCCTCGCTGATCCCCGGCGGCAGTACCCGCACGAAATCTTCTCCCCGACCGGGCCCCGGTCGGGGTTTTTGTTTGTTGGCATGCCGCGGTCTCCGCGTGAGATTTTTGCGTAAGGCCTTGAGCTTAGGTACAATGTCGTGCCTTTTTCATCGGTTGACGTCTTCACCCTCCCGAACCGGAGCCGTCGGCCGTTTTTCCAGCCTTACAAAAAATCCGAATCCCCTTACTCATGTCCGCCGATACAACGCCGCATACGTCCCACGCCGTGGACGACTCTTCCTTCGAACGCACGATGAAGGCCCGACATCTGATCATGCTCTCCCTGGGCGGCGTGATCGGAACGGGTCTTTTTTTCAACACGGGGTTTGTGATCGGTGAAGTCGGCGCGCTCGGCACCGTTCTCGCCTACCTCGTCGGCGCCACGCTCGTTTATTTCGTCATGCTGTCGCTCGGCGAACTCTGCGTGGCGATGCCCCACACCGGAAGCTTCCACCTCTACACCTCAAAGTACATTTCTCCGCGCGTGGGGTTCACCGTCGCGTGGCTCTACTGGCTCACCTGCACCGTCTGCGTCGGGACGTCCCTTCTCGGCGCGGGCCTCTCCATGCAGTACTGGTTCCCCGACACGCCGGTCTGGCTCTGGTGTCTCGTCTTCTGCGTGCTTGTTCTCGGCATGAACGTCTTTACGAGTCGACTTTTTGCCGAAGGCGAATTCGTCTTCTCGCTCATCAAGGTGGTGACGATTCAGGTCTTCATCATCTTGGGCGGTCTCGCCGTCTTCGGCGTTCTTCCGCTGGCCGACGGCTCGCCCGCCCCCTACTTCAAGAACCTCACCGAAGCGGGCCCCTTCCCGAACGGCATCCTCCCGATGGTGACGACCATGGTGGCCGTTTTCTTCGCCTTCTCGGGTACGGAACTCATCGGGGTCGCTGCGGGTGAAACGGAAAACCCGCAGCGCGTCATCCCGATGGCGATTCGCACGACCGTGGTGCGCCTCGTCGTCTTTTTCATCGGTACGATCGTCATTCTCGCAGCGCTTCTTCCGCCCGAAGAAGCGACGATCCTCAAGAGCCCCTTCGTGACGATTTTCGAACGCCTCGGCATTCCCTACGCCGCGAGCATCTTCAACTTCGTGATTCTCACGGCCGTCGTTTCCGCCGCCAACGCCAACCTCTTCGCGAGCGGGCGCATGCTCTGGTCGCTCTCGAAGGACGGCATGCTGCCCAAGGCTCTCGCCAAGCAAAGCAAGAACGGCCTCCCCGTCACGGCGCTCGTCGTTTCGATGCTGGGCGGCTGGGCCACGCTCGTCACCTCGGTCGTGGCGGCCGATACGGTCTTCGTCTTCTTGACGGCTCTCTGCGGCTTCTCGGTCGTGGTCGTCTGGATGTCGATCAGTCTCGCGCACATCAACTTCCGAAAGCGCTGGCTTGAAGAAGGTCGGTCGCTCGACGAGCTCCCCTACCGCGCACCCTGGTTCCCGTTCGTACCCGTGGCCGCCATCGTGCTCTGCTGCATCGCCTGCGTCGGCCTGGCCTTCGACCCCGAGCAGCGCCTGGCGCTCATCGTCGGCCTTCCCTTCTTCATCGGGTGCCTGCTCGTCTATCCGAAGCTCGCCGCACGGCGTCCGCAACACGGCGAGCCTCAAGAAGTCGCGCCCTGAGGCCCGTTCCTCATCCGCGATATGCGGATTTGAAAAATCCGCTCCTCTTCAGTACAATCCAATGATCTTTTTGGAGGCGTGGCAGAGCGGTTGAATGCACCGGTCTTGAAAACCGGCAACTCGCAAGGGTTCATGAGTTCGAATCTCATCGCCTCCGCCAAATAAGAAAGCCCGAATAGTTCATACTGTTCGGGCTTTTTTATTTTAAAAGAAACATTTTTTACAAACGGCACTTCTAAAAATTGTCATTTTTCCAGGAAATCAATCCTCCAACAGCAACTGCATCCCTGTTATCTCAATAATTTTATTGCCATCAGGCCGACCTAAATACCAAACCTTATATCCCGGCGGTCTACGAAGAGATTCCAAAATCGTCATTTCATAGTCATTTCCACAAGCCTTGACGATTTCCTCAACAATCTTTCTTGCCAATGCATCCGAGACACCGGAAACCAAGACATACGGCTTAACTTCAATGAAAAATCCCTTCAGTTTCCCTCGAATAGAAGGCGGTATGTCTTTTGCGGATATGACTAGCATTTCGGCTCCCTCAAAATCTCGACAATATCATTCGCCATTACCTCCAAAAGATTCATCTCAAGCGCCCGCGAACAAAACTCATCGATAACTGATTTTCTATCAAATCCGGATTTATCCATTCTGGATGCCATCGAAAAAGACAAATCTATTGTCAAGAATTTTTTATATAAATCTGCCATATCATAAACAAATGGCATTGGTGACCCAGAATGAACAAAACCAACCCGTGGGCTATATCCCATGGCAACAATAACTGTCGTTGCAACGCCATAAAGTAAACCGTTGCTGAAAGTTAAAATAGAGTTCACCAAATCACTGTCTTTGGGTCTTCCCGGAATATAAGCTCTACCTGACCAATCTACACCGTACCTTTGAGCCATCTCGGAATACATTTTCCGGACTCGAATACCCTCCATTCCCATCATCTCCGGTATTGACTTATCACCCAAGTCAAGCCCCGGGAATCGTTGAGAAAACATGCGACGCGCAACCAATAAACGGGAATCAGGATCACAACTCATTGTAATTTGTCGCAGCAGATTTCTAGAGTCCGATGTTGGTGATACGCCAGAAGCATAAAACGCCAAACCTTCCGCGCCTATCCAGCAGACCGTACATCCTGCCGAAGAGAGAATCTTGACAGCTTCATGCGTAATAGTTGTTCCAGGCCCCAATAAGATAGCAGCAACCAGACCAATAGGTATGCGAACAACATGGCATTCCGAATCAATCCATTTGACGCTACTATCGTCAACCTCCAATCTTCCATGCTCAAGATAGACATACGGATATCTATCCTTAACTTGTGGATATAAATCCCTCGTCAACTTTAAAAATATCTTTCTTGCCATAAATCCACCTAACATTCAAATAACCATCGAAACAAATAAATCTCCTACATACGAAAGAAAACACAGCCTTAATAAGACTTAATGTTTGCCTATTGACAAATCTATATTCTTGCGTTTAGTTCATCAATTAACGAATAATTAACCATCAAAGAAAGTCACACCCCCGCTTGCGCGGGGAATACATATGGCGCGTGATTCGCGCTTGAAGCCTGCCGGAAACACCCCCGCTTGCGCGGGGAATACTGAAAGTTGAGGTCGACAACGAGAATCGCAAGGGAAACACCCCCGCTTGCGCGGGGAATACGCGGGCGCCTTTGCGGCGTTCAAACTCGTCACGGAAACACCCCCGCTTGTGCGGGGAATACATTCTCGCTACGCTTGACAAACGCACGTCTCAGGAAACACCCCCGCTTGCGCGGGGAATACTTGGTTTCCTCCTTTGGTGATCGAGTCGATGAGGAAACACCCCCGCTTGCGCGGGGAATACCACCCTGTGCGGCCGAAAAGGCCAACCGATGCCCGGAAACACCCCCGCTTGCGCGGGGAATACAATGCCGAGGACTGGGACGAGTGCGCTCATCAGGAAACACCCCCGCTTGCGCGGGGAATACGCGCGCCGCCAGCACAATGCCGCGATGGATGAGGAAACACCCCCGCTTGCGCGGGGAATACTGGCCGACCACAACGCGCCCGGTACGTACGACGGAAACACCCCCGCTTGCGCGGGGAATACTTGGTATTGCTCCGAGCCCCGCAACCCGCGCCGGAAACACCCCCGCTTGCGCGGGGAATACCGACCGGCGTTGAACTTGATCGAGTCGGGCGTCAGAAACACCCCCGCTTGCGCGGGGAATACTTCCTTTGCCGCCTTGTTCTCAGACTGAAGCTGGAAACACCCCCGCTTGCGCGGGGAATACCACGCGAAAACGTGCGGAACGCCCGCAATCGTCGGAAACACCCCCGCTTGCGCGGGGAATACTTCATACCGAACTGCATGCCCGTCCAGTCCGCGGAAACACCCCCGCTTGCGCGGGGAATACACGGGACCAAGACAAAGGCCGCCCGCCGAGCCGGAAACACCCCCGCTTGCGCGGGGAATACGGGATCGAAAAGGCCCGGAGCGTGTAGGTCCCGGAAACACCCCCGCTTGCGCGGGGAATACAGCAAGATCTTGTATTACTCTTTAGCGAAAGAACCATATATTGCCATATGGCTGTACTCCAGGGTTTAGCTCAAACCTCTGCGATTGGGGTCCGAATAACTTTTCGTGATGCATATTTTTTATGCATTCCAAAAGTAACTGGAACGTCATACAAGACCATCCCGCCGATATGACCTCCACTCCAATCCTCTGTGATCTTCTCAAAAGGAATCCAAGAAGATTCTTTCAGAAGCTCTATTAGCCCTAATCTAGCTTCATCAGGTGTCGCAAAGCAACCGGAAAAAATCGGCTCTGAAGGTGGGCATCCTTTTCTCCCAAGATAGACTGGCCATTTTGGATTCTTAAGCCCATTCACCATGGCAATGGACCATCTCTCCGGAACCGTTAAGATGCAAGCAAAAGCTGCATCTTGCAGATAGTATCTCCGGGTCAACTTGGCACCACCATTATTGGCCTTTTTTCCATCTGATTTTTTAGGAATGCGAAGATAACTCCAGGGATCTCTATCATCATAGCCATTCCCTACCATATGGAAGTCCGAAATGACAGCTGGAAGAACTTGTGAATCCTTCCGTTGAAGGCAATAGACATCCAGTTTAGATGAACGAAGTTCCTCAAGAGAACCTTCTTGTGTTCCACCTCTTCCCATTGCACAGAAGAGCAAGCCAATTATTCCTGATTTTGTCGGAAACGGCAGAGTTTCACGAGAACCGAAAAGGCTTCGATCCCCCCAACTCTGCAACGGCCCTTCCAGCCATAGCAATAGACTTTTAGTCATGATGCACAGCATCCAGAATATTTTTGATCAAAACATCAATATTCTGACATTCAGTTCCTTCGCCAAAATCGATGCACGACTTCTTACCAAAAAGAGAACCGCATCGAGATTCCTTAGAGTCCAATTCACTCAGCATTGTTTTGATGCTCGGCTCAATATAGCCACCGCCATTCCCAGGTTTTACCGGAGAGTCAAAAGCGCACTGCAAAGGTTGCCCCTTCCTGATGTAACAGCGGCAAAAATCCCAAACACTAGAAGCAGCCATCGTCTTCTGTCGCGCCGACGGAACTGCCAAATATATTGCCTTTACAAAACTCGAAATAGCATAATCAATATCCTCTCTCTTTTCAAGACCAAGCGTATCAATAAGCTGCTGCACATCGAGCGAAATATATCGGTAGAAGGTAGCGGAGCTGAACTCATTAACACCCAAATGACCGCCTCCAGCTTCATCTTCCTCCCTCAGATCATCAAGACCCGAGAAGAAATCAAGCTCCGGAGCTGCCTTGTGAGTGCTAAAAGCATGATTAAATGAGCATGCTGCTTCAACATTCATTTCAGCAGCCTTTGCAACCATTCTCCCAAAAAGAGCAATGTCGAGACCGTCATATGGCGTAGCGCTAAGTTTTTTCAACAGAGCTTTGATCTTTTTCTCTGAACTCGATACATCAAGATTGCACTCCAACAGGCAGTCAACAATTTTATTGTACTCGGAGTCCGTGAGATAGAGCAAAGTATCATCGCTCAGGATTTTGGCCATTGCCGAAGCCACTTTTTTCTGTTCAGTCCCTGTTTTTTCCTGCAATTTGGCAGCAAGGACTTCAGCCACTTTCTTCGTTCTAATACCGAGAGTAACACCGAGCTCATGAAGCTTTGTGCGAACAGCACGTTTCCAACACTGCGAACTCACCCGGATTCGGGGCGCACCACCAATTGTGACCGTCTTGGGGCTTCCAACGTCGTCCCGATTCAGACATGAAACCGGAAAAGACTGAATGATATGGAATTCAATAATAGGTTTCATTCAATTCTCCTTAGATTTTCAGTGAGAGCTGCAAGAGTCCAAGGCCCCACGCCCGACCTCTCCCAATCCCTCGTCCAACTGTCTCTATAAATTTCTCTTTTTCCTGAACCTTCAGGACACCGGATATTCTCGCCGTATGCAATGTAATTCGATTTCTTCCTTTATTAAAAATCAGAGGCCTAATACGATCAACATTCTTTTCTACTGCCTTAAATCCCGATCCTTCGGCTTTCATATCCAACCATTTCCCGATTTCCAACTCATCCCGAATAGGAATTCTTTGACCGGAACCTTTACAAACAAAAGGGTTTGCTACCAACGAAAATCTATAAGTCTCCTTATCAAAAAAAGATTCCAGTATAGGATTGGTGATTATCTTACAATCCTCCACCCCCGAGTTTCCGAAGTTTAAAACACATGGTGAGACTTTCGACAAGATGCGAATTTCTCTGCCAAAAATATGTTCTCCACAATCGACCCATTGGATACCAGAGGGCAACTCAGATCCTTGACCATCATAGCGATGCGGGAAGAGATCCATGACCAATCGATGCAACGAATAGGTATCTGTCACTTTCAAACGAATTTGCGCCATAGGCGACAGAATCATTTGTGTCGCATAGAGTTGCATCAGATATCCTCCTGTTCTTCAACAGTCCGGAAAAAATCCCGAGCCCATCGGATACGTACTCTTTCGTCATACCATTCCAGATCACGAAGTAGCGAAACATAATCCAGCTGCCCCGGGCATCTTGCTTGAATCAGACGAATTATGGGACGCAACACCAAAAGCGCGTCATCAACTCCATCTGTGGCCAATAGACGACGAAATCGAGGATCCGATGGAGGTTCTTTATTTGAGCCATCTTTTTTTATTCGTTTTTTTACTGCTAGTTGAAGTACTTTTCCAAGAGATAAAGAACCGGAGCCAACATCTTTTTCAGATGCCAACATACTAGCAACTAAAGTATAGATCTTTCGTTTTCTGTTGTCTGTCAAATCGATCCAGGGAGAAAGATACATGTAAATACATGCCTCCTGTTCCTGGCTAGCTGCTCGTCGCAAGGCCGACCGAGCGCCGTTCGATCTTTTACAAAGCTCGATCATATTTTGAACAAAAGCAGCTGCACGATTACTTGAAGTGCTCTCTGATTTCATTTCGCATCCTTTGTTTTCAAAAAAGGCCGATTTTTTGCCCAAGCCTCTAGCCTCTTAATACCAGGAATTTTTGGACACATTCGATCGAAAGATTTTCCAACTAATTCTCTTGTCTTTGCACGATAGGCTTTTACGTCCCCCGTATCGCACAAAATTTCAAGCTCATCCTTCAACTTATCGCATTCGAACCAGAAATTCTGTTCGGCTTGTTTTATTCTTTCGGGAAGATTTTTACCAATACGAAGATCACTCCAATAACTATTTGTTGCCTTACTAAGAAGTCCAACAAGTTTCTCAAGCCTTTTCATCTCCACATGATACCGAGCATAAGCCACCTCAGCACTTGATTCTTCATCGGGAAATTTAAAAACCTGAGATACAAATCCATCGTTAGCGGTCACGTATTGATCACCAGATTTATAGCTAACCTGAATCCCCAATGACCATACGCCTTTTCTTCCTTTTCGATCACGAACCGCTTCAGTTTGAACACAATGCCATCCTTTAGTTTCTTTCGAATAAAAGGGCAAAATCTCACCAATGTGACGCCACGGCAAACTGAAACACTTTGCGTCTAGAGTTTCAATTTTGCTTTTATTATTTTTCTTGGACGTCATGAACTCCCGAACAGAAACACTTGGCGGAACCATTCCCGGGCTCAAGTCTGGCCTCACACCATCAGTAACGATTACTCTATCACCCTGTATCAAGAAGAACCTGGATACTGGAAAGAGAAACTCGTACAGTGTAAAACGAAAATCTCCCTCATCATCCGGCAATCTCTCCCAAGCTGGAACCCCCATCCCCTTAATATATTTAACTTTATCGATATCTTCTTTTGTAAGAAGATTGTAGCGAAGCGTTTCAACCAAACCATCCGCCCAAGCAAAATTATGGAGATACCCATACATCCCTATAGTCAATGCCCTTCCAGTAGCTTTATTCTTAATCAATCCTTGCTGAAGAGTGATTGACTTGTCGTGATATTTTCCACCCCATGGAAATGCGACAAGACGCAGGATACTACATACTAGTTCCGAAACTGTTAAAGGAGAAGAACTTTCTCTTTCCGTTAAAATTGTTGTATTACCCGTTGAAACTCCAACTCTCAATTCAGACAAATTCCAGCTCTTTTCTGCCTTCATCGAACGGAGAGCAACATACTGCAGAAATGGTTTTTCCCCTTCCAAATCAAAAAGCGCTTCATGTTTATGCAAGTAATCCAGAACTTTCCGACGAAACACTTTCGACGTCAAATCCTGCCAATCTTCACGATACTCCAAGGCATCCTCACAGGCACGCTGCGTCAATGCGCGAAGAAACAGAAAGCACGCCAGCTGATCCGCGACCGGACCGCACAGTTCATATGCCTCATCGTTCTCGAAAAGTTCGTTCAGTGACACCGGGTCTCGCCCTGCCACGGGGATCCAGGGCTTGGTAAGTAAAGAGAACATGCGCTCCTCCTTTTATTTCTTGAAGTACTTTACCCCTCATTGCGTCAATCACTGACGCACACAAACTTCCTCTTCCGACAATTCCGTGAAAAGGCCCTCTCTTTTGGTATAGATCAAACGTCCTCGCACAGTCCTTACGCCCCGGATCTCGCCGCCGGGGGCCGCCAGGCCTACGGCCGTGCGATTTCGTCCGAATCGTGGCGATTCGGTGAGAAACTTTCTGAGCTTGGCGGGCAGCTCCGGCAACTCGTCTCGCACGAGGACGAAAGGGGTACGCACGAGCCGCTCTTCGCACCACAGCGTCAACTCCGCGCTTGATGCGTTCTCGGCAGGGAACTCCGTATCCAAAATCAGAAGCTCGTCCTCGGGCCCTTCGATCCAGCGCGTGCAGGGGACGCGATCCGAACCGCCCGAGATACTCATCTTCACCAACGCCGAGCCGCTCATCCGGAGCCGCTTCGCGTCTACGTCCTCAAGCAATCTGCGAATCGGCTCGGGAAGCTCGTCATCGTTGCCGTACGCGGTCTCAAGCAACTCGGAAATATCGTCAGGGAAGCAAATACGGTCCCGAGCCTCGAGAGCCCGGTAGGTTTTCCAGAGTACGTAAGGTGCGTAGATCACTCCCGATGTCCCAAACTCTCCGCGGGCGATCTCGTCGGGCCCGGGCACCAGAACGGTCATGCCCGGGATCGCGCACCCCGAGGGGCGCACGGTGCGCTCGTGCCTCCAGAGGCGCCCCATCCGTTGCAACACATGATCCATCGGCGCAATTCGAGTCACCAAGTAGTCGGCATCCAAGTCGAGGCTCATTTCCAAGACCTGCGTCCCCACAAGCAAAAGCCCCTTTTGCGAGCGTTCTTCGGCTTTCGGCGCAAAAGCTGCGGTCCAGCTCTCCTCAAGCGACAATCGCTCGACAGGCCGGAAGCGTCCGTGAAGCAGTCCGGACGGGATGACTTCAGAGAGACGACGAAAAACAGCCTGAGCGTCCCCGACCGTATTTTCAATCCACAGAACTCGTTCGCCTCGACGCACACGAGCAATAACGTCCTTTTCGACGACGGCTTGATCGTCAGTCACGCGCAGATGCACGTCAAGCTTGCGTTCGGAAGGCAAGACTCGAACGGTGTAAGACGATTCGGTCATCGCAGTCAGACGAATGGGACCGTCGGAGTTTTCTTCGACAACGCCTTTCGCCTCTTCACCGAGCAGTTCGTATCGAACTCTCCGTGTTAGGGTAGCGCTCAGAATAATGACGGTACACCCAAGCAACCTAAGCGTATGAACCACGGACTGCAAAATCGTCGTCGTATAAGCATCGTACGAATGAACTTCGTCGAAGACGACCACCTTCGGAACCAAGCCGGCCCATCGCACCGTATGGAATCGCACCGGCAGACCGGCCAAAAGACACTGGTCGATCGTACCGACCCCGAAATTGCCCAGAAGAGCTCTGCGCGGCGTGCTCGCCCACTCACCGCCCGCAGCGGCCTCCTTGCCCATCGCAGCCTCAAGCAGACGCGCCGCCTGATGAACCAGATTTACAGGAATATTGCTACTCGTCATTGTTCTCACCGCACGAGCAAACCTCGACCAGAGCGTCGTACTGGTGAGCTGTGTCGGCATGGCGAAGTAGATGCCTCGCGCTCGTCCGTCAGCAAGAGCTCGATACGCCAACCACAAGGCCGCTTCGGTCTTTCCATAACCCATCGGCGCTTCCAAAATATAGAGTCCGGGCCCGGCATAGAGTTCCCCCGCCTCTTTCTGAAAGGCACGCGGCTCGAAGCCGAAGAGGGCGCGGAAATCGAGCTCGCCTTCGACGCGAATCTTCTCGAACCCCGCCCGAGACACCAACGCTCTTGCTTTTTCGGCAACGTCGGCTTCTTCGAGCGGCTCCGAAACTTGCGAAGCTATCCAGTCCGCCAACGTGACCGTCCCGGCCCACAAGTCGAGCATCGCACGGCGAGCTTTTGACCGTGGCGGCCTCGGGAAACTGTCGATTCCGAGCTCGTGCTTGTACCAAGCCAACGCTTCCGCGCGATACTCCTGCCACAGCCTGCCGCCCGCCGCGACGTATTCGGCGGGGTCCTCCGCCTCTGCTGGTTCGTACCCGTGGTGGCGCTCGACGACCTCTCCGATCGCGCGCACCGATTCGTCTGCAACCGCGGTTCGACTGACGCACGGATGCGGCACTTCCTGGAGATCCGTGGGGAATCCTCGAAGGACCTCCGACCAATGCTTCACCTCGGTGCTCTCGGCGGGCAACGAATCGAGAAGCTTTTTCAGAAACAACGGGTTCATTTTGCCGACGTCGTGCGCAGCCGCCAAAAGCGCTCCTTCCTCGGGAATCACGCTTTCAAGCCCCATCACTCGACGAAGTTCCAGCCACACGCGCGCGGTCAGCAAGCCGTGATCCAAAACCGAAATCCCCAATCGCCTGCTCCCGCCCGTTTCAACTGTCTTTGCCGGAAACAACCGAACCACTTCTCGAACGCTCATCTTCTCTCCCCCCGTAACAGGTCTGCAAAGCAGTGTAGCCTCGCATCGACCGAAGCATTGCGCCTCCCCCTCGACGAGCTGCAACGCACCGAAAAGAGGGATCGGCTCCTCCCTTACGCGCGTAACCCCGCAGGCGATACTTCCTCCCAAACATCTTCTCAAGGGAGGAAACCCATGATCACCCGCCGAAACCTTCTTTGCACTTCGGGAGCCCTGCTGGCAACGACGCTTGCGGGGTGTGCCGCGACGCCCGCGTCCGTAGAGAGCACCGGCGCTGCTGACGATATCATCGCGCTGCCCTCGGGAAAAATCCGTGGGAGCGTTCGCAACGGCATTCGCGTCTTCCGAAACGTCCCCTTCGGTGCGAACCCCTACACGCCCGAACGCCGCTTCCGCCACTCGGTTCCGCCCGAACCCTGGACGGGCGTGCGCGACTGCACGAAACCGGGGGCGATTCCCCTGCAACCCGATCGCAACGGCCCGGGGATGATCGGAGGGGGTGATGCGCTCGTACTCAACCTCTGGGCGCCCGCGGGCGGCAAGGATCTGCCCGTCATGGTGTGGATTCCCGGAGGCGGCTCCACGAACTGCGACAACAACGATCTCCGTTTTGATGGCACGCGTTTCGCCGAGGACGGCGTCGTACTCGTTACGCTCAATTACCGCGTGAACGTCGACGGCTTTTTGAAGCTCGAAGACGGGGATGCGAACTGCGGCCTCTCGGACATGATCCTCGGCCTCAAGTGGGTACACGACAACATCGCGCTTTTCGGCGGCGACCCCAACCGCGTCACGGTCTTCGGTCAGTCCGCGGGCGGCACGCACACGACGAGCCTCATCGCCTCGCCCAAAACGAAAGGTCTCTTCTCTCAGGCAATCATTCAGAGTCCGTCGGCCGTCGCTCAGTGGCGCAACGAAGCCGATGCACGCAAGGCTGCGAAGCGTCTCGCCGACTTTCTCGGCGTTCCGCCCACTCGCGCGGGCTTTGCGTCGCTCACCAACGACGAACTCGTCGCCTTCAAGAAGTTGGTCGGCCAACTCTCGAAGGACCCCGACTGGTCGCTTTTCTCGCAGGGCAACACGGCGCTCTTCAAGCCTTATGTCGATCACGACATCCTGCAGGATCGCCCCGTCGACGCGATCCGCGCGGGAGCGGCTGCGGGCATTCGCGTGATCTCGGGTTGCACGAAGGAAGAGTGGCGCAATTACGTCGTTCCGAACGGCGCGATCGACCGCATCGGCTACGACGCCGTGAAGATGCTTACGGCAAGCCTCGGCCTTCCTTCGAGCATCGCCGAAGACTACCGCGCCGCGGGCCACGGCCGCACGACGGGCGAAGTCTTCACGCGCATGCAGGGCGACCTTATTTTCCGCATGCCCTGCAACCGACTGCTTGAATCGCTAGCAATCTCCGGTACCCCTGTTTGGGCTTATTCGTTCGAATGGGAAAGCCCCGTGACGGGGAAGACCGGGCAGAAGCGCGGTGCCGCTCATTCGAGCGACGTTTCTTTCGTCTTCGATACCATCGCCGCCCCGACTGCCGTTGCGATCAACGGCGCCGACGCGCCGCAAGCGTTGGCCGACGCCATGCACGGGGCTTGGGTGCGCTTTGCGAAGACGGGCAACCCGGGCTGGGAACCGTTCGACCTCGAATGTCGCGCCACGCGTCGCTTTGCCGATGAAGTGAGTACGGTGCTCGACCCGTGGGCGTTCGAGCGCAAGACGCTCATCGTTCCGTAAAGGTCGATCGACGACACACGGCGGCGTCCGACTTTGCGCTACGCTTCGGGTGTGGGTCCGACAACGGGCTCGCACCCGATTGTTTTTCCGCGCCCCTCAAATCGCGTTCGGTTCTCGCTAAAACATGTCAGCTCTCTACGACGATCCCGCCTTTTTCTCCGCCTACGCAGCCATGCCGCGCAGCCGACTCGGCCTTGCCGGCGCGCCCGAGTGGCACGCGCTGCATGCGCTTTTACCCGAAGCGAGAGGTCTTGACGTGCTCGATCTCGGTTGCGGCTACGGGTGGCACGCCGCGCACTTTGCGAGAGAAGGTGCACGCCGCGTTCTCGCTCTCGACGCCTCGAAGCGCATGCTTGAGCGTGCACGCACCGAAAATGCGGATCCTCGAATTGAGTACGAACCGTGCGACCTGAACGATCCCGAAGCCGTGAAAGCGCTTCCAGGGCGCGGTCCTTTCGACCTCGTACTCGCGTCGCTTGTCATTCACTACCTCGACGACTATCCGGGACTCGTGCGTGTCGTTCACAACACGTTGCGCCCCGGAGGAACTTTCGCCTTCAACGTCGAACATCCGGTCTTCACGGCGCAGGGCTCTCAAGACTGGATTTACGGACCCGGGGGCGAAATCGAGTACTTTCCCGTCGATCGCTACGCATTCGAGGGACCGCGTGAAACGAACTTCCTGGGGAACCGCGTACGCAAAGTTCATCGAACGCTCGGTACCTACTTGCAAACGCTCCTCGACGCGGGATTCGTGCTCCGGAACGTCGTCGAACCGAAGCCTCTTCCGGAAGCCGTCGCCGCAGACCCTCGACTGGCCGATGAGTTGCGCCGACCGATGATGCTGCTTGTTAGAGCCGATAAACCTGCGTGAGCGTCGGCCGACATTCAGTCGGCCGACCGAACGGGTTTACCGTTGCGCGGCGTCCTTCAGACGCTGCAACGCGTCGCGCCGACGCACCTCTTCGTCGCGACGGCGAACTTCATCTTCGCGATCCCGGCGATCCTTGCGCTTTTCTTCACGGTAGCGCTTGCGCCAGTACACCTCCCACTCCGACTCGTTGTAGCGGCGCCCGCGGTACTCATAAGTCCCGTCGCGATCGCGCTTCCAGTCGTTACGATACTCGTCGGCAAAGCGCTGCAACTGATCGCGGGAAACCTCCTCGAGAATGGTCCCGATCACCGTCTCGGCTGCTCGGACGGTTTGGGTTGAGAAAACTGCGGCGGCCGCAGCGGTGAGAAGTCGTCGTCGATTCGAGATCATTCGCCCTCCTTTTTTTGAGTGAATACTCACATTCAACGTAGTCGCTTCGCGGACGGAATACAACAAAGAGCCCGATCCGTCTGCATTGCCGACCTTGCAGTCAAACTTTTTCAGTCATAGGTGCTTTCTATGGCTTCTCCGAAATCCCCGTGAGGTCTCCCGGCTGACCCATATTATTGGACATAACAGAATTTCTCTCCGAAAGTTTTACCGAATATCAAAATCTCCGACTCGCCCCTCTGGATCAGGCATCGGATTTTTCCAGGAAAACCATCGATTATTTTTCTCACCCCGGATTTGCCCCCAACCGTCGACATATAAAACGAGCAAGTTCGCCGTTGGAAAAGACGTCTTCGCAGTGTCGAATGTTCATCCGAGCATCATTCAAAGTCAGACACCTCCGAACAGACTGTTTGCGGCATTGTTCCCCGACTGGTGTTTTTCCCGACCCCGAATTGGCACTCGACGCGGTAAGGTAGTCCTTCGGTCGCGCGCAGACCTGACCGCCGCCCGCACGGGCGACTGCCTGCGCCGCTTCTTTTCCGAATACTCGGAAAACGGAAATCACCGAACTTGTACCAACCATTCCCTTCAAAGGAGGCGGCGCTTTCCGCGCACCTGCGTGCGCGTCGTCGAAGCGCCGGAACGACTATGAATCTTCGTATCGCCGCCGCGGCTTTCTCGGCCGTTGCCATGCTCTGCAGCTCGGTCTACGCTCAGGAACCCGTCAACCCGCAGCCCGCCACGCCGCTCACCTACGAAAATCCCGCTTACCAGAAGATCACGCCCGACGTCGCGAAGAAGATGATGGAAGAAGGCGGCGTGGTCGTGATCGACGTGCGCGAGCCCAACGAATATGCCGAAGGCCACGTCAAGGGCGCCGTGAACGTTCCGCTCTCGACCCTGAAGCCCGGCGTCAAGCTCGAAGCCGCCCCCGACCTCAACCAGAAGGTGCTCGTGCAGTGCAAGTCGGGTGTTCGTGCCGAAAAGGCTTCGAAGATCCTCGTTGAATCGGGTTACAAGCACGTCTATAACTTCTACGGAACGAGCCAGTGGCCCTTCGGCCTTGTGAAGTAAGCATTAACTTGCTTTAACATCTCTGAAAAAAGCCCGAAGCGCTCCGGCGGTTCGGGCTTTTCGTTTCTATTTTCCTCACCGGACAAATCGTCTGGGTTTTTCGTGCAACCACTGCTCGAACGCTTCTCGGAGCGAAAAGCGCATGTACTCCGCGTGCGGCGAAAGTTCCATGCCTTTGCGCCGAAAAAACGACACGCTCAACGGCGCAAGCGGGAATGCTTCCTTGGGCAGTGCCTGCAGGCGCCCCTCGTACCGCGGGTCCTCCGCCGTACTGAGCGGCGAAAGGCTCAACGTTCGACGCCTTCCCTTGAGAGCGTCGATCCCATAAAAGTCGCATATGGTCAGACTCTTCGGCATGCCCGCACCGAATTTCACGAGCTCGCTCGTCAGAAAATCCTCGTCCTGAGCCGTGGACAACCACTCGCTTTCGGCAAAAAGACGACGCAGGTCCGCTCCGGGCTCGAAAATCGGATGCGACGGATGCGCGACCACGCCCTGATCGACCTCAAAGAGCCGCTCTTCGACGAGGCGTCCGAGCTCCTGATGTCGATAACGCCCTACGAGCAAAAGCGAGAGATCCAGCCGGTCGGTCAAGATGAGCGGCAGACAGTCCGAGAGGAAACCGCTAGAAAACACGATTTTCACGTCCGGAAATCTCGTGCGAAAACGCCCGACCGCTTCGGCGAGCACCTCGGGTTGCAAGACGGGCGTGACCGCAAGCCGCAACGTGGGCCGCGTGCCCGCCACGATCGCCTCCACCGCCGCGGTCGCCCGATCCGAATTCGTGGCGATCGTTTCCGCATAGGGGAGAAGTTCCAAGCCCGCCCGATTCAAGCGCAACCCGTTCGAACCGCGGTCGAAAAGCTCGGCTCCCAAATCGGCCTCGAGCCCGGAGATCGCTTTGGCGACCGTCGATTGCGTCAGCGAGAGACGGGCGGCTGCCGCACGCACGCTTCCGGTATGCACGACAGCAAGAAACGCCTTGATCTGACGAATTTTCATAAACTCGGCTGAATTTGACTGAAGTCGACCTCCTCTGACGGGAGAGTTGGCCCGGATGATCGAAAATTATCGCCTTTTTTCACGCACCGGGGCGACGGGTGCGAACAAGGGCGCTCCGCCCGTGGAAGCGCCCTTGTGTCATCTGCCGGAGTCGGGACGCATGGTCGACGTGCGCCCGGTTGCGATTCACACCGCGGCCAATTCCCGACCGACGAGCCACCCCCAGGTCGCCGCGCGACCCGCGCAGAAGCCGCCGATGAGATTCGGATAGGTGTTCGCAAAGAACGATCCGCTGTCCTGACCGATCACGTAGAGCCCCGGAATGAAATTGCCCTCGGTATCGATCGCCCGCATGTGCGTGTCGATCTGAATGCCGTCGAGCGTACAAAGCGAGTACCCGGCGTTCTTCACCCCGTAGTAAGGCGCCTTCTCAAGCGGGGCGAGTCGGAACGCTTCCTTACCGAAGTCTTCGTCGACGCCCTTGTGCGCCAATTCGTTGTAGCGCTTCACGGTGGCGGCGAGTTTCTCGGGAGGCAGATGCAACTTGCGCGCGAGCTCCTCGATCGTGTCGGCCTTCTGAACGAACCCCTGGTCGATCAGCTGCGGCAAAACCGTTGACTCGATGAACTGCCACTCAAAAATCGGTCGGGCTCCGTTCGCGTGCGGATGCAGTCGGGCGCAGCCCGCCATGCACGTCTTCTGGACGAAATCGGTCCAGGTCGCATCGAAAATCGAATAGTGGCAGTGTCCTTTCTGATACTCGTCCGCGTGAAGAATTCCTTCGTAGGTGCCCGACTCGTTGAAGAAGCGCTCCCCGTCGGCATTCACTTTGAGCCACGGCTGACTGCCCGGCCAGAAGGTACCCATGTCGGTCTTTTTCATCGCCTCGATGCCGGGCTCCTGGTCCGGGCGCAACGCGCTGCGGTCGAACTGCGCCATCGAGTGCGTCTCGTCCATCTTGGCGCCCACCCAGAGGCAGGCGCGGATCCCGTCACCGAGTGCCCCCGGCATCGACTTGTTGCCGCCGAGGATACGAAGGTTCCAGGGTTGAAGCGCTTCGAGCATCGCGTAGTTGCGGCAGTAGCC